>NZ_JBNDIK010000040.1:0-42211 GCF_050434365.1 Massilia sp. UYP32
CTTGAGCTTCTTAGTGGTCATCACTTCGGTCATGGAACAGTCCTTTCGGGATTATTTCATGACCCCGGTTCCACACAGAAATTCTGACAGGCTCGAGCCCCGCATCAGTTCGGTCACGGCCCCCCAAAACGACACCTATGCCATCGGCGAAACGCTCCTGTTCACGGTCACCTTCGACAAAGACATCATCGTCGCCGGCACTGATAGTAGCCTGGAACTGGACATCGGCGACGTCGCCCACAACGCCACCTTCCAATCAACGCCTACCGACCGAACCATCGTTTACAGCTACACGGTGCGAAGCGGCGACCTCGACGCCAACGGCATCACGATCAACGGACTGTCCCTCGGCACCAGCACCATCCGCGATGCGGCCAACAATCCCGCCGACCTCACGCTCAACAATGTGGGCGCCACCGCCGGAGTACGCGTCGACGGCGTGGCTCCCGCGATCACCGGCACGATCTCCGCGCCCGCCGACCGCTGGTACAGCGTGGGCGACGAACTGCTGTTCACGGTGACCTTCGACGAAGACATCGTGATGTCGGGCACCGTCAGCACGCTCACTCTGGACGTCGGCGGCGTTGCCCGCCAGGCGGTCTACGACGATTCGAACGGCGCCAGCATCACCTACCGCTACATCGTGCAGAGCGGTGACAACGATGCCGACGGCATCGACATCACCGGCCTGGCGCTGAACGACACCTTCATCCGCGATCACGCCGGCAACGACGCCAATCTGACGCTGACCGGCCACCTGCCGGTGCTGACCGGCGTGCTGGTCGATGGCGGCGCTCCCTCCATCAGCGCCGTCGACGTGCCGGAAGACGGCTACTACCGCGCAGGCGACGTCCTGAGCTTCACCGTGACGTTCGACGAGGACGTGATCGTCGACGGCGACGACAGCATGCTGAGCCTGACCATCGGCACGACCGCGCGCAACGCCATCTTCGAGTCGAGCACCGCCAACTCGATCACCTATACCTACACGGTGCAAGCCGGCGACAACGACGCCAACGGCATCGCAATCGACGGCATCACGCCAGGCTTGACGACGATCCGCGACGCGGCCGGCAACAATGCCTCTCTGTCGCTGATCGGCAGCCTCCCGCCGACCACCGGCGTCATCGTCGACACCACGGCACCGTCGGTCTCGGGCAATATGTCGGTGCCGGCCGACGCCACTTACGTGGCTGGCCAAATCCTCGAGTTCAAGATCACCTTCAATGAAGACATCACCGTCAGCGGCAACGCCAGCACGCTCGGCCTGACGATCGGCAGCACCGCGCGCAACGCCAGCTTCCACTCCGTCGACGGCAGCACCGTGACCTACCGCTATACGGTACAGGCGGGCGACGTGGACGCAGACGGCATCGTCGTCGGCGCCATCGATCCGGGCCTCGACACCTTCATCGATGCGGCCGGCAATGCCGCCGACCTGTCGCTGAGCGACCACATTCCGTCTACGAGCCAGGTGCTGGTGGACGGCACCGTCCCCTCGGTCACCGGCATCGACGTGCCGGACGACCGCTGGTACACGCTCGGCCAGGTGCTCGAGTTCACGGTCAACTTCGACGAGAACGTCACCGTCTCCGGCAGCGCCAGCAAGCTCGAACTCGACATCGGCGGCACCTCCCGCAGCGCGACCTATTCCTCGTCGATCGGACACAGCGTCACCTATCGCTACACGGTGCAGGCCAGCGACAATGATGCCGATGGCATCAATGTCACCGGCCTGACCCTGAACGGCAGCACCATTCACGATGCCGCCGGCAACGATGCCGACCTGACGCTGACCGGACACGTGCCGCCGCTGACGGACGTGCTGGTCGACGGCGGCCCGCCGGCCGTATCCGGCAATATCGAGGTGCCCGACGCCGGCAGCTACCGCGCGGGCCAGGTCCTGAACTTCACGGTGAAATTCAGCGAGAACGTGACCGTCGATGGCCAAGGGAGCGAACTCGCCCTGCACATCGGCGAAGCCGTGCGCCATGCCGAATTCGTCAGGAGCGTCGGCGATTCGGTCACTTATTCCTATACCGTCCGGGCGGGCGACACCGATGCGAATGGCATCGAAGTCGGCGACATCGTCCTGAACGGAACGACGATCCGCGACGCCGCCGGCAATGACGCCAACCTGTCGCTGGACGACCACCTGCCATCCACCGCCGACGTGCTGATCGACACCACCGCGCCGGCCGTCGCGGGCACGGTGACGGCGCCTCTTCCCGGCACCTATGTGGCCGGCCAGAGTCTCGTCTTCGTGGTCAGCTTCGACGAGAACGTCACCGTCGACGGCGACAGCAGCACGCTCGGCCTGACCATCGGCACCACCGCCCGCAAAGCCACCTTCCTGTCCGCCGACGGCGACACGGTGACCTACCGCTACATCGTGCAGGCGGGCGACCTGGACGCCAACGGCATCGACGTCGGCGCCATCGACCTGGGCAGCAGCACGATCCGCGATGCCGCCGGCAACGACGCGGTCATCGAGCTTGCCGGTCACCTGCCATCCACCAGTGACATCCTGGTGGACGGCACCGCGCCTGTCGTGAGCGGCACGATCGCAGCGCCCGACAACAAGACGTACACGGTCGGCGAAACGCTGACGTTCACGGTCGCGTTCAGCGAGAACGTGACCGTCACCGGCACCACCAGCACGCTCGGCCTCGACATCGGCGGCGCAGCGCGCAGCGCGGTCTACGACTCGAAGAGCGCCAACAGCATCACCTACATCTACACCGTGCAGGCCGGCGACAACGACGCCGACGGCATCGAGATCACCGGCCTGGCGCTGAACGGTGGCGCCATTCGCGATGCCGCCGGCAACAATGCCGACCTGGCACTGGCTGGCCACCTGCCCCCGCTGGGCGCCGTGCGTGTCGATACCGCGGGCCCAAGCCTGACCACCGCCACGGTCAACGGCAACAGCATGGTGCTGGGTTTCGCCGACGCCGGCGCACTGGACGCGGCGCATCCTCCCGCCCTGGGGGACTTCACGGTAACGGTGGCGGGTGAGACCGTCACCGTGACTGGCGTTACCGTCGACGCAAGCGCCAAGACCGTCACCCTGACCCTGTCGAGCGCCGTGAAGAATGGGCAGGCGGTCACGGTGGCCTACGACGACCTGACCCCGAACGACGCCAATGCCATCCAGGATGCGGTCGGCAACGATGCCGCCAGCATCGAGGTCACGCCGGTCGTCAACAACACGCCGGCGCCGCCGACCAATCCACCAACCAATCCGCCGACCAATCCACCAACGACCGGCAACACGGTCGATGGCGTGCCCCTGCAGACCGGCACCGTCGTGCGCAGCGACGGCACCGTGGCCCAGGTCATCACGGTGCCGATCGTGACCCCGTCGCGCGAGGAACAGGTGGGCAACAACGACGTGGCCGACATCCCGCTCGTGAAAGCGGCGGACGGCAGCAGCCTGCTGGCCGTGCAAGTGCCGACCGGCGCCGGCCTGCAGTCGATCGGCAACGGCGCCCCCAAGCGGGCCGGCGATTCGCTCACCGACCTGATCCGCGAAATCCAGGCGCATACCGCCAGCGGCTCGCATGACCAGAACCAGCTGACCGGCGGTGGCGGCGGCTTCCTCGACATCCTCGACGCCGATACGCCGCTGCTGGTGCAGACCCTCGTCCTGAGCGGCAATGGCGGCACCGCCGACGTCCCGCTGGGCATCATCGGCCAGCCGCAGCAAGCTGGCTCCGTGCAATCGGCGCTGGTGATCGACACGCGTTCACTGTCGTCCGGCGCGACCATCGAACTGCAGCACGCGAGTTTCGCCGCGATCATCGGCGCGGCGACCGTGACCGGCGGCGCCGGCAAGCAGTACGTCTGGGGCGACGGCGCCAGCCAGACCATCATCCTCGGTGAAGGCGACGACGTGTTGCATGGCGGCGCGGGAGACGACATCATCGGCAGCGGTGGGGGCGACGACATGATCTATGGCGACGAAGGCGACGATCTCGTCTTCGGCGGCGAAGGCAACGACTACCTGGACGGTGGCGCCGGGCACGACACCGCGCGCTTCTCCAGCGCCGTCGACAGCTACTCGCTGCGCCTCAAGGATGGCCTCCTGGTGATGACGGACCGCGTGGGCAACGATGGCATCGACACGGTGGCGGCAGTGGAAGTCCTGCGCTTCACTGGCGGCCAGAGCATGGCAACCGACGCCGTGCTCGCGCGCCTGTATGAGGGCGTGCTGGGCCGCCAGGCCTCGGCGGCCGAAATCGCGTGGTGGCAGGACGTGCAAGTGCGCGGAGCCTCGCTGCAGCAGATCGCCGCCGCCATCATCGATTCGCCCGAAGCCGCCCAGGCAATGGGCCGGGCCGATGACGACGCCTTCGTCGCCGGCCTGTACCAGTCCGTGCTGGGCCGCACGGCGGCGGCGTCGGAAAGCGCTTTCTGGACCGACCTGCTGGCGGACGGCGTCGACCGCGCCACGGTCGCGCTGGGCTTCGTGAACTCGGCCGAGAAGCTGGCTTCCTCGCTCGACGTCGACTTCAACCACAGCGACGTCGCGGTGCTGGCGCGGATGTACCATGCCATGTTCGGCCGCGCGCCGGATGAGGGCGGCCTGAACTTCTGGCTCGAACGCCATGAGGACGGCGCGTCGCTGGGCGCCATCGCCGACGCTTTCGTCGTGTCGGCCGAAGCCCAGGGACTGGCCGGACACGGCAGCGACGCCGCCTTCGTCGACCAGCTGTATGCGACGGCGCTCAACCGCGCGCCGTCGTCCGAAGAGAAGACGCTGTTGCTGGAACAACTGCAAAACGGCGTCTACGATCGCGGCCAGGTGCTGCTGAACGTGGCGGAAACGGAAGAGAGCATCGCCATCGTCGGGGCCATCAACACGAGCATCGACCTGTTGTGATCCAGCGTGGCCCGCCAGAGCGGCGGCGGGCCCGCTGCAACGGCCAGCTGCCGGCCGGTCGCTACAGGACGCTGGCCAGGGCGCACTGCCGGTAATGGCTCGCCGCCTCCTGCTCCTGCCCCAGCGCCTCGTGCATTTGCGCCAGCTTGAGGTGCGCCTCGCGCACCATCGACGCATCAAGGGCGTCCGACAGCGCCTGCTCCAGGTAGCGCTGGGCCTTGCCCCACAATTTCTGCTTCAGGCACAGCGAGCCGAGGGTCAGGGCCAGCTCGGCGTCCGTCGGGCGCTCGCGGCGCCAGGATTCGCAGGCCTCGATCTGGGCCAGCAGTGAAGGCGATCCGAACGGGCTGGCGGCGTCGCGGTAGGCGCGCACCACGCGCTCGTCCCAGCCGGCCTTGAGCGACTCTTCGGCGATCGCGCGCGCCTCGTCGTGCAGGCCGCGCGCATTGAAGGCGCTGGCCGCGCGCGCCGCGATATAAGGCACGGTGCGGTCTGGCGCCGGCACCGTGGCCCAGATGCGGCGCAGCGATTCGGCGTCGTGCCCGTCGCCGCCCAGCAGCGCCTCGTACGACAGCTCGCGCAGGCGGCTCGACAGGGCCGGATGCAGCGCGCGGCGTTTGTCGAGGATGCGCACCAGGCGCAGCACCTCGGGCCAGTTGCGCGCCTGCTGGTTGGCCTTCATCGCCCACTGCAGCGCGTGGATGTGGCGCTGGCCGCTGGCATTGAGTTCGGCGACCGCTTCGAGCGCGGCTTCGGGCTGGTGGTCGTCGACCAGCAGTTCGGTGACCGTCATCAGGCGCGCGGTCTTGAGGGTGTTGTCGTGGGCGATCCCGGCCAGCCAGGCGTCGCGCCGCGCCGGCTCGCGCATGCGGTGCGCGGCGCGCGCGCCGATCAGGGCCGCCAGGCCGGCGTTCTCGGGCAGCTCGGCGGCGCGCATCGCGGCTTTCTCGGCGTGGCCGAAGCGGCCTTCGAACAGGGCCTTGAGCGCGTCGCGCATGCCCTTGTTGCCTTCGCGTTCGGCGCGGCGCTGACGATAGGCGGCCACGCGCTGCGGCATCCTGAGGGTGGCGTTGATGGCGCGCACCAGGCCGTAGAGCGCCAGGAAGGACGCCACCAGCAGCACCACGAACAGGTTGAGCGACATGTCGATCCGGTGCGGCGGATAGAACAGCACCACATTGCCCGGATTGAAGCGCGCCGTCACGGCGATGCCGATGGCGGCGGCCATCAGCGCGACTAACCAGAGAAGTAAACGCATAGCTTATTGTTTCGCTTTGTAGTTGCGCACGGCGTTCAGGCTGTCGGCCAGCGTCGGCATCTCGATCGTCAGGTTGTTGGCCTGGACCTGGCGCAGCGCGGCCTGGCTTGACTGCGTCACGCGCGCGCGCGTGTCGAAATACTTGAGCAGCATGGCCTGGGCCGTGGCCAGGTCGTCGCGGAAGGTCGCTTCGTTGCGCGACAACAGCGCCAGGCGCGCGTTCAGCAGGCGCAGCTTGAGGTTCTCGCGCACGAAGAACGACTCGCTCGGCGACAGCATCAGCGCCTCGGGCGACTCGACGCTGCGCACCCGGATCAGCTGGCGCACGTCGTCCCACATCTCCTGGCTCCACAAGGTCCAGGTCTGGAGCATGCGCTGGCCCACGCCCAGCGGCTGCGCCGCATCGGCGCCCGCCGCATTCGCTCCGGCGCCGGCTGCGGAGACAGCCGCCTCGCCCTTGCGCGCGGCGCGCACCGGCGCCACCGGCAGCAGCGGCTTTTCGCTCGACAGCATCGGCAGCGAATCGACCTGCCCGATCACGTGGTCGAGGCGCACGGCGACGCCGGCCAGGTCCACCGCCGGCAAGGCCTTGAGCTTCTCGATGTCGCCCGCGATGGCGCGCCGGATGGTGAGGAACTGCGGAGTATCGGAGCGCGACACCGCGCGGTCGGCGTTCTGCAGCGCGATCAGGGCGCCCTGCACGTTGCCGGCCAGTTGCAGCTGCTGGCTGGCGGTCGACAGCACCTGCTCGATCTCGGTCAGCGCCCACTCGTCGCGGTTCTGCGACAGGTCTTTATAGAGTTGCTCGAGCGCCACCTGCTGGCTCTGGGCCTCGCTCTGGCGGCTTTCGAGCACGCCGACCTTGATCTGGAGCTCCTTCGACTGGTCCGCCACGTCGCGCGCCAGCGCCGCCGTCTCGGCATTGACCGCATTGCCCTTCTGGAGGCTGCGCGCCATGTCCTGGCGCAGCGCGTTGATGCGGTTGTGCGACGAATACGTCTGCAGCGCCAGCAGCACGGCCAGCGCGATCACGGCCAGCGGCAGCGGGCGCGCCAGGCGGTCGAACAGGCCCGGGCCGCCCGGCTCGCCCATGCGCGGCAGGACGGGCACGCCTCCGGCCGGGGGCACGCCACCCGCCGGTGGCGTGCCGCCCGGAGGGGGCATGCCGGCGCCGCCGGCCGCGCCCTCCGGCACGCCGCTCTGGACGCCCTCGGGCTTGTGGAGACTCGGTGCGGGCACATTGGCCTGCGGCTGATCTGGATTGTTCGGCAATTCGTTCATTATTGTGATTGTAACGCTGCTAGTATGCGGGCATCTCCGGATCCCGTCAGGGTCACCTGGCGCAGGCCCAGCGCATGCGCCGTCTCGGCAATCCGCGCATGGGGCACCACCAGGCGCTGCCGCTCGAACCGTTCCTGGTACTGTGCCTGGAACTGCGGCGGCCCCAGCGCCGCCACCAGGCCGGCCAGGCCGCGCAAGGCTTCCGAGCTCGTGATTATCCAGTCGTTTGGCTGCGCCAGCAAGGCGCGCAATCGTGCGCCCAGCTCGTCCGTCAATACAGGGGTGGCGCGGCGGTAGGCCGCCACCGCCTCGACCGTGGCGCCGGCCGCGCGCAGGGCGTCGGCCAGCAGCTCGCGTCCGCCGTCGCCGCGCACGATCAGCACGCGCCGGCCGGCAAACAGGGACAGGTCCAGGCTCTGGAGCAGGTGTTCCGAATCGGCGTGGGCGGGGTCGAGCGGACTGTGGATCGTATGGGCGGGCGCCGCCACGCCATGGCGCGCCAGCGCGGCGCGGCTGCCCTCGCCCACGACCGCCAGCGGCACGGCCGGCGGCCATGCCTCCAGGTGGGCAAACGCCCCATCGACCGCATTCGGCGAGACGAACACCGCCAGCGCATACTCATGCAGGGCGGCCAGCGCCGCACGCAGCGGCGCCGGATCGTCGACCGGGGCGATCTCGAGCAGCGGCAAGACCTCGGCCGTGCGGCCGAGCGCCCGCAGCGCCTCTGCCAGGCCATCGGCCTGGGCGCGCGGCCGGGTGACCACGACCACGCGCTCGCTCACTCCTGGCTCCAGTTCAGGCATCCTCGGCCGCGTCCAAGCGGCAGGCGGCCAGGATCGCGCTGGCGTCCTGCTGCGCCAGCAGCTCGGACACCTGCTCTCCCAGGTATTCCGGCTGCCCGGCGGCGCCCGCCACCTCGGCGTGCGCGCTGCGCTTGCCGTCCGGGGTCGCGACCATGGCGCGCAGGCGCATCTGGCCGTCCTGCACGGTGGCGTAGGCCGCCAGCGGGATCTGGCAGCTGCCGCCGAAGATGCGCGACACCTTGCGCTCGGCCAGCACCGCCTGGGCGGTTTCGACGTGGTTGAGCGGGGCCAGCACGGCGCGCAGGTCGACGCCGTCGCTGCGTGCGCCGCTCAGGATCTCGATCGCCATCGCGCCCTGGCCGGCCGCCGGCAGGCTCAGCTCGGGCTCGAGCAAGGCCTTGATGCGCTGCGGCAGCCCCAGGCGCTTGAGGCCCGCGGCGGCCAGGATGATCGCTGCATAATCGCCGCGATCGAGCTTCGCCAGCCGGGTGTCGAGGTTGCCGCGCAGCGGCTGGATCACCAGGTGCGGGTAGCGCGCCGCGATCAGCGACTGGCGGCGCAGGCTGCTGGTGCCGACCACGGCGCCGGGCGGCAGCTCATCCAGGCTGGCGTAGTCGTTCGAGACGAAGGCGTCGCGCGGGTCTTCGCGCTCGAGCACGGCAGCCAGCTCGAAGCCTTCGGGCAGCTCCATCGGCACGTCCTTGAGCGAATGCACGGCCAGGTCGGCGCGGCCTTCGGCCATCGCGACCTCGAGTTCCTTGACGAACAGGCCCTTGCCGCCGACCTTGGACAGGGTGCGGTCGAGGATCTGGTCGCCGCGTGTTGTCATTCCGAGAATTTCGACGCTACATTCTGGATATAATGCGGCGAGCCGGTCGCGCACGTGCTCCGCCTGCCACATGGCGAGGCGGCTCTCGCGGGATGCGATAATCAATTTGGCTGGCGCCTGGGGCGTCACGTTGGATTCCTGCTGTATAGCGTTTAACACTCGAGTTCTTTCACTGTCATTGGGCCGACCCGGACGATGCCAGTAGCCGCTCCCTGCATAAGATCATAAATTTTATCATGGGGGCATCTTGCAGATCATGGCCCACCGCCATCGCACAATCTATTACTTGTGGTCGACATGGACAATCCTGCTGCACCCGTAGTACAAGCCGGCGCCGACAAGGACGCGCCGCTCAAAGAAGACATCCGCCTGCTCGGACGCCTGCTGGGCGACGTGCTGCGCGACCAGGAAGGCGACGCGGTGTTCGACATCGTGGAAACCATCCGCCAAACCGCGGTGCGCTTCCGCCGCGACGACGATCCGGACGCCGGCGAAGAGCTGGCCACCCTGCTGCACAAGCTCACCCGCGACCAGACGATTTCGGTGGTGCGCGCCTTCTCGTACTTCTCGCACCTGGCCAATATCGCCGAAGACCAGCACCACAACCGGCGCCGCCGCGCGCACCTGTTGCAAGGTTCGGCGCCGCGCTCGGGCAGCATCGGCTACGCGCTGGGCAAGCTGGCCGAGGCGGGCATCGGGCGCGATACCGTGGACGCGTTCTTCCGCGACGCCCTGATCTCGCCGGTGCTGACCGCGCACCCGACCGAAGTCCAGCGCAAGAGCATCCTCGACGCCGAGCACGACATCGCGCGCCTGCTGGCCGAGCGCGACGCGCCGCAGACGCCGAAGGAACGCCGCCGCAACGAGCAGCTGCTGCACGCCCGCATCGCCACCCTGTGGCAGACGCGCATGCTGCGCTACTCCAAGCTGACCGTGGCCGACGAGATCGAGAACGCCCTGTCCTACTACCGCATCACCTTCCTGCGCGAAGTCCCGGCCCTGTACGACGACATTGAACTCGAGCTCGCCGAACAGTATGGCGGCGATGGGTCGGCCGCCGCCGCCCACGCCTCGTTCCTGCAGATGGGCAGCTGGATCGGCGGCGACCGCGACGGCAACCCGAACGTCAACGCCGACACCATGCGCCACGCGCTGACGCGCCAGTCGACCACCATCCTCGACTTCTACCTCGACGAGGTGCACGCGCTGGGCGCCGAGCTGTCGGCCTCCACCCTGCTGGTCAAGGTGTCGCCGGCGCTGGAACAGCTGGCCGACGCCTCGCCCGACGCCTCGCCGCACCGCAGCGACGAACCCTACCGCCGCGCCCTGATCGGCATCTATGCGCGCCTGGCCGCCACCGCGCGCGAGCTGGGCGTGGGCCACATCCTGCGCAAGGAAGTCGGCCATGCCGCGCCCTATCTCGACCCGGAACTGTTCGCGGCCGACCTCGAGGTGCTGGCCGACTCGCTGCGCCAGAACCACGGCGCCATGCTGATCCAGCCGCGCCTGGCCGGCCTGCTGCGCGCCGCGCGCATCTTCGGCTTCCATCTGGCCTCGCTCGACATGCGCCAGAGTTCGGACATCCACGAGCGCGTGCTGGCCGAGCTGTTCGCGCGCGCCGGCGTCGAAGCCGACTATGCGGGGATGGAAGAAGAGGACAAGCGCGCGCTCATCCTGCGCGAGCTGGCGCAGCCGCGGCCCCTGTTCTCGCCGTACGAAAGCTATGGCGACGAGACCAATTCCGAGCTGGCGATTTTGCGTTGCGCGCGCGAGATCCGCCTGCGCTACGGCCCGCGCGCGATCCGCAACTACATCATCTCGCACACCGAGACCGTGTCCGACCTGCTCGAAGTGCTGCTGCTGCAGAAGGAGACGGGGCTGATGCGGGTGAGCGCGGGGCTCAGTGACGTGATGGTGATCCCGCTGTTCGAAACCATCCCCGACCTGCAGCGCGCCGCCGGCATCATGGACGAATGGATGGCGATTCCGCTGGTGGCCGGCATCATCGAGAAACAGGGCCGCCTGCAGGAAGTCATGCTCGGCTACTCCGACTCGAACAAGGACGGCGGCTTCCTGACCTCGAACTGGGAGCTGTACCAGGCCGAGTTGAAACTGGTCGAGGTGTTCGCGCAGCGCCAGGTGAAGCTGCGCCTGTTCCACGGCCGCGGCGGCACCGTCGGCCGCGGCGGCGGCCCGAGCTACGACGCGATCCGCGCCCAGCCGCCCGGCACCGTCAACGGCCAGATCCGCCTGACCGAACAGGGCGAAATCATCGCCTCGAAATTCTCGAACCCCGAGATCGGCCGCCGCAACCTGGAGCTGCTGGTGGCGGCGACGCTGGAAGCGAGCCTGACGCCGCACGGTGTGAAAGACGGCGCCAGCGGCGTCGACGCCGGGCGCCTGCAGCGTTTCGAGTCGGTCATGGCCGAGCTGTCGAACCGCGCCTACAAGGCCTACCGCAACCTCGTGTACGAAACGCCGGGCTTCACCGACTACTTCTTCGAAGGCACGCCGATCGCCGAGATCGCCGAACTCAACCTCGGCTCGCGTCCCGCTTCGCGCAAGTCGACCCGCCGCATCGAAGACCTGCGCGCGATTCCCTGGGGCTTCTCGTGGGGCCAGTGCCGCCTGCTGCTGCCGGGCTGGTTCGGGTTCGCGTCGAGCGTGACGAGCTGGCTCGACGACGCCAACGTCGGCGCCGACCGCGACGCGAAACTGGAAGAGCTGCGCGCGATGTACCGCGACTGGCCGTTCTTCGCCACCCTGCTGTCGAACATGGACATGGTGCTGGCCAAGACCGACCTGGCGATCGCCTCGCGCTACGCCGGCCTGGTGAGCGACGCCGGCCTGCGCGAGCGCATCTTCCGCCGCATCGCGGCCGAGCATGGCGAGACGATCCGCATCCTGGAAGCGATCACCGGCGCCAGCGAACGGCTGGCCGGCAACCCGCTGCTGGCGCGCTCGATCCAGAACCGCTTCGCCTATCTCGATCCGCTGAACCACTTGCAGGTGGAGCTGATCCATCGCCGCCGCAAGCTGGCCGACAATGCCGATCCGCGCGTGCATCGCGGGATTCATTTGTCGATCAACGGGGTGGCGGCGGGGTTGCGCAACACCGGTTGAGCGCGTAACGCTCGAAAAACAAAAGCCGCCCGGCGCAAACCGGGCGGCTTTTTTACATCCACACCACCGGTGAATTACTGGTTGTGCAGGAAGGTCTTGAGCTTGTCCGAACGCGACGGCTGGCGCAGCTTGCTCATCGCCTTGGCTTCGATCTGGCGGATACGCTCGCGGGTCACGTCGAACTGCTTGCCCACTTCTTCCAGCGTGTGGTCGTTCGACATCTCGACGCCGTAGCGCATGCGCAGCACCTTCGCTTCGCGCGGGGTCAGCGAGTCCAGCACTTCCTTGATCACGTTGCGCATCGAGGCGTGCAGCGCGGCGTCCAGCGGGGCCAGGGTCGCGTTGTCCTCGATGAAGTCGCCCAGCTGCGAATCGCCGTCCTCGCCCATCGGGGTTTCCATCGAAATCGGTTCCTTCGCGATCTTCATGATCTCGCGAACCTTATTCTCCGGCATTTCCATCTTGGCGGCCAGCGTCGGCAGGTCCGGCTCGCTGCCGGTTTCCTGCATGATCTGGCGCGAGATGCGGTTCATCTTGTTGATCGTCTCGATCATGTGCACCGGCACGCGGATCGTGCGCGCCATGTCGGCGATCGAGCGCGTGATCGCCTGGCGGATCCACCAGGTCGCATAGGTCGAGAATTTATAACCGCGGCGGTATTCGAACTTGTCGACCGCCTTCAGCAGGCCGATATTGCCTTCCTGGATCAGGTCCAGGAATTGCAGGCCGCGGTTGATGTATTTCTTCGCGATCGAGATCACCAGGCGCAGGTTGGCCACCGTCATTTCGCGCTTGGCCTGGCGTGCGCGCTTCTCGCCGGCCGCCATCTGCTTGTTGATCTTGCGCAGGTCGGCCAGCGGCAGCGCCACGCGCGCCTGCAGGTCGATCATGCGCTGCTGCAGCTCTTTAATGGCCGGCAGATTCCGGCTCAGCACCGCGCTGTACGGATAGGCGCAGTCGACTTCGCGGTCGCCCCATTGCAGGTCGGTCTCGTTGCCCGGGAAGACCTTGATGAAGTGGGCGCGCGGCATGCCGCAGCGGTTCACGCAGATGTCCAGCACGGCGCGCTCGATCGAACGCACTTCGTCCATCTGGCCGCGCAGCGTGTCGCACAGCTTCTCGACCACCTTGGCGGTGAAGCGGATGCCCAGCAGCTCGTACGAGATCACGGCCTGCGCTTCTTCGTAGGCCGGCGAACCATAACCCTCGTTCTTGAAGGCGTGGCCCATCAGGTCGAACTGCTGCTCGATCAGCGCGAACTTCTCCAGCGCGCCCTTGCGCAGCTGGGCCAGTTGCTCGGCCGAGTAGCCGGCCGCGGCGCCGCCGGCGCTGCCGCCTTCGCCCTCTTCTTCTTCGTCCTCGACCTCTTCTTCTTCCTCTTCGTCTTCTTCCGCGGCAGCGGCGGCGTGCGCCACCGATGCGGCCGGCGCCGGGGTGTCTTCGAGGTCGACGAAGCCATCGACCACGTCGTCGATCTTCAGCTCGTCGCTGGCGATCTTGTGCGACAGCGCGATGATTTCCGAGATCGTGGTCGGGCACGCCGAGATGGCCTGCACCATGTCCTTCAAGCCCTGCTCGATGCGCTTGGCGATCTCGATCTCGCCTTCGCGCGTCAGCAGCGACACCGCGCCCATTTCACGCATGTACATGCGGACCGGGTCGGTGGTGCGGCCGAAGTCGGAGTCGACGGTCGACAGCGCGGTCGCGGCGGCGGCCTCGACTTCGTCTTCGCTGGTCGGGGTCACGGCCTGGTCCGACAGCAGCATCATTTCGGCTTCAGGGGCGCGCTCGTAGACGGCGATGCCCATGTCGTTGAAGGTCGCGATGATGCCTTCGATCGCTTCCGGATCGATGATGTTTTCCGGCAGGTGGTCGTTGATCTCGGCATGGGTCAGGTAGCCGCGCTCCTTGCCCATATTGATCAGGTTCTTCAGCTGCTGGCGGCGCTTTTCGAGTTCGGCTTCCGAGAAACCGGCTTCGTTCAGCATGCCGAGGCCCTTGGCCTTGCGCTCGCGCGCCTTCGAGGCCGCCTTCAGTTCGGCGCGCTCGACGGCGTTCAGCGCCGCGACTTCATCGTTCTCCGGCACGAATTCGCTCGGCTTGCGGCCGCGGCGGCCCGGGACCTTTACCTGCGGCAGCAGGTAGCCCGAGGTGTCGATCGCGGCCAGCGCGGCGGCGTCGGTGGTCTTGCTGACGGCGCCGACGGCGCTCACCGGGGCTGCCGGGCTGGTCTCGACACGGCGCACGGCGCGGGTGCGCACGACTTTCGGCGCTTCCTCGGCGGCGGCCTGGGCCACCGGGGCCGCGGTTGGCGCAGCAGCGGCGACCGGGACTTCCGGCTCGGCTGCCTTCAAGGCGGCCAGCTTGCCGCGCTTGCGCACGATGACCGGCGCCACGGCCGGCTTGGCCTGCGCCTGCATGTATTCGGCGGCCAGGTCGATGCCGGCGTCCACGTCGGCTTCGGCAGCGGCAGGAGCGGATTCGGCCAGCACCGGTGCGGCGGCTTCGGCCACCACCTCTTCGACCGCGGCGGCGATCGGGGCCGCGGCAGGCGCAGCTGCAGGCGTCTCTTCCACGACTGGCGCAGCGACCGGCTCGGCCGCCACCGGGCCGCCGGCGGCCAGGATGGCGTCGGCCTGCGCCTTGAGCGTGGCCAGGCGCGAACGGGTCTTGACCACCGTCACCTTGGCCGCCGCTTCCGTTTCGAGGAAGTAGGAGGTCGCGGTTTTCGGCACTGCCAGCGGCGCCGAAGCCTTGGCCGGCGCTTTTTTCGCTGTCAGTGTCAATGTCTTGGCGGTGTTTTTCATACTTAAAACTCTCCAGTCGAGGCGAGGTGCGCGCCTGCGAAGTCAATAATCCAGCGGGACCCGCGTACGGATCCTGGGAAAGGGGGAACGGAAGTGGCCCTACCTAGGGGCGGACATGCCAGGTTTCAAGCACGACTTACCGGGTTTTGCGCGCGCCAACTCGATTCTGGGCTGCGGACAGATAGGCGATGGTCGATGTTCAAAATCGTGCTGTGCATGTCGGAACGAAAAAAAGCCCGCTAACACGGGCTTGCATCTATTTTTCTAGAAGAATAGGGGAAGGGGTTATTATGCCCCAATGCAAGTTTTGGTGATAATTGATAGATCCGATAAGGGATATACACAATTCACATAGCGCCACCCTGACATGCCGTCCGTGCAAGCTGCTGGGCGTGTCTGCGCCGGCGCAAGCCGGACTCAAGGCAAGAGGCGGATGATACACGATTTCATGCGCCGGCGCTTCCCCCTGCTATAAGTTTCCCAACATTTATAATGAGAACTAGTACAATGCGCGCCCGAGCGCCGTGCTATCCTTCGCAATCCTGTTCTTACCATGAAGTCAATGAATACCAATACCCCTGCAGAGTCCGTCGACACGAACGCCAATCCGGCCACCACTCCGGAGGCGCAGCAGCCGCAAGCGCCAGCTACCGCAGCGCCGGCCGCCGCGCCGGCGCAGGGCCTGTCGGCGCGCGCGCTGCTCAAGCAACTCCAGCAGGAGTATCCAGCCTTCCGCGACTGCCTGCCGCTGTCGATCGGCATCGACAAGCAGCTGCTGGCCCGCATGCCCGGCCTGGACAAGAAGGTGATGCGCGCCGCCCTGGGCATCCATACCGGTTCGATGCGCTACCTGCGCGCGATGGAAAAGGCGAAAGTGCGCCACGACCTGGACGGCACCGCGGGCGCCGAAGTGCCCGAAGCGCACCGCCTGCACGCCAAGGAACAGCTGCAGCAGCGCTTCAAGAAGGAAGCCGAGCGCAAGAAGGCCGAACGCGAAGCCGCACAGGAAGAAGAAAACAACCGCAAGCGCCAGGAAAAACTGCAGGCGCTGGCGTCCAAATTCTCGAAGAATTGAGCGCGGAGCCCGGGATCCCCGAGGACGACCTGCCGCCCGATCTGCCGCCCTACGTCGGCATCGATCTGGCCCGGGTGCGCCTGGTGCGCAGCGAGCAGGACGCGCGCGAGGCGCTGGCCGACCTGCTGGCCAGCGACGCGATCGGCTTCGACACCGAATCCAAGCCGACCTTCGCCAAGGGAGAAGTCTCGACCGGGCCGCACCTGGTGCAGCTCGCGACCCTGGACACGGCCTGGCTGTTCCAGACCGCGACCCCGGCCGGCATGGCGCTGGCGGTCACCGTGCTCAAGCCCGTGCTCGAGGACGAGCGCGTGCTGAAGGTGGGTTTCGGCCTGGGCGACGACGTCAAGCGCCTGAAGTCCAAGTTCGGCATCGGGCTGCGCAATGTGCTCGACCTGTCGACGGCGCTGCGCCGGCGCGGAGAAAGGAATCCGCTCGGCGCGCGGAGCGCCGTCGAGCGCTTCTTCGGCCAGCGCCTGCAAAAGTCCAAGCGCATCACCACCACCAACTGGGCCCTGCCCCGGCTGTCGGACAAGCAGTTGCAGTATGCGGCCGACGATGCGCATGCGGCGCTGAAGATCTACCGCCAATGGAAGGCGAATCCGCCGGCCTGAGGCGCATCGAAGCCCGCGCACCAAAAGAGGGAGTCAGGCTCGGCAATTCGCGATATCATTCTCACCATCTTCGATGCCGGTGGGAGTCCATGAGATCACGAAGCCTTCGCCTCTTCTTCGCATCCCTGCTCGGCGCGCTGGCCTGCACGGCCAGGGCGGCGCCGCACACCGTCCCCGACACCCTCGACCAGCGCCTGCTGGCCTGCGCGACCTGTCATGCGCGGGTCGATGGGCGCGGCAACCCGGTCAACGACAGCTTCTATCCGCGCCTGCAGGGCAAGCCGGCCGGCTACCTGTATCACCAGCTGCTGAACTTTCGCGACGGCCGGCGCCAGTATCCCTTGATGACCTACCTGGTCGACCACCTGCCCGACGCCTATCTGCGCGAGATCGCCCAGCACTTCGCGGCCCTGCCGCCGACCGTGCTGCCCCCACAACCATCCGGTTTGTCGGCCGCTGCGCTCGAACGCGGGCGCCGGCTCGTGGTCGACGGTGACGCCGCGCGCAAGATCCCGGCCTGCGTCGCCTGCCACGGCGCGCGCCTGACCGGCGTGCAACCGAACATCCCGGGCCTGCTCGGCCTGCCGCGCGACTACGTCAACGCGCAGTTCGGCGCCTGGCGCAACAAGGTGCGGCGCGCGCACGCACCGGACTGCATGGCCGACATCACGGCCCGCCTGTCGCTGGAGGATGTCTCTGCCATTTCGGGCTGGCTGGCGGCGCAGCCGATGCCGCCTGACCCGCGCCCGGCCGACGCCATCGCGCGTCCCTTGCCGCTGGCCTGCGGCAGTGATCCGGAGGCGCGATGAAGACCTTGCGGATTGCCCTCCTCCTTATCGTCGTTCTCGTCGTGGCCGCGGTGGCGCTGGCCTGGCCGCGCGCCGAGCATATTCCATCGAGTTCTCCGGCCGCCTATGCTTTGAACCCAGCCAATATCGAACGCGGCGCCTACCTGGCGCGGGCCGGGGACTGCATCGCCTGCCACACGGCGCGCGGCGGCGTGGCCTACGCCGGCGGCCGCGCGCTCGATACGCCGTTCGGCCGTTTTTATGGACCGAACCTCACGCCGGACACTGAAACCGGCATCGGCGACTGGAGCGCGGACGACTTCTGGAACGCGCTGCACAACGGCATCGGCAGGGATGGCCGCCTGCTCTACCCGGCCTTCCCCTACACGAACTACACGAAGGTCACGCGCGCCGATTCGGACGCCCTGTTCGCCTACTTCCGCAGCCTGGCGCCACAGCGCCAGCCGAACCGGCCGCACGAACTCGGCTTCCCCTACGACAGCCAGGTGCTGCTGGCCGGCTGGCGCCTGCTGTACTTCCGGCCCGGCGTGCATGAGGAGCGACCGGCGCGCGGCGTCGAGTGGAATCGTGGCGCCTACCTGGTCGAGGGCCTGGGACATTGCAGCGCCTGCCACAGCACGCGCAACCGGTTTGGCGCCAACAAGGAAGGGCTCGATGGCGGCCTGATTCCGACGCTGGGCTGGTATGCGCCGTCGCTCACGTCCGGCAGCGAGGCTGGACTGGGCGATTGGGACAGGGAACACATCGTGGCGCTGCTCGGCGCCGGCATCTCGCCGCGCGGCTCGGCCACCGGGCCGATGGCCGAAGTGGTGGCGCGCAGCTTGCAGCACCTGACGCCGGACGATCTGGGGGCGATGGCGAGCTATCTGCAATCACTGCCGGCGACGCCTGCGCAGCGGCCGGATCGCGCGCCCCCGGCGGACGAGCAGGTGCTGCTCGAGGGCCGCCGCATCTACGAGGCCAGTTGCGCGCAATGCCATGGCGACGATGGACGGGGCAAGCTGCCGGCTTATCCGCCGCTGGCGGGAAACCGCGCCGTGACCTTGAGCCCGGCCGTGAACGCGATCCGCATGACGGTCAATGGCGGGTTCCCGCCCGGGACGGAGGGCAATCCGCGCCCCTACGGCATGCCGCCGTTCGGCCACGAGCTGGACGATGCCCAGGTGGCGGCGGTGCTCAGTTGGATCCGGGCCAGCTGGGGCAATGCGGCGCCGCCCGTGACTGCGGTCGAAGTCAACCGGTATCGGGCGATCACCGGCGACTGAAGCGCGTAGCGACGTCCTCCACCGTTGCCTGCCAGAACCGAACGGCTGTGCACGTATGGGCGTGCTATCGTCGTGACCAATTTTCCGTCAACTGATCAGGCTCACTTCGGCGGCCTGCGCGCAATCGCGCCCCCGTGAGCCGGCCCGAAAGGACAAGGATGAACCGTTTCAACGAAAAAACCGTGCTGGTCACCGGTGCGGCCTCCGGCATCGGCCTGGCGGCTGCCCGCCGCTTCCTCGACGAAGGCGCCCGCGTCGTGATGCTCGACATCGATGGCGACACGCTGAAGAAGGCCGCCTCCAGCCTGCCCCAGGACCGCGTGCTCGTGCAGGTCGGCGATACCGCCGACAAGGACACCGCGAGCGCCGCCGTCAAGGCGGCCGTCGACCGCTTCGGCGGGCTGCATATCCTCATCAACAACGCCGGCATGGCGACCGAAGGCGACATCACGCAGACCAGCGAGGAAGACTTCGAGCGCGTCATGGCGGTCAATGTCGGCGGCTACTATCACATGGCCAAGGCGGCGATGCCCGAGCTGGTAAAGGTGCACGGGTCGATCGTCATGACCTCGTCGGTGTCCGGCCTTGGCGGCGACTGGAATCTGTTTGCCTACAACACGTCGAAGGGCGCCGTCAGCAATATGGTGCGCGCGATGGCGATGGATGCGGCGAAGGATGGCGTGCGGGTGAACGCGGTCAATCCGAGCTTCACGGTGAGCAGGATGACCGAGGACATGCTGGCCGATCCCGAGCTGGTCGCCAAGTTCAGGGAACGCATGCCGCTCGGCGCGCCGGAAGATCCGGAAGGCGTGGCGGCGGCGATGGCGTTCCTGGCGAGCGAGGATGCGCGCCTGATCACCGGGGTGAATCTGCCGGTGGATGCTGGGTTGATGGCTTCCAACGGACAGCCGCCGCAGTAAGCATCGGTCCAGAAATCCCGCTCTCGCCGGACAATATGCGGTGGGCGCCAGCCATCCGATGGCGCACGCCACTCAAGGCCTTATCTGGCTTGATCAAGGCAGGCATCGTCGCCGACACGATAGCTCAAGGCCACCGCATAGCCATCTGCCGAATAACGCGTGATCAACAGTGCTGACGATGCCTGATAGGTTCCGCCATTCATGGCGCGATCGATAAAACACACTTCCAGATCCTCGATCCCGTCCTTGTTGACATCCCGTCGAGACAGGATTTTCAGTTCGTAATACCAATCCCCCGCAGTATCGAACACAAGCGTGTCGTCCGTCGCCTTGCTCGGCCTCATGCCAAAGTCGGCGAACGTACGTAACCCGGGAGTGCGGCGCGGTCCGAATGAGCTCCGAATGGTGGCCAGGTCGAATTTCTCGGCCAGGAACTGCCCCAGGTTCTCACGAGGAAAAAAGCTGACCAAAGGCGAAGCTTGCACGGTCCCCGCCAGCGCCAGACCGGCCAGGATACTGGACACGAAGCGGGAGTACGTCACCGGGCTTTTCTGGTCGTCAATGACATTTCCGCTCGTCGATCAGACCATGTCGGCGAACGCCACGCGGTCGGTGGTCGCATTGCGCGCATCCTCGACCCGCACCTTGTGCGCCGCCAACAGCCCCTCGAGCGACGCATTCATCGTGTGGCACCCGGCATCGATCCCCTTGTTCATCTGCGCCCGAATGCCGCCCAGGTCCCCCGCCTCGAGCATGCGCACGACCGCCGGACTCGGCGTCAGACACTCGGTCGCAAGATAGTAGCGATTCCCTTCGACCGACGGCAGCAGCGCCTGGCACAGGATGCCGCGCAAGGCATGCGCCAATGCCTGCGCCTGCGCCTCCGAATTACCCAGCAGGCGCAACATCTTTTGCAGCCCGAGCTCGGTCGAGCGCGCATGCAGGGTTGCCAGCACCAGCGGCCCCGACTCGGCCAGCGCCAGCGCCTCCTGCGCCGTCTGCGCATCGCGAATTTCTCCGATCACGATGACGTCCGGCCGCTCGCGCAGCGCATCGAGCGCCCCCAGGTAATAGCTCTCGACGTCGCCATCCTCCCCCACCTCGCGCTGCGTGATGATGCACTTGCGCTGAGGGATCAGGGTCTCGACCGGATCTTCGATGGTGATGATGTGGCCGGAACGCTGGCGATTGATCTCGTCCAGGATCGATGCAATCGTGGTCGACTTGCCCTGGCAGGTGTCGCCGATGATCAGCACCAGCCCACTGGTCAGCCGCGCAAACTCGCGCTCGTCGTCCCACAGGCCCAGGTCGGACAATGCGATCGGCTCCTTCGGAAAGCGCCGGATCACGCAGCCGATGCGCTTGCCGCCCTGGAAGCGAAAGCAGTTGGCGCGTATGCGCGCCGTATGCAGGTCGATCGAGCGGTCGAAGGCGCGCGAGGCGATGCGCTGCGGCCAGTTCGGCTCGATCACGTCGAAGAATTCTTCCAGCTCTTCCTTCGTGATCGGCGAATCGGTCACCGCCACCAGGCCTTTCGGCTGGCGCAGCATCAACGGGCTGTTTTGGTGGATGATGATGTCCGAAAACACCAGCTTCGAGTTCAGCAGGTGCAGGATCTGCTGCACCAGGGTCTCGAACACCGGGTGGTCTTCGTTTTCGATGTACGAAAGGGTCGGGATCTGCGAGGACTGGTGGTATTCCATCTGGTGTTGGAGAAAAAACGATTTCCAGTCATTATAGAACTGGAATGTTGCACCAGAGTAAAAATATCGTCAGCGTGACAAACTCGCAACAATGCGATCGCCAAACACCGTGATCGTCACCCCCAGGGCCACGACCAGCGCCCCGGTCAAGCGCACCGGCGACACCTCGCGCCTGGCCATATTGATCAGGCCAAAATGGTCGATCGCCATCGAACTGAGCAGCTGACCGGCGATCACCAGCACCACCAGGGTCAAGAGGCCGATGCGCGGCGCCAGGAACACGGTGCCGAGCACGAAGGCCGCGCCCATGAAGCCGCCCAGGAATTTCCAGGCCGGCTGGGACGGCAAGGCGGTCAAGGTCGTCCCCAGGCCTGCCACGCCCCCCTTGGCCAGCGCCATCACCAGCAGCGCCACCGTGCCGCAGCTGAATGAGATCAACGCCGCCATGATCGAATTGGTCCCGATCGAGTGGGCCAACTGGCTGTTCACCGCGGCCTGCGCCGACATCGCGACGCCGATGCAGAATGCCGCCGCCAATAAAATCAGGTTCATCTCCGTACGTCCTGGCAAAAAAACGCACGATTTTAGTGCATTCCGGGCCGGCGCGTCGGCACGCCCCGTCGCGTGTTCATGCATTTCATCCCCGGCAAGCTGCAATTCGTCGCAAACGGCTCTTCCGGATGCGCCCGGCTGGCTAGGATGGCTGCCATACCAACGAATCACGGAGCCCACCCATGCCAGCCTTCACACCATCCTTTGCCGCGCGCACCCTGCTGCTGGCCGCCACCCTCGCCTGCGTCGCCGCGCCGACGCCCGTCATGGCCTGGCCCTTCGGCGGCGAAAAAGTCGAAGGCAGCGGCAGCGTGACGCGCCAGGCGCGCCAGGTCGAGCGCTTCACCGGCATCGCGCTCGAACTGCCGGCCCAGCTCGAACTGCGCATGGGCAATACCGAAGGCATCACGATCGAGACCGACGACAACCTGCAGCGCCTGATCGAGAGCGAGGTCGACGACGGCGTGCTGCGCATCCGCCCGACCAAGCGCAATATGAACCTGCGCGCGCGCACGATGAAGATCGTCGTCAACGCGCGCCAGATCGAGCGCCTGTCTCTGGGCGGCTCGGGCACCATCGATGCCGAGGCGCTGCGCGCCCAGACCCTGCGCGTGAACCTGGGCGGCTCGGGCAAGATCCGGGTCGCGAGCATCGACGCCGAAAAAGTGTCGGTCAGCGTCGGCGGCAGCGGCGACTTCCGCGCCAATGGCGGCAAGGCGCGCGACGTGTCGGTGTCGATCGGGGGTTCCGGCAATGTCGACCTGGGCAAGGTTGCCGCCGACAGCGCCAGCATCAGCGTCGCCGGTTCGGGCGACGTGACGGTCTGGGCCCGGCGCGAACTGAGCATGTCGATCGCCGGCTCGGGGGACGTCAAGTACTATGGCGACCCGCAGCTGCGCAGCTCGGTCGCCGGCTCGGGCAAGTCGCGCCGACTGGGCGACGCCCCGAACTGATCCGGCAGCGGCGCTTACAGGGCGCCGCGCAGCACTTCGCGCTCGACCTGCACCGTGTCCGTGCCGTCGGTCAGCCACACCTGGCCGTCCTGGATCGTGCACTGCAGCTGCATCGAGCGCTGCGCCATCTTTTCCAGTTGCGCGCTCGTCGAAGAGGGGATGTTGATCACGCTGACATTCCTGGCGCGCTCGATCTTGTTGGCCAGGCCCTTGAACCAGATGCTGCTGGTCGCGCTATAGCTGTACACCACCACCTTCTCGGCGCGGCCGGCCGCCTTCAGCAGGCGCTTCTCGTCCGGCTGGCCGACCTCGATCCACGTCTGGATGGCGCCGGTCAGGTCCTTCAGCCACAGCGCCGGCTCCTCGACGTCGAACAAATCCTTGCCATAGGCGAGCGCCAGATCGGCGTGCAGGGCGAAGGCCAGCAGGCGGATCATCACGCGTTCATCGGTTTCGGACGGATGCCGGGCGATGGTCAGGCTGTGTTCCTGATAGTAGTTCCGGTCCATGTCGGCGATCGACAGGTCGGCCTTGTAGATGGTCGCTTTGAGAGCCATTGTTGCGTGCGCTTGTGTGTGCTGGAGGATGAAAACCCGCTATTGTCGCATGCGCGGCGACCGCCGGGTTCCCAGCCGGTATAGACTGACCGTCTTACCGAACATGGAGACCGCGATGACCAATGCTTTCCCTCCGAACCAGCAGTTCCTGCTCGCCGCGCGCCCGGTCGGGCTGCCGAGGCGCGAAGACTGGCAGTTCCACGAACAGGCCGTGCTTGACCCGGGCGAGGGCGAGGTCGTGGTCAAGGTCCTGTACCTGTCGCTCGACCCCGCCATGCGCGGCTGGATGAACGAAGGCAAATCGTATATCCGTCCGGTGGCGATCGGCGAAGTCATGCGCGCCGGCGGCGTCGGCGTGGTGGTGGCATCGCGCTCGGCCCGCTTCAAGGTGGGCGATTACGTGATGGGCGGCACCGGCGTGCAGCGCTACTGGTCCGGCCCGGCCGACGACAAGACCGCCAACCTGGCCAGGATCGATCCGCACGTGGGACCCCTGACGGCCTGGCTGAACCTGCTGGGCATGCCCGGCATGACGGCGTACTTCGGCCTGCGCGAAGTCGGCCAGGCCAAGGCCGGCGAGACGGTGGTGGTGTCGGGCGCGGCCGGCGCGGTCGGCATGACCGTGGGCCAGGTCGCCAGGCAGATGGGCTGCCGCGTGGTCGGCATCGCCGGTGGGGCCGACAAATGCGCCTTCGTCGTCGACCGCCTCGGCTTCGACGCCTGCATCGACTACAAGGCCGGCCAGGTCGGCGCCGCGCTCAAGCAGCATTGCCCGCAGGGCGTCGACGTCTATTTCGACAACGTCGGCGGCGACATCCTCGACACCGTCCTCACCCGCATCAACATGAAGGCGCGCATCGTGATCTGTGGCGCGATCTCGCAGTACAACGTGACGGAGCCGGTCAAGGGTCCGGCCAACTACCTGGCGCTGCTGGTCAACCGCGCGCGCATGGAAGGCATGATCGTGTTCGACTACGCGGCGCGCTATCCCGAGGCCGTGGCCCAGCTCGGCGAATGGCTCAAGACGAGCGCGATCCAGAGCCATGAACACGTGGTCGATGGCTTCGAGCAGTTCCCGCAAGCGCTCCTGATGCTGTTCGAAGGCCGCAACCTCGGCAAGCTGGTGCTGAAAGTGGCGGACGCCTAGAACTTGTCGCCGGCTCCACGGTCGTACAGGTCAGGGCGCCCCGCCCTTCCTCCATGGAGCCGCCATGCTGTCACCTTTCGAAAGTTTCTTCGCCAACCCGGCGCTGCAGGACCAGTTCGGCACGCAGGCGGGCACGCCGCTGAATACGCAACTGGCCGCGCAGCTGGGCGCGCAGGCAAGCCTGCTGGCCACGCTGTCGCAGCGCAGCCATGAAATGCTGGCGCGCCTGACCGA
The DNA here is from genome assembly GCF_050434365.1 of Massilia sp. UYP32. NCBI lineage: Bacteria > Pseudomonadati > Pseudomonadota > Betaproteobacteria > Burkholderiales > Oxalobacteraceae > Massilia > Massilia sp. UYP32. The sequence continues at coordinate 24,816 of NZ_JBNDIK010000040.1, forward strand.
CCTGAACCTGCAGATGGCGCGCCACTTCGTCGAGACCGCGCTCGACACCGGCCGCCAGCTCGCCGCCTGCACCGATCCCCTGCAACTGGCCCCCACCGCGATGCGCGGCTGGCAGCCGCTGGGCGAACACGTGCGCGCGTGGCAGCAGGGCCTGATGGGCGTGATGGCCGAGGCCCAGACCGGCCTCGGCCACGCGGCCGCGCTGGCCCCGGCGCCCGCGAAACGCGCCGCCTGAGCGGGCCGGCACGCCGTATGGCGACGGGGCGGAACTAACGCTCACCACGTTTCTCTAAACGCACGAGCGCAGCCTGAGATGGCTCCAAGTGCGTTCATGCATAGCGTACGGCCTCTACAACTGACAGCCCCACGGGCACAAGGAGATCGACATGGCGACCAGCAAGGAGAACGGAGGAAAGAGCAGCAGCAGTCAGGGCAGTGCCCAGAAGAGCGGGCCGCCCGCCAAGCGCGGCTTCGCGGCGATGGACCAGAACCAGCAGCGCGAGATCGCCAGCAAAGGGGGCCAGGCGGCCCACCAGAAAGGCACGGCGCACGAATTCGATTCCGAAGAAGCGCGCCGCGCCGGCCAGAAGGGCGGCGAGGCCGTGAGCCGCAACCGGGCCCATATGGCCGACATCGGCCGCAAGGGCGGCGAAAGCCGGCAATCGGCCCAGCGCGCGGCAGCCGCCGCGGCCGCGGCGGCTGCCTCGTCGCAAAAGGGCAATCGCCAGGGAGAAGAAAGCTAGCGCGGCTGGCAGCCGACTACGGGGCGGTCCCGGCGCGGCCTGCGCGGCGGGCCTGCCCCTGTGGTACATTGCCGGGCTTATGCCTACCCTGAAATACCTGACCGCCTACCCGGACACCCTGCAAGCCCAGGTCAGCGGGCTGATCGAACAGAACCGCCTTGGCGACACCTTGCGCAGGCGCTATCCCGAGCCGCACGGCATCCGCACCGACCGCGCCCTGTACGACTATGTGCAAGATCTCAAGGACGATTACCTGCGCCAGGCCGCGCCGGTCTCGAAAGTCGCTTTCGACAGCAAGATCCAGGTAATCCAGCACGCGCTGGGCCTGCACACCGCCATTTCGCGGGTCCAGGGTTCGCGCCTGAAGGCCAAGCACGAGATCCGCATCGCCAGCCTGTTCCGCGACGCGCCGCTGCCCTTCCTGCGCATGATCGCCGTGCACGAACTGGCGCACCTGAAAGAAAAAGAACACGACAAGGCGTTCTACAAATTGTGCTGCTGGATGGAGCCGGATTACCACCAGCTCGAGTTCGACGTGCGCCTGTACCTGACCTGGCTCGACCTGTCCGGCGAGCGCCTGTGGAGCGGCGACTAGCTCGACTGCGCCGGCGACACCGGCGGTTGCCGCAGCGGCGAGCTCTGCGCGCCATCCGGCTGCGCGGCGCAACTGCGCGTGCAGCGCTGGAGCGCCGTGTCGCAGGCGCCAAGGCGCGCCATCCGGCGCCCGTTGTCGCCGGCGGCATCGAGCGCGCGGGTCGCCTGGCCCGGCACCGCGCCCTGGGCGGTGCGCGCCAACGGGTTGCGGTATTCCGCGGTCGACCCGGTCAGCCGCTGCTCCAGCGGCAGCGCCTGGGCGCTGGCGCGGCATTCGCGCTGCTCGGAGGCGCACATCGAGGTGCAGAACGCTTCGTCCGCGGCCAGCGCCGGTGTGGCGGCGGCCAGGGTTGCAAGGATGATGATCGATAAACGCTTCATTCCAACCTTTCCAGGAAAACGTGGCGGCATGCCATCCTGTCATCCTAGCCTGTTTTGACACAGCGCGTGTCTCCGATGCCCATGGCGACCGCGGCCAGCCGTCATCGTTGCCCTGCAACAACGAACGTTTCGTCCAAACACATTTCAAACCGCCGGTCACTCGACTTCGCGAACTGGCTCCGATACAGTCCTCACACTCGGAATTGCCGCATCCCGAGGCCTTCCTCCGCCTCCGGCCACTCACAATCACATGGTTCAGCAACATACCAAGCGCCTGTCCGCCGCGTTCGCAACGTGCGCGCTCGCCATCCTGTCCTCCCACGCCAGCGGCGCCGACGCGCCGGGCGAGCCGGCCGCGCCCGTATGGAGGCTGTCCGGCTTCGGCACGCTGGGCGCGGTGTATTCGAGCTCGCGCAGCGCCGACTTCACCGCCTCGGTGCTGCGCGCCCACGGCGCCGGCCATACGCGGGCCTGGAGTCCCGACGTCGACAGCCGCCTCGGCGCCCAGCTCGACGTCAATCTTGGCGCCTGGTCGGGCGTGCTGCAGGTGATCAGCGAGCAGCGGCTGGACGGCAGCTATACGCCCCAGCTCGAATGGGCGAATGTGAAATACCAGCTCACGCCCGACCTGGCAGTGCGCGCCGGCCGCATCGCCCTGCCCGTCTTCCTCGGCGCCGAATCGCGCAAGGTCGGCTACACGATCCCCTGGGTGCGCACCCCGGTCGAAGTCTACGGTTCCCTGCCGATTTCCAGCAGCGACGGCCTCGACGCCACCTGGCGCTGGAGCACGGGCCCGGTGCTGCACGCCACCCAGGTATTCGCCGGCCGCACCAACCAGGACCTGCGCAACGGGCTGCGCATCAAGGCCGAGGACATCGTCGGCCTGTCGCACAGCATCGAACGCGGCGCCCTCAGCGCGCGCCTGTCGGCCGCCAGCGGGCGCCTGAACACCGCCATCGGAGAAGACCTGTTCGCGGTGCTGCGGGGCTTCGGGCCGGCCGGCGAAGCGCTGGCCGACCGCTACGAGATCAGGAACAAGCGCGTCTCCATGGTCAGCATCGGCGTCAGTGTCGATCCGGGCGCGTGGTTCGTGACGGCCGAGTGCGGGCGCACCCGCACCGATTCGCTGCTGGGCGGCGGCACCTCGATGTATGTCGGCGCGGGCCTGCGCCGCGGCGCGCTGACGCCGTATGCCGGCTACGCCCAGGTGCGCGCCGACGTCCCGACCCGCGATCCCGGACTGCCGCTGGAAGGCTTGGCGCCGCCGCTGGCCGCGGCGGCTGGCCGGATCAACGCCGGCCTGAACGGCTTCCTGGCGGCGATCCCGGTGCAGTCCACCTGGAGCGCGGGACTGCGCTGGGATGCAGCGACCAATATCGCGCTCAAGCTGCAGCTCGACCGGGTGCGTCCGCGCGAAGGCTCGCGCGGCACTCTGATCAACAACCAGCCCGACCTGCGTCCCGACCGCGCGCTGCACGTCGGCAGCGTGGCCATGGACTTCGTGTTCTGATGCGCGCGCTTTCCCGCTCCCTGCCATCCTGGCGGCGCCTGCCCGCCACCCTCGGCCTCGTCCTCGTCCTCGGCCTGGCCTGCGCCAACGCGTCGGCCGAACTGGTGGTGGTGGTCTCCAGCCGCAGCCAGGTGGCGGCCATCAATGCCGACCAGGTGGCCGCGATCTTCCTCGGCCATGCCAGCCGCTTCCCGGACGGCACCCAGGCGGTCGCCGTCGACCAGCAGCTCGGCGCGTCGCAGCGCGACAGCTTCTACCGCGAACTCACCGGCAAGACGCCGGCCCTGCTCAAGGCGCACTGGTCGAAGATGGTGTTCACCGGCCGCGGCCAGCCCCCGCGCGAAGCCAGCGGCGACGCCGGCGTGCGCCGCCTGGTGGCCGAGAATCCGGCGATGATCGGCTATATCGGGCGCGATGCGCTCGACGCCTCGGTGCGCGCCGTGCTGGTGCTGCCGTGAGGTCGCGATGAACACGCTCGCCTCCACCACGCCGGCCGCGCCGGCCGCATCTGCCGCTCCCCGCGCGCAGGCGCGGCGCGGCGCGCCCGCGCGCTGGCTCGCCCTCGCGCTCGAGACCCACATCTCGCTGCCGCTGTTCGCCCTGTGCCTGCTCGGCGCCATGTGGTTCGGCACCCTGCACGTGATCGAGGCCGAACGCCGCGCCGCCGCCGCCGCCGCGCGCGACGCCACCCACGAGCTGCTCGACACCTACGAGGCGCAGATGGCGCGCAGCCTGAGCAATATCGACCAGACCCTGCGCGTGCTGAAATACGCGGTCGAGCAGAACGGCCCGGCCGGCGCGCTGCCGGCGCTGGCGGCCAAGGGCCTGCTGCCGCCCGGCCTGGTGTTCCAGGTCGAGATCACCGACAGCCACGGGCGCGTGGTGGCCAGCAACCCGGACGTCGGCCCGCGCGACCTGGCCGGCGCCAGCTACTTCGAGTTCCACCGCCACAGCCGGCACGACCAGGCCTATGTGAGCCAGGCCATCACCCATCCCGGCGCCGCCGAGCCGCATCTGCATTTCACGCGCCGCATCGACGACGCCGCCGGCCGCTTCGCCGGCGTGGCCGTGGTCGCGGTCGACCCGGCCTATTTCACCAGCTCGTACGAACGCTCGCGCCAGGGCGAACGCGGCCTGCTCGGCCTGGTCGGCAACGACGGCGTGGTGCGCGCGCTGCGCGTCGGCGAACAGGTCTCCTGGGGCCAGTCCTACACGCCCGGCCCCACCGACATGGTCGGCCTGCGCGCCTGCCGCATCGATGGCGAGACGCGCTACACCAGCAGCCGGCCGCTGGGCGGCTTCCCGCTGCTGGCGGTGGCCGGCCTGTCGGAAAGCGAACAGATGGCGCGCTTTCGCCAGCAGCGGCGCGCCTGGCTGCTGGGCGCCGGCGCCGGCAGCGCCCTGCTGGTGGCCGTGGTGATCCTGGTCAGCGCCTGGTCCTGGCAGCTGGCCAAGGCGCGCCGGCGCGAGCGCCAGGCCCATGAAACCTATGCCGCCGCGTCCGAGGCCAGCCCGGACGCCTTCTTCGTCCTGCGCAGCATCATGGATCCGCGCGGACGCGTGGCCGACTTCACCATCGTCACCACCAACAGCCGCGCCGAGCAGCTCACCGGCCTCGGCAAGGAGCAGCTCGCCGGCCAGCGCATGTCGGTGATGCTGCCCGGGGCCTTCAGCGCCGGCATCTTCGCCGACCTGGCCGCGGTGGCGCTGAGCGGCGTCACGCACGAAACCGAATGGCTGGCGCGCGCGCTCCCGCAAGGCGAGCGCTGGCTGTACCGCCAGGCGGTCGCGGTCGAGGGCGGCGTGGTGGTGATCGTGCGCGACATCACCGAACGCAAGCTGGCCGAAGGACGCATCCGCCACCTGGCCCACCATGACGACCTGACCGGCCTGCCCAACCGCAGCCTGCTGCGCGAGCGCCTGGAACAGGCGATCGGCGCCGCCGCCAGCGACGGCGGCGCGGTGGGCCTGGCCTTCATCGACCTCGACGGCTTCAAGCTGGTCAACGACGCCCTCGGCCACAACGCCGGCGACGCCCTGCTGAAGGTGGTCGGCGCGCGCATGGCGCGCTGCCTGGGCGCGGGCGACACGCTGGCGCGCTTCGGCGGCGACGAGTTCGTGATCCTGCTGCCGGCCCTGGCGGGCGAGCCGGCGTCCATCGCGCCGCTGCTGGAGCGGGTGCGCCAGGCGGTCACCGAGCCGGTGCTGGTCGAGGGCCAGGAAGTGCAGGTCAGCTGCAGCATCGGCGTGACCTTCTATCCGCGCGACGGCGTCGACGCCAACGCCCTCATGATGCACGCCGACGTCGCCATGTACCGCGCCAAGGAGCTGGGCAACGACAACGTCCAGTTCTACGCCAGCGAGATGAACGCCAGCATCGACGAGAAGCTGGTGCTGCTGGAAGGCTTGCGCGACGCGCTCGACACCTGCGCCGCCGATCACGCCGGCCCCTGCCAGTTCGAGCTGCTGTACCAGCCCAAGGTCGACCTGCGCACGGGGCGCCTGTTCGGCGTCGAGGCGCTGATCCGCTGGCGCCATCCGGAACAGGGCCAGGTCTCGCCCGAGCGCTTCATCGGCCTGGCCGAAGAGAGCGGCCTGATCGTCCCGATCGGCGAATGGGTGCTGCGCACCGCCTGCGCCCAGAGCGTCGCCTGGCGAGCCGCCGGCCTGCCGCCGGTCAGCATGTCGGTCAACGTCTCGGCGCGTCAGTTCGAGGACAAGCGCCTGGTCGAGCGCGTCGCCGACGCGTTGCGCGCGAGCGGCCTGCCGCCCGAAGGCCTCGAGGTCGAGGTGACCGAAAGCCTGATCATGCGCGACCTGGGCCGCTCGGTGGACAAGATGCGCGAGCTGAAGGCCATGGGCGTGTCGCTCTCGATCGACGATTTCGGCACCGGCTACTCGAGCCTGTCGGCGCTGAAATCGTTCCCGATCAGCCGCCTCAAGATCGACAAGTCGTTCGTGGCCGACCTGGCCGACCGCGCCGACGACCAGGCGATCGCGCTGGCCGTGATCTCGCTCGGCCATAAACTGAACCTGCGCGTGATCGCCGAGGGCGTCGAGACCGAGCAGCAGCGCGACTTCCTGCGCGCCAACGACTGCGACGAGATGCAGGGCTATCTGTTCAGCCGCCCGCTGCCCGCCCAGGCGCTGGCGCGCCTGCTGGCCGACAGCCACGGGGGCGCGGCATGAAGCCGGTGCGCGACACCACCAGCGTCCTGCTCGGCGCCGAGCCCACGCTGCGGCGCATGCTCAATTACTGGATCGCCACCAGCCTGCTGTACCTGGCCGGGATCCTGCTGCTGGCCTGCCAGGTGGCGGCCGGCCACACGCCGCAGGCGCCGGCCCTGGCGCTGGCCATCGCCGCCGCCGGCGGCACGCTGGTCTTCTATGCGCTGATCCGCTTCAGCGCGGCGCTGCGCCTGGCGCCCGGGGTGCTGGCGATGCTGCAGTCGCTGTTCGCGATCGGCTGCGGCATGGCCTCGTATGCGATCGCCGGGCCGATGCGCGCCGCCCTGCTGTGCATGACGGTGGTGATCGTCGCCTTCTGCGCCATCGCCCTGCGCCCGCGCCAGACCATGTTCCTGTCGGCCGTCGCGCTGGCCGGCATGGGCGCCGTCATGTGGTGGCTGCAGGCCGCCGACCCGCTGCGCCACCCGCCCGAGGTCGAGGCCATGAACTTCGGCTACATGGCGGCGGCCCTGCTGTCCACCGCCCTGCTGTCGAGCGAAATGACCAAGCTGCGCCGGCGCATGAAGCGCAAGAAGCAGGAACTCGAAAAAGCCCTGGAGACCATCCGCACCCTGGCCACGATCGACGAACTGACGGCCCTGGCCAACCGCCGCCACATGAACGAACTCCTGAGCGCCGAGGAACGGCGCCAGCCGCCCGGCGCGCGCAGCTGCGTGGCCCTGCTCGACATCGATTTCTTCAAGCAGGTCAACGACCGCCACGGCCACGCGCTGGGCGACGCCGTGCTGCGCGAGTTCGCCGGCGCCGCGCGCGGCGCCTTGCGCGCGAACGACACGCTGGCGCGCTGGGGCGGCGAGGAATTCCTGCTGCTGTTGCCGGACGCCGCGCCGCACGACGCGCGCCAGGTGCTCGAGCGCATGGCCGACCACGTGCACGCGCTGCGGGTCGATGGGCTCGATCCGGCGCGCCGCATCAGTTTTTCGGCGGGCCTGGCCGAACGGCGCGCCGGCGAGCCGTTCACCGACGCGATCAGCCGCGCCGACAAGGCGCTGTACCGGGCCAAGGCCGCGGGACGCGACCGGATCGAGGTGGCCTGAATTGCGCGCAAAGGACGGGCTGAAGTCGGGGTAGAATCGGGGCATGCACCCCGACCTGTCCGCCATCGCCGCCTACGTCATGCCCGAGCTGCCGCTGCGCGCCTGCGACGTCGGCCTGCTGTTCGGCACTCGCCACGGCGTGGAAGAATTCTGCCTCGCCGCCCACGACCGGTGGGAGCGCGGCATGTTCCGCGTGCTGCTGGTGTCGCGCGCCTGGTCGAACTGGGGATGCCACGGTCGGCCCTGGTGCTGGAAACGGCGGCCACCAATACGGGAGAGAACGTGGTGCTCGGCCGCGCCGCGCTGGCTGCGCAGCTGGACCTGGCGAGCGTGCGCAGCGTGCTGGCGATCGGCAAGGCTTGCGCCATGCGGCGCTACCTGATGACGCTCGAGCGCCACTGGCCGGGCCTGGCGCTGTCGGGCTGCCCGGTCAATCATTTCGGCATCGAGGCAGAGCGCTGGCATGAACACGCCGAGTTCCGCGCCCGCGTGCTGGCCGAGTACGACAAGATTCCCGGCTATCTCGAGCGCGGCTTCCTGAGCGAGCTGGCCGGCTACGGCGCTTACCCGCGCAATCCCCTGGCCTCGGCGTCGGCCTCGACCGCGGCCTGAACGGCCGGCGCCGGCGCCGCCGCGCGCAGGCGCCGGATCAACTCATCGGGATCGCTCTCGGCCACCATCAGGCCTTCGTGCTCGGGCCGCACGAAGCCTTCCTGCACCTGGTGGCGCACGAAGGCGCGCAGGCCGTCGTAGAAGCCGTTCACGTTCAGCAGGCCGATCGGCTTGGCATGGATGCCCAGCTGGGCCCAGGTCACCATCTCGAACAGCTCTTCCAGGGTGCCCATCCCGCCCGGCATGGCGATGAAGCCTTCCGACAGGTCCGACATCATCGCCTTGCGCTCGTGCATGTCCTTGACCACGAACAGGCGGGTCAGGCCGGCGTGGCCGACCTCGCGCTCGACCAGCGCGCGCGGGATCACGCCGGTGGCTTCTCCGCCGAGGCGCAGCACTTCGTCGGCGATCATGCCCATCAGGCCGACCTTGCCGCCACCGTAGACCAGGGCGATATTGTGCTCGACCATGGCGCGCGCGAGGGCGCGCGCGGCGTCGGCGTAGAATGGGTTGGCGCCATGCGCGGCGCCGCAATACACGGCCAGGGTTTTCATCGTGTCAGTCTCAGAAGAAGTCGGCGCCCGGCTTGGCGTCGGCCGACAGTTTTTGAAGATAATCGTCGGACAGCTTCTCGAACAGCACCCGGGTCTCGCCGCGCAGGTAGGGGCCGACCATCGACAGCACCTGGTAGCAGCCGCGCGCGAGCGCGTCGGCGATGGCCTGCTGCTCGCTGTACTTGCGCGGATTGCGCACGTACTCGAACGACAGCCAGTAGGTCGCCACCACCACCATATTGGTCGCCATCGCGCCGATCTGCTGGTCGGACGCCTCGAGCGAGCCTTCGCTGCGCAGGTCTTCGCACAGCTGGCGCGCGACCTTGATCTTGTGGGCGTGGATGGCCTTGAAGTGCAGTTCGAGCTTGCGGTTGCGCGACAGCAGGTCGTTCAGGTCGCGGTAGAAGAAGCGGTAGCGCCAGATCAGCTTGAACATATGGTGCAGGTACAGCCACACGTCTTCCATGTTCGAGCGACGCCCGGCCGGCACCGCGAGCACGCGCTCGATCTCCGCTTCGAACTGGACGAAGATCGAATTGACGATGTCGTCCTTGTTGCGGAAATGGTAATACAGATTGCCGGGCGAGATATTCATCTCCTCGGCAATGACGGTCGTCGTGATATTGGGCTCGCCGAACTCGTTGAACAGCTTGAGCGAGAGCTCGAGGATGCGTTCACGGGTGCGGCGCGGGGCTTTTTGTTGCATGTAGGCCGGAGTTAATAGTGCATTCCCGCAAGGATAACATCGAACGGTCGTTCGATGAATCTTTCGATCGGCCCGATCGCCCCGCCCCGTTCAGGCGGCGCCGCGCTGGCTCTGCAGGCGGAAGGCCTCGTCGATCCGTTCGCGCAGGGTGCGCGCGCCCAGCGGCTTGACGTAGTGGTCGTCGGCCACGCCGCTCGCGATCGCCGCCTCGATCTCGGTGAGGTCGGGCTGGCCGGACAGCATCAGGCGCACGGTCTTGGGATAACGCGCGGCGGCGCGCGCCAGCACTTCGGTGCCGCGCATGCCGGGCATGGCCTGGTCGCACAGGATCACCTCGACCGCTTCGTGGTCGAGCACCTCGAGCGCTTCTTCGCCCGAACAGGCGCTCAGCACGCGGTAGGGCTGGCCGGCCAGCATGTCGTTCAGCACGCCCAGCATGAAGCGGTCGTCGTCGACCAGCAGCAGCGTGCGCTCCGCCGGCGCGGCGCCGGGCTTGGGCGCGGGCGCGGACTGGGCCGCCGCCGCGGGCTGCGATGTGGGCTGCGATGTGGGCTGCGATGCGGGCTGCAATGCGGGCGCGCTCGCGGCGGCCGGCGCGGCAGCCAGGAAGGCTTCGAGCTCGGCGACGAAGCTCTCCGGTTCGATCGGCTTGCTGACGTAGCCGTCGAAGCCGGCGGCCAGCACCTTTTCGCGGTCGCCCGCCATCGCCAGCGCGGTCACGGCCAGGATCGGCACGCCGGCAAGCGAAGGCTCGGTCTTGAGCGCGGCCAGCACCGCGAAGCCATCCATGCCGGGCAGGTTGACATCGCAGGCGATCAGGTCGGGGCGCTCGCTGCGCGCGGCGGCCACGCCACGCGGGCCGTCGGCGGCGGAAAGCGGCGTGTGTCCATAGGCGCCGAGCAGGAACGACATCAGCTCGATATTCGCTGGGTTGTCTTCGATGATGAGGATACGGGCCACGATGGCGCTCCGGGAATGCGATGTTGTGACCACTTTACCACGCGGCGGCGGCGCCGTGAGCCAGTCGTGAGCCAGCTAAGGGATGCCATGCCGATGGTGCGTCGCGGCAGGCGCCACACGGTCGCTACGCAAGGCCTCGATTTCGCGCATGACCATGGCCAGCACGCGCGGGTTGCGGCCGAGCGCCACGTGGCCCACGCCACCCAGCGCCAGGTTGCGCGCGCCCGGCAGTTCGCTCGAGGTCTGCGGCGCGATGATGTTGTCGTGGTGGCTGTAGATCGAGACGATCCGCGCGCGCACCTCGGGCGCTTCGCCAGCCGCAAGCGCGGCGAGCCACGCGCATTCGGGCCCGGCCACGCCCATGCGCCGCATCTGGCCCGCATTGATGCCCAGCCCAAAGGCGGCCAGGCAGGTGCCGTGGTGCGGCGTGCCGAGCGTGACCAGGCGCGCCACCTGCTGCGCGCCATGGGTGCGCATCCAGGCGCGCGCCGCCAGCCCGCCCATGCTGTGCGCGACCACGACCAGTTGCCTCGCGCCGGCTTGCGCGCACAGCTGCTGCGCCGCTTCCTCGATGCGCGCGGCATAGCCGTCGATGTCGCCGGTCAGCGGCTCCAGGTCGAGCGTGGCGTGGCTGATGCGCGCCGCAACCAGCAGCGGCGTCAGATGGTCCCAGTAGCCGCTGTTGCAGCCGTAGCCGTGCACCAGCAGCACCGGCGGCGCCGCCCCGCCGGGATGGATGCGGGTGTACGCCCGCGCGCGCGGCATGTGCCAGGAGGTCATCAGCATGCTGGTGCTGAACTCTTCCCAAAACATGCGCAAGGCGGCGCCCGGCGCGACCCTGAACGCGGGCGGCGTCGGGCTGGCGGCGCGCGCCGCCAGCAGGAAGTTGTTGGCATTGATCAGCAGGCGCACCAGCGCCACGCTGCCCAGCCCCAGCGCGGCGGCCTGCCAGCCGCCAAGCCCGAGCCAACGCATGCCGGCCGCGCAGATGGCGAGCGCCGCCAGCGCCTGCGCCAGCAGGATCAGCCGCAGCAGGGTGCGCGAGCTCATGCCAGCGCCGCCGCCGGGCGGCCCGTCAGGCTGGCCGCCAGGCCGCTCGCCAGGCGCGCCGTGATGGCGTAGATGGTCAGTTGCGGATTGGCGCCGAGCGAGGTCGGGAACAGCGAGCCGTCGTGCACCGACACGTTCGTCAATCCACGGTAACGGCCGGCGGGATCGACCGCGCCGCGGCGCTCGTCGCCGCTCATGGCGCAGCCGCCCATCGCATGGGCCGAGACCACGCGCGTGACGTGGGCGCGCTGCGGCAGGGCCGCGATCTCGCGCCGCGCCTCGGCCCAGGAACGGTAGCGCTGGGCCTTCTCGTGCGCCGGCTGCACGGCGCGGGCGCCGGCCGCGAACTGGATCTCGGCCATCGACAGCAGCGCGCGGCGCGCGCCATCCCACAGGTAGTCGTTCAGGCCGTAATCGAGCTCGCCGCTGCCGTCTGCGCGCAGGCGCACCACGCCGCCCGGCGACTCGTCATGGAAGCCGTCGCGCAGCAGCGCCAGCATGCCTCCCAGGTGGGCGAAGTCGCGCATCGCCGCCGCGTGCTGCTCGCCGAAACCGCTCATCATGGTGGCCACCAGCAGCGGGTGCAACGGCGGCGTCTCGAGCTTGTAGCCGATCGGGCCGTCGATCGGGCCCTGCGACAGGAAGTGGTCGGAGTACACGCTCTGCGGCGCCCCGGCCCAGCCCTCGACCCGCTTCTCGTGGAAAGCGGCCGAGATCAAGGTCGGGTGCAGGAAGGTGCGCTTGCCCAGCTGGCCGCTGGGATCGGGCGCCTGCGAGCGCAGCAGCAGCGCCGGGGTGTTGATGGCGCCGCCCGCGACCACGAAGTGGCGCGCGCGCAGGCGCAGCTGGCGCCCGTTCGGCAGCACGCCGTCCGCGCCGAGGGCGGCGCAAACCAGTTCCTCGGCCCGCTCGCCGCGCAGCCGCAGGCGCTCGGCGCGGGCGCGCGTGACCAGGGTGGCGCCGTGGTCGAGCGCCGCCGGGATGCTGGTGACCAGCATCGACTGCTTGGCATTGGTCGGACAACCCATGCCGCAGTAGCCCAGGTTCCAGCAGCCCTGCACGTTGCGACGGATGGCGGCGCTCGCAATCCCGAGCTTTGCCGCGCCGCGGCGCAGGATGTCGTTGTTCTCGTTCGGACCGACCAGCCAGTCGACCACGCCGGTGCGGCGCTCGGCCATGGCGAACCATGGCGCCAGCTCGTCCGGCGTGGCGTGGTCCAGGGCGTAGTGGCGGCGCCACCAGGCCAGGGTCGGTTCGGGCGTGCGAAAGCTCGAGGTCCAGTTGACCGTGGTCGAGCCGCCGACGGCGCGGCCCTGCAGGATGTTGATGGCCTTGTCGGCCGTCTTGCGCGCGGCCGATTCCTGGTACAGGTCGGGATAGGCGTCGGCCTCGCGCATCCGGAAATCGCGCGAGGATTTGAGGGGGCCCTCTTCCACCACGATCACCGACAGGCCCGATCTGGCCAGGATCTCGGCGCTGATGGCGCCGCCGGCGCCGCTGCCGACGATGACCACGTCGGCTTCCAGCGTGCGGTCGTGCTCGAGCGTCGAGGCGTCGAGCGTGCGCCAGCCGCGCTTGACGCCGGCCTCGATCGGATCGGGAATCCGGGCCGTCATGCCGGCACCCCTGGCGGACCGGGATAGCCGATGGCGTCCCAGCTGGCCGGCTGGGCGTACCAGGCGCCCAGCACCAGGTCGTGCAGCGCGCCGTAGGCGCTGCGCATCATGCCAAGGCGGTGCACGCGCCAGTCTTGCAGGAAGGCGCTGACATGGGCAATGTCGGCGCTCTCCCAGCCGGTCGGCACGCCGGTGAGCAGGCGCCGCGCCGGGCGCAGGGCCAGCAGGCCGAACAAATCCTGCACTTCTTCTTGCGTGGCTTGCGGCAGGCCGTGGATGGCGGCTTCGACGGCGTCGATGGCGCTCTTCAGCTGCTGCGCGCGGCGGCCAGGATCGTGGGCCAGCGCGCCGTCGAGGATGGCCGGCGCGATCGCGTGCAGCGCGGCGCGCGCCTCGCCGTCGAGGGCGAAGCGGTGCGCTGCCGGTGTGTGCGTGGCGCGGTACCAGGCGCCGCCGGCGCCCAGCGCCAGCGCGGCCAGGCCACCCACGGCCAGGAAGGTCCTGCGAGAGGTGCGGGGAAGATTCGCCATGGCCCTAGTGTACGACATGCACCAAGCAGGGACCGGGACGATACGGTTCAGCGAGGCGGCCTGGCCTTCAGGATCGCGCTGGCGATGCCGCGCAGGATGTTGACTTCTTCGGTCTCGAGGCCGGTGCGCGCGAACAGGCGCTTCAGGCGCGGCATCAGTTTCTTCGGGTTGTCGGCGTGGAGGAAGTCGATCGCCACCAGGGCCTGTTCCAGGTGCGCGTACATGCCGTCCACCTGCGTGACGCTGGCGCTCTCGCCATGAAAGCCCACGCCGCGCGCCTCGACGCCGTCGCCCACCGCCGCCAGCCGCGCTTCATAGGCCAGCACCTGGGCGGCCTGCGACAGGTTGAGCGACGAGTAATCGGGATTGGCCGGGATGTTGATCAGGACGTTGCAGCCTTCGACGATCCCGTTCGGCAGGCCGACCCGCTCGTTGCCGAACACGATGGCCGGGCGCAGGTCCGGCTGGCTGCCCGCGTGCGCGGCGAAGGCGCGCGGGGTCCAGACCGGCGGCGAGAATTCACGCAGGCGGGCCGAGACGGCGGCGGCGAAGTTGCAGCCGTCCAGCGCCTGCTGGACGTCGGCGACGATGCGGGCCTGGCCCAGGACGTCGATGGCGCCGCTGGCGAAGGCCACCGCTTCCGGGTCGGTCAGCGGGTTCTCGCACCTGGGGGCGACCAGCACCAGGTCGCTGAACCCCATCGTCTTCATGGCGCGCGCCACCGAGCCGACGTTGCCGGCGCGGCTGGTCTCGACCAGGACGAAGCGAAGGCGATTGAAAAGAGAAGTGTCGGTTTGGGTCGGGTTCATTTACAATAGCGACCATCGCGCAGTGCGGACGGTTTTTTGTGATAACGGGAACAAGCCCGCGATTGTAGCCGTTTCGGCACTGCCCTGCTCTTTAATCACTCTTCAATAGCTGATCGTTCACGACGCCCCAAGGTGCGTGAGTGGGCGTTCGCGTTTTTCACGGAAAAGCCTCCATGCACCCAATGCTCAACACGGCCATCAAGGCCGCCCGCCGCGCCGCCACCGTCATCAACCGCGCGTCCTTCGATATCGATCGCATCGTCGTCTCCGAGAAGCAACACAACGATTTCGTCACCGACGTCGACCAGGCGGCGGAACAAGCGATCGTCGAGACCCTGCTCAAGGCCTATCCGACCCACGCCATCCTGGCGGAAGAAAGCGGCGCATCCGGCAACCTGAACGACGAGAGTGAATTCGTGTGGATCATCGACCCGATCGATGGCACCACCAACTTCCTGCACGGCTATCCCAACTACTGCATCTCGATCGCGCTCAAGCAGCGCGGCGTGATCACCAATGGCCTGGTCTACGACCCGGTCCGCAACGACCTGTTCACCGCGACCAAGGGCGCCGGCGCCTACCTCAACGACAAGCGCATCCGCGTGCGCGGCACCGAGCGCATCGGCCGCGCCCTGCTGTCGGCCGGCCACGGTCCCGACCCACGCGCGCTGGCCGAATACCTGCGCATGTACGAAGTGGTCGCCTCGCGCAGCCACGGCGTGCGCAGCGGCGGTTCGGCGGCGCTGGAACTGGCGAACGTCGCGGCCGGCCGCATCGACGGTTATTTCGAAAAAGGCCTCAAGGTCTGGGATATCGCGGCCGGCGCCCTGCTGGTGACCGAGGCCGGCGGCATCGTCGGCGAATTCAATGGCGAGTCCGAATACCTGAACAAGGGCGACGTGATCGCCGCCGGCCCGAAGGTTTTCGGCGCGCTGGTCCCGCTGCTTTCGCCTTTCGCGTAAAATAACGGCCGTACTAGTCGGGCCACTGGCAGGCTGCGCTTGCCAGTGGCCCGTTTGCTTTTCCAGGCGTCTTACAAAACATTACATAGTAATGGCGTAAAAACTTTCTATGGTGAAACTAATTTCACTATAATCCTTGCTGACCGCTTGCGCGGCAGCGTCCGGGCGAGCGCTTGATTGCGCGCCCGCATCAACCCGATTTCCAGGACTTGCCGCCACTGTGGCGACGGGCCGTTTTTTACTGAAAAAATCTATGTCATTCTCTTCACTTGGTCTCTCTGACGCGATCGTGCGCGCGGTGACCGAACAAGGTTATACCGCCCCGACGCCGATCCAGAGCCAGGCCATTCCCGCCGTCCTGAACGGCGGCGACCTGCTGGCCGGCGCACAGACCGGCACCGGCAAGACCGCCGGCTTCACCCTGCCGATCCTGCACCGCCTGTCGAACGACGCGGTGGGCGCCGCCCAGCGCAACAAGACCGCGCCGCGCGCCATCCGCGCCCTGGTGCTGACCCCGACCCGCGAACTCGCGGCCCAGGTCGAGGAAAGCGTGCGCCTGTACGGCAAGTACACGAACCTGAATTCGGCCGTGATTTTCGGCGGCGTCGGCATCAATCCGCAGATCAAGCTGCTCAAGCACGGCGTCGACATCCTGGTCGCCACCCCGGGCCGCCTGCTGGACCACGCGGGCCAGGGCACGGTCGACCTGTCGAAGATCGAAATCCTGATTCTGGACGAAGCCGACCGCATGCTGGACATGGGCTTCATCCACGACATTCGCAAGGTGCTGGCCCTGCTGCCGCCGAAGCGCCAGAACCTGCTGTTCTCGGCCACCTTCTCGGACGACATCAAGGCGCTGGCCGACCGCCTGCTGAACAATCCGCAATCGATCGAGGTCGCACGCCGCAACTCGACCGTGGAAGTGATCGCGCAGAAAATCCACCCGGTGGACCGCGACAAGAAGCACCCGATGCTGGCGCACCTGATCAAGTCGAACAACTGGCACCAGGTGCTGGTGTTTACGCGCACCAAGCATGGCGCCAACAAGCTGGTGGAACAGTTGGGCAAGGACGGCATCGGCGCGATGGCGATCCACGGCAACAAGAGCCAGTCGGCGCGCACCAAGGCGCTGTCGGAATTCAAGGATGGCAGCCTGCAAGTGCTGGTGGCCACCGACATCGCGGCGCGCGGCATCGACATCGACCAGCTGCCGCACGTGGTGAACTATGACCTGCCGAACGTGCCGGAAGACTATGTGCACCGTATCGGCCGTACCGGCCGTGCGGGCGCGACGGGCGAGGCGGTGTCGCTGGTCTGCGTGGACGAGCACCAGATGCTGAAGGACATCGAGAAGCTGATCAAGCAGACCCTGCCGCGCGCAGTGATCCCTGGCTTCGAGCCCGACCTGAACGCCAAGCCGCAACCGATCCAGCTGCGCAGCGGCGCCCCGGGCCACGCGAACCGCGGCGGCCGTCCAGGCGGCGGCCGTGGTGGTGGCGGCGGCAGTGGTGGCGGCAAACCGCGCACTTCCGGCACCGGCGCCCCCGCCGCCGCCGCGAAGCGCCACAGCGGCCCCCGCCCCGCCTCCGCCGTCCGCCGCGACCGCTAATCCCACCGAGGGTCAGAGTCGAATTATTGGGAAAGATTGTCACACCACCCAATTCTCCGACTTAACCCTCAACTTGTTTCATCCAAGTTATTACCCAATAATGAGGGTCAGAGTCGAATTAAGTGACAACTTTCGAATGTTGTCATTTAATTCGACTCTGACCCTCATTAATTTGTTCTCCAGAATCTCTTGAGTCGCCCGCTTTTCGGGAATATCGCTTCACCTCGCCAATTTTTCTGCCAGTTTTCATTAAAACCTTATCCCCGCATCATTTTCAGCCTTCGAATTAATGAGGGTCAGAGTCAAATTATTGACCAATAGCCCTAATCAAATTTACTGATAGAGAGGTATTGGGGCAGGCATTCCATCAGTAACTTACTTGTCAAGTCCCGCCTGTTCATAAACCCGTTTGACAAATAATTCGGGGCGCTTTTTCTGCCATTCTTTGAGCGCCAGAATTGGTGTTTTGCTGTC
>NZ_JBNDIK010000041.1:0-36613 GCF_050434365.1 Massilia sp. UYP32
GACGATCAAGTCTGGTTGAATCCGGAACGGATTCGGCCAGAAGCACTACAGCAAGCAGCTTGAGATGACGCGACAACTACGTTGACAAACACCGGAAGGAAGAGCCGGCAGCCACACGATCGGTGGTGGCGGACGTGGGCAGCACCGCCGGCGTGGTTGCGCAGCCCTGTGTCGCAGCCCGTGTATTTACTTCTTGTCGCGCGGCCGGCGAACGCTCAAGGTAGCGAAGGATGGATTCTTTACTGGCGCAGCCGCCCGCGCTGCACTACATTGAGACAAAGCGGGCGCCGTGGGCCGGCCGCATCGAATGGAGCGAACCGATGAACATGTCGAAACCCGGCGCGAACCAGCGCAGGACGTCGTCGCGCCGGCAAACCGGCGGCGCCATGCCTGGGCGCCGGGACCCGCACGAGGAAGCGGCGCTCGACGAAGCGCTTGCCGAATCCTTTCCCGCCAGCGACCCCGTGGCGGTCTCGATCAGCACGGCGGCTCCGGACGCGAAGCGGCGCATTGCACGATCCTCCGAACGCCCATCCTGGGCCCCAAGCGTGCGCCTTTTCGGCACGGCCGACTCTACACTTGGTACTCGTTATCGGAACACATACGGTCACTTTCCGCATGTTTTTCAGCACGATGTGCAGGCAGGCGACCGCCACCCGAGAAGGAGTCTTTACCGTGTCGACCACCATCACCATCAACGGAAACGCCGTTGCACTGCCAAGCGACCCGCGCGTTTCCCTGCTCGACTTCCTGCGCGAGCACCTGCACCTGAGCGGCACCAAGAAGGGCTGCGACCAGGGTGCCTGCGGCGCCTGCACCGTGTTGCTCGACGGCGAGCAGCGCATCCTGTCCTGCCTGGCGCTGGCCGTGCAATACCAGGGCCGCGCGATCACCTCGGTCGAGGGGCTGGCGGGCGACGGCCAGCTGCACGCCCTGCAGCAAGCGTTCATCGAACATGATGGCTTCCAGTGCGGCTATTGCACGCCAGGGCAGATCTGCTCGGCGCTGGGCATGGAGGCCGAGCTGCGGCGCGGCGTGCCGAGCTACGTCACCGACGACCTCGGCCTCGAGACGATCGCGCTCAGCAAAGAAGAAGTGCGCGAGCGCATGAGCGGCAACCTGTGCCGTTGCGGCGCCTACAACGGCATCGTGGCCGCGGTGACCGAACACCATGTGCAGCTGCACGCCAGGGCGCCGGCCGGGGAGGCGTCATGAACCCGTTCACCTTCGCCCGCGCCCAGGACGTGCAGGACGCCGTGCGCCAGGGCGCGGCGGCGGGCAGCCGCTATCTTGGCGGCGGCACCAACCTGGTCGACCTGATGCGCGAGACCATCGAACGGCCGGCGCAGCTGGTCGACGTCAGCGGCCTGTCGCAGCAGATCGACGAGCGTGCCGACGGCAGCCTGCTGGTTGGCGCCGCCGTCAGGAACACGGCGCTGGCCGAACACCGCGCGGTGCGTACGCGCTTTCCGCTGCTGGCGCGCGCCATCGCTTCCGGCGCATCGGGCCAGATCCGCAACATGGCCACCGTCGCCGGCAACGTCCTGCAGCGCACCCGCTGCACCTATTTCTACGACCGCGAGGGCGCCCACTGCAACAAGCGCAATCCGGGCGAGGGCTGCGACGCGCTCCAGGGCGTGCACCGCATGCATGCGGTGCTGGGGGCCTCCAGCGCCTGCATCGCCACCCATCCGTCCGATATGTGCGTGGCGCTCGCCGCGCTCGACGCCGTGGTCCACCTGCAGGGCGTGGGCGAGGCACGCCAGGTGCCGTTCGCCAGCTTTCACCTGCTGCCGGAAGACCATCCCGAGCGCGAAACCGTCCTCCAGCCCGGCGAACTGATCACGGCGATCGAGATCCCGGCGCTGGCCTTCGGCGCCAACTCCACCTACCGCAAGGTGCGTGACCGCGCCAGCTATGCGTTCGCGCTGGTGTCGGTGGCGGCCGCGCTCGAGGTGCAAGACGGGGTGGTCAGCGACGTGCGGCTGGCCCTGGGCGGCGTGGCGCACAAGCCGTGGCGCGCCGCGATGCTGGAGCAGATGCTGCGCGGCCAGCCGGCCGACGCGGTCCATTTCGAGGCCGCGGCGCGGGCCGAGATGGCCGACGCCAAGCCCTTGCGCGACAACGCGTTCAAGATCCCTCTGGCCCAGCGCATGATGGTGGCCGTGCTCGACCGCCTGGCCACCGTCCATTCCTGAGGAGCTCGAGTATGAAAATCGTGCAGAACATCCAGAAGGCCGGGCAGGCGATCATGCAGAAGGCGGTGGCGCTCGCGCCCGACCGCTACGTCACTGGCGGCAAGCCCGATCCGCTCGCTTCCAGCGACGATCCGCTGATCGGCGCGCCGGTGTCGCGCCTCGACGGCCCCGTCAAGGTCAGGGGCGAGGCGAGATATGCCGCCGAGTTCGCGCCGGCCGGCATGGTGCATGGCGCCCTCGTGTACAGCACGGTGGCGAAAGGACGCATTGCCGCCATCGACGTCGCCGGGGCCGAGGCGGCGCCCGGCGTCGTGCTGGTGATGAGCCACCTGAATGCGCCGAAGATGCAGCCGCCGCCGCTCCTGATGCGCGAGCCGCTGGGAGGCAGCGGGGATGCGCTACCGGTGTTCCAGGACGACCGCGTGCACTGGAACGGTCAGCCGGTGGCGGTGGTGCTGGCGGAGACGCGCGAGCAGGCCGACCATGCCGCGTCCCTGGTGCGCGTGCGCTACGCCGCCGAGGACGGGGTGACTTCCATGGAAGCCGCGCGCGCGGCCGGCGCGACAGTGGCCGAGTTCATGGGCGAGCCGCTGCAGGACATCGTCGGCGACGCCGAGGCCGCGCTGGCGTCCGCGGGGGAGCGGGTCGATCTGGTCTACCGCACCCCGCGCCAGAACCATCACGCGATCGAGCTGCACGCGGTGACGGTGGCCTGGGAAGGCGACGTCCTGCGGGTCCACGACTCGACCCAGGGCGTCGTCAATGCCGCCTTCACGCTGGCCCAGGTGTTCGGCATCGCGCAGGAACAGGTGCGGGTGACGTCGCCCTTCGTCGGCGGCGGCTTTGGCGGCAAGCTGGTGTGGCGCCACCATCTGCTGGCCGCCGCCGCGTCGAAGCTGTCCGGCAGGCCGGTGCGCATCATGCTGTCGCGCGAAGGCGTGTGTCGCGCCGTCGGCGGGCGCACGACGACCGAGCAGCGGGTGGCCATCGGCGCCGACCGCGACGGCCGCTTCGTTTCGCTGATCCACACCGGCGTGGCCGTGATGACCGAATACAATGCCATGCCCGAGCCGTTCATCCACAACGCACGGGTCCTGTATGCGGCCCCCGCCATGAAGCTCGAGGTGCAGAAGGTGACCATGAACATGGTCGCCAACGTCCCGATGCGCGCGCCGGGAGAATCGGTGGGGTCGTTCGCCCTCGAGAGCGCGGTCGACGAGCTGGCCGACCAGCTGGGCATCGACCCGATCGTGCTGCGCCGGCGCAACGAGCCGGTGCAGGACCCGATCGAGGGCACGCCGTTCTCGTCGCGCCACCTGATCGAAGCCTATCGCGCCGGCGCCCAGGCCTTCGGCTGGCAGGAGCGGCACACGAAGCCGCGCATGCGGCAAGAGGGCGAATGGCTGGTCGGCCTGGGCTGCGCCAGCGCGGTCTTTCCCTACTATCGGATGGAAGGCGGGGCGGCCCGCATCGTGCTTTCTCGCGACGGCCACGCACGGGTGTCGGTCGGCGCGCACGAGATGGGCATGGGCACGGCCACCGCCCAAACCCAGCTGTGCGCGGTGCGGCTGGGGCTGCCGATGGAAAAGGTGAGTTTCGGCTACGGCGACTCGGCGCTGCCGGGCGCGGTGCTGGCCGGCGGCTCGCAGCAGACGGCCGTGGTCGCTGCCGCCGTTAAGGCGGCGCACGCGGCGCTGTGCGCCGAGCTGCTCAAGCTGGCCGGACGCGATTCGCCATTGGCGGGCCTGAAGTTGGAACAAGTGCGCTCGCGCGACGGCGGCCTGTGCAAGGTCGACGATGCCGAGCGCTGGGAAAGCTACGCCGACATCCTGGCGCGGGCCGGCCGCGACGAAGTGGAGGTGACGGCCAAGGCGCCGCCGTCGCAGGAAAGCGAGCACTGGTCGATGCATTCGTACGGCGCGATCTTTTGCGAGGCGCGGGTCAATGTCGTCACCGGCGAGCCGCGCGTGACGCGCCTGCTCGGTTCCTTCGACGTCGGCCGCATCCTCAACGCCAAGACCGCCGCCAGCCAGTTGCGGGGCGGGATGATCATGGGCCTGGGCGCGGCGCTGATGGAAGAGACGCATCTCGACGAGCGCAACGGGCGTGTGGTCAATGCCAGCCTGGCGGAATACCACGTGCCGGCCCACCTGGACGTGCCGGAGGTCGAGGTGATGTGGCTCGACATTCCCGATCCGCATGCGCCGGCCGGCATGCGCGGGGTCGGCGAGATCGGCATCACCGGCACCATGGCGGCGATCGCGAATGCGATCTACAACGCCTGCGGCAAGCGGGTGAGGGAGCTGCCGATCACGCTCGATAAACTGATGTGATCGGGCGGCGAGGGCGCCCCGGCCGCCGCCGGGCGCTCGGGCGCTTATTTCGAGATGCGCAGGATGGCCGAGGCCAGGCGCGAGAAGCAGGGCGTCAGGTCGGCGTCGGTGGCGGCGTAGCAGTACATGCCGACCGGTTGTTCCGGCCTGTAGCAACGCTTCGGCGCATCGGCCACGTTGGCCATGCACTTCAGGATCATTTCTCCCGTATTGGCCTTGTCGTAATCGCCGGTCGTCTTCAGCGCCGAGCCCATACCGAGCGTAAACACGAAGATGCCCTCCTCGCGCGCCTTCGCGGCGACCGCTTCCGCGAGGTTGCGCGAAGCGAGCTCGACGTTTCGATCGATGACGTCGAGCGAACTGATATCGGCAGTGACTGTACGCGGATGGCTGCCCACGATGGGAAATTCCCGTTTGTCGTCATGGGCGTTGTACCAGTCCGGCAAGCGCCGCGTCTGCCATGCGCCACTGCGATAGATCTGGCAACCGGTGCTGACCGGGGCCAGGTCGCTGGTCCCGATCTTGTTGAGGCCGACACCGGCCGCATCGATGGCGCCGGCGCTGGTGCAGTCCAGCGGGTTGCGGAAAGTGAATTTCGAGGCGAGGCCGGTCGGGGCGCCGTCCGAGAAGAAGACGATCACGCGCATCGACGAGCGGTTGCTAAGCGGAATAGCGTTCAGTTCATCGCGGGCGTTCCACATCCCCTCGACCGAAGTGGTGCCGCCGTCGAACACATAACCGTCGATATTCTTGGTCAGCGCGCTACGGGTGAACCCCCGCGCCGAGCGGTTGATTGGATTATCGACCTCGGCGCCGTAAGCGAAATGCACCAGCCCGACCCGATCCTGCGTTACATTGAACTTGTTCAGGAAGCTTTTCGCCGAGGTCTTCACGGTAGAGGCCGAACCGAGCAGGGAGCGCGATGTGTCGACCACCAGCATCATGTCGAGGTCGTTGCGGATGGTCTGCGCCGTCGCCACCGGGGTCAGCGACGCGAAGCCCATCACCTGCATGATCGACACCGGCATCTTCGCATCGGCGTCGACGTCGATGATCGCCTGGCCACCCTTGAAGGTCACGTTCGTGCTCAGGATCCTCGGCGCGGAGAGCAGGTAATTGTCGGGGATATTGGCCGCGAAGAAATCCGCTGCTGCGGCGCGCGCGCTCGCGGTCTGCTCGGCCTGGTTATTGCCGGTGGTGACGGCGCGGGCGCCGGCCAGGGCGGCCGAATCGACCGCCGCGTTCAGGCGCGCCTTGATGAGGTAAGCCAGGCCGGCGTCGATGGTCAGGCCCACCACGCCGAGCAGGACGAGCATGGCGATGGCCACCATGATGGCGACAGCGCCGCGCTGCCGGTGAAGAATCGGACGCATATCAGAACACGCTCATGGAATACAGGTCGGGCCCGAAGGTGGGCAGGGCATCCTTGCGGAAGGTAAATGCGCTGACGAGCATGTCGAACTTGTAGAAAGTCTCGACCACGTAGACGATTTCTCCATCGTCGAGTTTGCCCGTCAGTACGGACACGGCCGGTCGCGACGCGCTGCTGATGCTGCTGCACTTGCCGGCGCTGTTCCACGAGCCGCAGGCATAGACGCGGCTGGTGGGCTGGTAAGTGCTCTTTCGGGCGCCGAGGTTGCGCGCGGCGTCGTCCCAGCGGTACTGGTCCAGCACCACGCTGCGCGTTCCGCCCGTCCCGGTCACGCCCATCACGCGCGTAATGTACATCATCCCTTGCTGATTGACATTCAGTGGCGGCGCGCTGGACATCACCGCGTAAATGATGTCCTGGCTGCCGTCCTCGAGGTCGGTGCCGCCGCGCGCCACCAGGTTGGCGCCCTCGCGCCCGATATTGGTCATGATGATGTTCGCCTGCAGTGCCCGGGCGCCGTCGATGGCGCACAGCGCCAGGATCACCAGCATGGGCAGCAGCAGGGCGAGCTCGACCGCCGCAACGCCGCGCTCGGATTTGCGGATTTTCGGTACAGTCATGACGGATTTGCGCATTCTAAATTGCGTCATGGGAATATCTCATTACGCATGGTGGCTGCGACGGAGAAGCGGTAAGTGCCATCGGTGAAAAAGCTCGACAAAATCGGTGTCGTCACCGGCCAGCCGCAGTCGAGCTGGATCACGAGGATGTCGCCGGGTGCGCCGAACATGCCCTTGCCGTAGGTCGCATATCTGGTGCCGTTGACCGAGACCTGGGCCGAGGTGCGTTCGAACATCCCCATCGAGTTGTCGCGGATCCTGGCGATGACGACATTGGGATCGGCAGTCTGGCCGGTGATGGCGTAGCGGCCGCCTTCGCGCACCGCATACTGCATCGTCAGGGTCGCGAAGAACATCATGCTGAGCTCGATGATCGCGACCAGCACCAGCAGGAACACCGGTGCAATGATCGCCATTTCGACGATCGTGGCGCCGGACTGACGTCGGGGAAGGGAATACATCGTCATCCAGGAATTTTTACGGAAAGTATGACTTGGCATGCGGTAAGCTTCGGGGATTCTACAGGGCAAAAATCATTTCCCGCATCGCTTTTAGAAAGGATTCAACGCCGCTGTCGGCGCCGCACAACATGAATTGGCTAGCTAGCATCGTCCCTTCCTTCCTTCGTTCAACGGTCCGCGCGCGCACGGGCCAGTCGAGCGCCGAGCAGCGTGTGGCCTCCGCCGACGCCGAAGTGTGGATGGTGTTCGGCATGCGCGTGCTGCTGGCCGTGTCGGCGCTGCTCACGCTGTATATCGGGCCGGGCGGCGTGACGGTCTCGGGCGAATGGACCTGGGCCGTGTTCGCGGCCTATGTCCTGCACAGCCTGACCCTGCTGGCGATCGCCGGCTACCGCGCCGGCTTTTCGCACGGCCCGCTGGTGTACTGGATCGACATCGCCTGGTATGGCGTGATCGTCTGGGCCAGCGGCGGCAGCGCCAGCCCCTTCTTTTCGTTCTTCTTCTTCGCCATCCTGGCCGCCTCGTTCCGCCACGGCTTCGACGCCGGCGCCAAGCTCACCCTCGGTTCGGTCGGCGTGGTGGCGCTGTCGGTGCTGGCGGCGCAGGGCCTGGCGTCGCTGCACATCCTGCTGCTGCGCGCGACCTTCGTGCTGGCGCTCGGCTATATGGTCGCGTTCTGGGGCGGATTGGCGGTCGACCAGCGCCGGCGCCTGGCGTTGCTGCGCGACGTCAGCCGCCTGTCCAATCCGCGCTTCGGGGTGCAGCACACCCTCGACTCCCTGATGGAAAAGATCCTGCGCTTCTACGGCGCCGACAGCTGCGTGCTGCTGATGCAGGACAGCCATGAGCGCTGGGTGATGAGCACCGCCCACCATCCAAAGAGCGCGCGCGCGATCAGCCGCAGCCGGCCGGACGAGGCCGACATCGAGCCGCTGCTCGGGCTCGAGGATGGCGCCAGCCTGTACCAGGCGCCGCCGCGCCACTTCGGCCTGTTCGTGCTGGGCCGGGCCACGGCGCTACACCAGGGCAAGGACACGCGCGAGTGGCGCCGGGCCGATCCCGATGCCTGCGGCCACGTCGCCGACCTGCTCGATGCCGAGGGCTTCATCAGCGCCACGCTGCCTCTGCGCAAGGGCAGAGGCCTGATCATCGTCACCGGCGCGCGGCTCAAGCGCAGCGATGCCAGTTTCCTGAAACACATCGTGCAACAGGCGTTCCCGGTCATCGAAACCATCGACCTGCTCGACCGGCTGGCGTCGGAAGCGGCGTTTCGCGAGCGCCAGACCATCGCCCGCGACTTGCACGACAGCACAATTCAGCCGTATATCGGCCTGCGCCACGCGGTGGCCGCGATCCGCAACCAGGCCGGCGACGACAGTCCGGTCGCGCCCGAGCTGGACCGCCTGATGGCGATGTGCTCGGGCGTGATCGGCGACATGCGCGACTTCGCCCAGCGTTTTCGCAGCGGGCGCCAGGAAGAACCGGAACTGCTGATCGCGCTGCGGCGCCAGCTGCGCCAGGTGGAAACCTTCTATGGCCTGGACGTGATGCTGGAAATGCATGCCGACAGCGGCATCAACGACCGCATGGCGGCCGAGGTGTTCCAGATCGTCACCGAAGGCATCAGCAACATCTGCAAACATACGCGGGCGCGCACGGCCGGCGTGGTGGTCGAAGAAGAGGGCGGTCTGCTTGCCATCGATATTTTCAACCCGGCGGCCGTGGCCGGACAGGCCGCGGCGCCTTTCGTGCCGCGCTCGATCGCCGAGCGGGTCCAGGGCCTGGGCGGCAAGCTGGAGGTCGAGGCCGACGGCCGCCAGACCCTGCTGCGCATCCGCATTCCGATCTGAACACGCCAAGTTTCAAGGAGAACCATGACCATTCGTATCTTGCTGGTCGACGACCATAAAACCATGTTGTGGGGCCTGGAGCGCCTGATCCAGGCCGAGGGCGACGCTTTCCAGCTGGTCGGCAGCGCCAGCGACGGCATCGAGGCCAGGGCCTTGTGCACCGAGTTCAAGCCCGACATCGTGCTGCTGGATCTCGACCTGAAAGGCAGCAGTTCGATCGACTTCCTGCCGGCGCTGATCGAGAACGGGACGAGCAAGGTCGTGATCCTCAGCGCCAACCGTGACCAGGCGACGCTGGCGGCGGCGGTCAAGGCCGGCGCGCGCGGCGTGGTCAGCAAGGAGGCGCCGACCGACGATGTGCTGGCGGCCGTGCGCAAGGTGCATGGCGGGGAATTGTGGCTCGACCAGACGCTGATGCAGGCCCTGCTGGGCCAGTTGGTGGCCCCAAGCCCGAAGGCCGATCCGGAAGCCCAGCGCATCGCCTCGCTCACGGCGCGCGAGCGCGAGGTGATCGGCATGATCGTGCAGGGCAAGGGCGCCCTGAACAAGGACCTGGCCGAGCGCGCCTTCATCTCCGAGCGCACGCTGCGCAACCACCTGACGACGATTTACCAGAAGCTGGACGTGGCGAACCGCCTCGAATTATACGTCTACGCCACCAAGCACGGCCTGTCCTGACCGTACCCGTCGGCGCCCCACCCGGGGGCGCCCCACATCCTGTCGTCCCCCTCCCACACGGCGTCCAGGACATATGTCCTAGACCGCCACGGCAAGAAGTCCCCCTCAAAAAGGTAGTTTTGACGGATGGCAACGAAAGTGCCGATCCGTAAGATTCAACCCATGCGCTGCGTATCGTTTCATGCGGTACGGCGGCAAGAGGACAGGAGCGAACGTGTACGACAAGGAAGATAACCCGGAGCAGCATTACGAAAGAAGCGGCAGCCCGGCGATGTCGTACCTGGTCCTGAGCGTCCTGCTCGCAGTCGTCTGCTTCATTGCGGCGCTGGCCGTGTGGACGAGCGCATAAAGCCCAACTCATTCATATCACTGAAAGGAACCACCATGAACTTCATCGCCAACCTGATCAAAGAAGAAGACGGCGTCACCGCAATCGAATACGCACTGATCGCCTCGCTGATCGCCGGCGTCATCATCGCCGCTGTCAGCCTGCTGGGTGGCAACATCAGCACCCTGTTCAATACCCTGGCCGCCCGTATTTCGGCGAAGACCCCGACCGGCGCCTGATCGTCGTTTAGCGGCCGCCGCCAGTCGGCCCCCATCCGGCACGGAAGTTTCGTGCCGGATTTTTTTTGACCGGAGCCAAACTTGACAACCCTGCCACTCCTGCTGCTGTTTGCACTGCTCGGCGCTGCCGTCTGGCACGACGTGCGTGCGCGCCGCATCCCGAATGCCATCGTGTTTCCCGGCATGCTGGCGGCGTTCGCGCTGCACGCGCTGCTGCCGCAGGGGCAGGGCCTGTTCGGACCGCAGGCAGGTAGCCTGGGCCTGCTGCAGTCGCTGGGCGGCTGGGGCCTGGGCCTGGCGCTGCTGCTGCCGATGTATGCGCTGCGCCTGATGGGCGCCGGCGACGTCAAGCTGCTGGCGATGGTGGGCGCTTTTGTGGGCGCCGGCCAGATTCTGACCGTGGGCCTGGTCACGCTGGTGGCCGGCGGCCTGCTGGCGCTGGCGTTCGCGGCATGGCAGGGCAGTCTGCGCCGTCTGGTCGGCAATGCTTACCACATGGCCATGCACAGCGCTTTTTCGGCACTGGCAGTCAGCATCGCCGCGCCGGTCACGCCGCCGGAGGCAGCCAGCGGCCGCCTGCCGTACGCGGTGGCAATCGCCGTCGCCACGGTCGGCTGCGTGCTGTGGATCCGTGTGCACGGGGAGCTGCCGTTGTGAACCAGACCGTGAGCAACAACCTCCTGGCCCCGGCCGACAATCGCGCCCCGCGCACCGTCGACGAGACCGGCCTGCCGTTCCTGTTCCTGGCCGAACTGATCTCGAAAGTGCTGTTCCAGCGCGGCCAATTGCGCCTGGCCGAACTGGCCAGCCACCTGAAACTCAATGTCAGCGTCATCGATCCACTGCTGGCATTCCTGCGCGCCGAGAAGCTGTGCGAGATCGCGCGGGTGGGAAGCAGCGGCACCGACGCCGATCTGTCGTACATCCTGACCGACGCCGGCCGCGCGCGCGCCGCCAATGCGGTCGCCCGCAACGCCTATGCCGGTCCGGCGCCGGTGACCCTGGCGGCCTATACCGCCCAGGTGCAGGCCCAGAGCGTGGCGGCGATGCAAGTGACGCGCGCCGCCATGGCCGCCGCTTTCGAAGGCGTGGTGGTCAATCCGCTGGTCCTCGACCAGTTGGGCGCGGCGATGAATTCGGGGCGCGCGATCTTCTTGCACGGCCTGGCCGGCAGCGGCAAGACCTACCTGGCCGAGCGCCTGCGCGACCTGCTGGTCGGCACGATCGCGGTGCCGCACGCCCTGATGGTGGACGGCGAGGTGATTCCCTTCTT
This sequence comes from Massilia sp. UYP32, assembly GCF_050434365.1. Taxonomy (NCBI): domain Bacteria; kingdom Pseudomonadati; phylum Pseudomonadota; class Betaproteobacteria; order Burkholderiales; family Oxalobacteraceae; genus Massilia; species Massilia sp. UYP32. The sequence goes on from NZ_JBNDIK010000041.1 coordinate 11,353, forward strand.
CGACGCCGTGCAGCACGTGGCGGCCGACGAAGGCGTGGCCCCGGGGCTGGGACTGGATCGCGGCAGCGCGCCGGACGCGCGCTGGGTGCGCGGCGTGCGCCGTCCGGCGGCGCTGGCCGGCGGCGAGCTGACCCTGGACATGCTCGACCTGCGCTTCGACCCGCATACCCGCCTGTACCAGGCCCCGCCGCACCTGAAGTCGAACAACGGCATCTTCATCATCGACGACCTGGGGCGCCAGCGCTGCACCCCGGAAGCCCTGATGAACCGCTGGATCGTGCCGATGGACCGCAGCGTCGATTACCTGACCCTGCACACCGGCCACAGCTTCCAGATTCCGTTCGACGTGATCGTCGTGTTCTCGTCGAACTTCGTGCCGCAGCGCCTGTCGGACGGCGCATTCCTGCGCCGCCTGGGCTACAAGATCGAGGTGCCGGCGGCGTCGCTCGATGAATACGCGACGCTGTTTCGCCAGGCCTGCGCCGGCGCCGGTGTGACGTTCGACGTCGCGGCGTTCGACTACCTGCTGGCGCGCCACGGCGAGCGCAAGGTGCCGCTGCTGGCCTGCTATCCACGCGACCTGGTACGCCAGCTGCGCGACCTGGCGCGCTACGAAGAGCGCGCCCCCGAATTGAACCGCCAGACCATCGACTGGGCCTGGGACAACTATTTCGCCGCCGGCGCCGCCGGCCGCCCCTTGGAGCTTGAGCGCCGCGAACGCGGCGCCGTGGAGTACAACAATGCGTAAATCTGTGACAAGTTCGCGAGCCTTCCTGATCATCGGCGTGGCCCTGGTCCTGGCGCTGGGCGCGGTCGTGATGGCCGCCAAATGGATGGGCGAGCAAGGCCCGTCCGGCACCCGCGTCGTGGTGGCGGTCGCCAACATCAACCAGGGCTCGCGCCTGGCGCCCACCAGCCTGCAACTGGCCGACTGGCCGGCGACTTCGGTGCCGCCGGGCGCGATCCTTGATCCCAAGGCCCTCGAAGGCCGCATCGCGCGCGCCGAGATCCTGGTCGGCGAGCCGGTGACCGAATCGAAACTGGCGCCGAAGGGCACCCTGGGCGGCCTGTCGGCCGTGGTCAGCGCCGGCAAGCGCGCCATGACGGTGCGCGTCAACGACGTGGTCGGCGTGGCCGGCTTCGCGCTGCCCGGCAACTACGTCGACATCCTGGTCAACCTGCAGGCCACCGGCAGCGACCTGGCTGCCTCGCCGTCGATTTCGAAGATCGTGCTGGAACGGATCCTGGTGCTGGCCGTGGCCCAGGAATCGACGGTCGACGACAGCAAGCCGCGCGTGGTGAACGCCGTGACGCTCGAACTGACCCCGGAAGAGGTCGAAAAGCTCGATCTGGCGCGTTCGATCGGCGAACTGTCGCTGGTGCTGCGCAACCAGGTCGACCCGCAGCCGGCGGCCACCACTGGCGCCACCCGCGAGTCGGTGCTGGGCCTGCCCGAGCGCAGCCCGGCGCCGGCGCCCGCGGTCGCCCACGAACCTGCCTATGAACCGGCGCCGCGTGCGGCAGCCCCGGTGCGCCAGAGCGCCCCGCGCGGCGACGGCGTGCTCGTGATCCGCGGCCTGGACGCCGCTTCGCAAAGCTTTTGATTGAAGACCCCATCATGAATCCATCGTTCAATAAAACCCTGCTGGTTTCGAGCCTGACCCTGGCGCTGGCGGTGCAGGCCGGCCTGGCATCCGCCGCCGACTGCATCGACCTGCGCAGCGACGCCGCTCCGCGCCTGGAGCTGGTGCGCGGCAAATCGGTCATCAAGCGCTTCTGCACGCCGGCCAGCCAGGTCACCGTGGGCGACCCGCAAGTGGCCAACGTGGTGGTCCCGAATTCGGGCGAGGTGGTGATCGTGGCGCGCAGCGTCGGCACCACGAACCTGATCGTGTCGGGCCGCGACAAGAAGTCGACCGTGATCGACATCGCCGTCGGCGTCGACACCTCGGCCCTGCGCAGCCAGTTCGACACCCTGTTCCCGCAAGAGAAGGACGTGCGCATCGGCAGCAGCGGCAACGCCCTGATCCTGTCCGGCATGGTGAGCGACGCCGCCGTGGCCAGCCAGCTGGTGGAGCTGGCGACGGCCTTCCAGGCGATCGGATCGTCCGGCGCCGACTCCAACAGCGGTGCGGGCAGCCCGTCGCCGGCCGGCGTCGGCGCCCCCGCGGCCGCAAGCGCCGGCGGCGCGGCGCCGTCGGCTGGCGCCAAGGTGCTCAATATGCTGTCGATCGCCGCCCCGCAGCAGGTGATGCTCGAAGTGAAGATCGCCGAAGTGTCGAAGTCGCTGGTCGACCAGCTAGGCGCCAAGGCGGGCTACACCAAGACCAACGGCAGCTGGACCTATGGCGTGGTTTCGAGCCTGCTGAGCGGCGGCGCCGGCTCGATCGGCGGCGTCGGCGCCGGCATCAAGGAACTGACGATCGACGGCGAGAAGCGCGACGGCCTGGTCAAGATCCTGGCCGAGCCGAACGTGATGGCCGTCAGCGGCCAGGAGGCGAGCTTCCTCGCCGGCGGCAAGATCTTCATTCCGGTCGCCCAGTCGTCCGGCGGCGGCACGCCCACCATCACGCTCGAAGAGAAGGAATATGGCGTGGCCGTGAAGTTCACCCCGACCGTGCTGGCCGGTGGCCGCATCAACCTGCGCGTGGCGCCCGAAGTGTCGGAACTGAACCGCGAAGGCATCGGCATCTCGCCTGGCGGCAGCGGCAACGCGAGCGCGATCCTGCCGTCGTTCACCACCCGCCGCGCCTCGACCACGGTGCAGCTGCTGGACGGCCAGAGCTTCGCCATCGGTGGCCTGATCCGCAACAACGTGACCAGCAACATCAAGCGCTTCCCCTTCCTGGGTGAAGTGCCGGTGCTGGGCACGCTGTTTCGCAGCAGCGACTTCCAGAACGACCGCACCGAGCTGGTGTTCATCGTGACGCCGCGCCTGGCCAAGCCGATGGAAGCCGTGCCGGCGCTGCCGACCGACCACTACGTGCAGCCGAGCCGCACCGAGTTCCTGCTCGGCGGCCAGCATGAAGGCAAGCGCGCCACTTCCACTTCGAAGGAATGATCATGAAAACCATCCTGTGCGCCAGCCTGCTGGCCTCCCTGGGCATCCTGGCCGGCTGCGCCACCGAGGGTCCTGCCACCAATGGCGACAGCGTGCGCGCCATGATCGCGAGCCAGACGATGCCGCCGCGGCCGCGTGTGGAGCGGGGCAGTGACGCCCGCGCCGCCGTCGCCGCCTATGCCAATTACCAGAACTCCTACGTGACGCCGACCTCGCAGGGCGACGCCAGCGCGTTCGGCAAATAAGAGACCAGAGAGCCACCATGAAGATCGCAGTCCTTTCGCGCGACGAGCGCCACCTGATCGAGCTGTCGCGCCAGTTGCGCGCCCGGCCGGGCAGCGACGAAGTCGACATGATCGCCGGCACCGCCGCGCGCCTGTCGACCATGGCCGACGAGGCCGTGCCCGACCTCCTGATCGTCGATGCGCCGCGCGCCGACGAAGGCGAGCTCGACCAGCTGGAGCGCCTGGGCCACCTGTTCCCGCGCATGGCCTTCATCGTGCTGTCCGAAGACCAGTCGCAGGACTTCCTGCTGCGCGCGATGCGCGCCGGCGTGCGCGAGGTGCTGGCGGCCCGTCCGCAGCCCGCCGACCTGATCGCGGCGGTCGACCACGTCGCCGAAAAGCTGGGCAGCCAGGGCGCGGCCCAGGGCCGGGTGCTGGCCTTCATCTCGTGCAAGGGCGGCAGCGGCGCGACTTTCCTGGCCACCAACCTGGCCTATGCCCTGAGCGCCGGCGGCGCCAAGCGCGTGGCGCTGATCGACATGAACCTGCAGTTCGGCGACGCCTCGCTGTTCGTCTCGGACAGCAAGCCGCTGGCCACGCTGTCCGACGTCGCGACGCAGATCCACCGCCTGGACCCGTCCTTCCTGTCCTCGAGCATGGTGAGTGTGACGCCGAACTTCAGCGTGCTGGCCGCGCCGTCCGATCCGGCCCACGCCAGCGACGTCAAGCCCGAGCACATCGACGCCATCATCAAGCTGGCGCGCCGCCAGTACGACTTCATCGTGCTCGACGTCGGCCGCAGCCTGGACCCGGTCAGCATCCGCGCGCTGGACCATGCCGACACCATCTACCCGGTGCTGCAGACCACCTTGCCCTATATCCGCGACGGCAAGCGCCTGTTGACGGTGTTTCGCAACCTGGAATACGGCAGCGACAAGGTGGAGCTGATCGTCAACCGCCACGACAACAACAGCGACATCCGCCTGAAGGACCTCGAAGAGGCGTTCGACACCACGCAGCTGCGCACGATGCCGAACCACTACGACGCCGCCGCAAAGTCGGTCAACCAGGGCGTGCCGGTCACGCGCCTGGCGCCGGACAGCCAGCTGAGCCTGGCCTTGATGACCATGGCGCGCGGCCTGACCGGCGAAGCCGCGCCGGTGCAGAGCGCGGGCCTGATGGCGCGCCTGTTCAAACGGCGCAAGACCGACGTCTGAGATAGAGAAAGACCGACATGAACCCGATGCCCCCAGCCTCCCTGCGTGAACGCCTGGCCAGCATGAACGGCGGCGCCGCCACGAGCATTGGCGCCGGCGCCATCGCGCGTCCGGTCGCCCAGCGCGGCGGCCCGATCGACAACCGCGCCTACCACCAGCTCAAGGCCCGCATCCACGAGGCGCTGCTCGACCGCGTCGACCTGGAAAGCATGCAGCGCCTGAACCAGGACCAGATCCGCCAGGAGCTGCGCCTGCTGGTCGAGCGCCTGCTCGAAGAAGAGATGGTCGTCATCAACGACGCCGAGCGCAAGACGCTGACCCGCGACATCCAGAACGAGATGCTGGGCTTCGGTCCGCTGGAGCCGCTGCTGGCCGATCCGAGCGTGTCGGATATCCTGGTCAATACCCACAAGCAGGTCTACGTCGAGCGCCGCGGCAAGCTGGAACTGACCGACGTCACCTTCACCGACGACGCCCACCTGATGAAGATCATTGACAAGATCGTCTCGCGCGTGGGCCGCCGCATCGACGAATCGAGCCCGATGGTCGACGCTAGATTGCCGGACGGCTCGCGCGTGAACGCGATCATCCCGCCGCTGGCGATCGACGGTCCGGTGATGTCGATCCGCCGCTTTTCCGCCGATCCGCTGCGCCTGGCCGACCTGGTCTCCTACGGCAGCATGACGGCCGACATGGCCGAGGTGCTGCAGGGCCTCGGCAAGGCCAAGGTCAACATCCTGATCTCGGGCGGCACCGGCAGCGGCAAGACCACCATGCTCAACGTGATCTCGGGCTTCATCAGCCATAGCGAGCGCGTGGTGACGGTGGAAGACGCGGCCGAGCTGCAGCTGCAGCAGCCGCACGTGGTGCGCCTGGAGACCCGTCCCGCCAATATCGAGGGCAAGGGCGAAGTGAGCCAGCGCGCGCTGGTCAAAAACGCGCTGCGGATGCGCCCCGACCGCATCATCCTGGGCGAGGTGCGCGGCGAAGAGGCGATGGACATGCTGGGCGCCATGAACACCGGCCACGAGGGCTCGATGGCGACCATCCACGCCAACACACCGCGCGACGCCCTGACTCGCCTTGAAAACATGATCAGCATGGCGGCGCCGAACCTGCCGCCGAAAGCGATGCGCCAGCAGATCGCGTCCGCGGTCGGCGTGGTGGTGCAAGTCTCGCGCCTGACCGACGGCAAGCGCAAGGTGCTGTCGATTTCGGAAGTGACCGGCATGGAAGGAGAGGTGATCACGATGCAGGAGATCTTTACCTTCCGCCAGACCGGCGTGGCCGACGACGGCGCCGTGATCGGACAGTCGAGCGCCACCGGCGTGCGCCCGCATTTCGCCGAGCGCCTGCGCACCTTCGGCGTGAACCTGGCGCCGCACATCTTCGAGCCGCGCTTCTAAGCCCGCTGAGCGAAAAACCGACATGGACACCACCTTCATCCTGTTCATCCTGATGCTGTTCGCGGCCGTCATGCTGCTGGTCTGGGGCGTGTACGCCGCCTGGCAAGCCAGCCGCGACCCCGAGGCCGAGCGCGTCGCGCGGCGCCTGCGCAGCGTCATCAAGAGCGATACCCGCCAGGAAGACGTCACCATCACCAAGGATCGCCGGCTGTCCGACAATCCCGAGCTCGAGCCGCTGCTGCGCCGCCTGCCGTTGGCGCGCCGCCTCGACCGCATGCTGGTGCAGGCCGGCAGCGGCCAGCTGGTGGCCTCGCTGCTGGCCGTGTGCGCCGCCTGCTTCGGCGCCGGCCTGGTGGCCGCGCTGGCGCTGCGCCTGCCGCTGCCCGCGGTGCTGGGCTGCGCTGTCGGAGCGGCCGGCCTGCCGCTGCTGCGCCTGGTGCGCGCACGCGACCAGCGCATGGTGCGCTTCGAGCGCCAGTTGCCCGAGGCGCTGGACATGATGGGCCGCGCGATGCGCGCCGGCCATGCCTTCCCGACCGCGCTCAAGCTGGTGGCCGACGAAGTGGCGGCGCCGCTGGGCGAGGAATTCAAGACGGCTTTCGACGAAGTGAACTTCGGCGTCTCGATGGCCGATGCGCTGAACAACCTGGCGCAGCGCGTGCCGAGCATGGACTTGCAGTACTTCGTGGTCGCGGTGCTGATCCAGCGCGAGAGCGGCGGCAACCTGACCGAACTGCTGGCCTCGATCTCGGGCATCGTGCGCGACCGCCAGAAGCTGGCCGGCCAGGTGCGCGTGCTGTCGGCGGAAGGCAGGATCTCGGCCTGGGTGCTGTGCCTGCTGCCGTTCGGCGCCGGAATCATGATGTACGCGGTCAATCCGGAGACGATGGGCGTGCTGGTGAACGATCCGGTGGGGCGCCAGCTGACTGGCGCGGCGCTGGGCATGATGACTTTCGGGGTGCTGGCGATCCGCAAGATCGTGCGCATCCGCATGTAAGAACTTTCAGGATTCAACAAGATGACGATGCCTCAAATCGTGATGCTGGCGGCGATGTTCGTGCTGGTGTTCGGGATCGCCGTGGCGGCCATGCTGCTGCTGACGCGCGACCCCGTGAAGGCGCGCCTGGTGGCGCTCGACGAACGCGATACGCCCCGCACGAGCCGCGCCGACGGCTGGAGCGTGCGCCTGGCGCGCCTGGCCGAGCCGCTGGCGAAGCTGTCGGTGCCGGCCGAGGGCTGGGAAACCTCGCCGGTGCGCCTGCGCTTCATCAACGCCGGCTGGCGCGCGCCATCGGTGCCGGGCCTGTTCCACGCCGGGAAGACCGCGCTGACGATCGGCCTGCCGCTGATGGTGTACATCGCGCTGCCGCACCATAACGAACGCCCGCTGGTGCTGACCTTCCTGTACCTGGTCGGCTCGGCTGCCATCGGCTACTACGTGCCGGACATCGCGCTCAAGCGCCGGATTGCCAACCGCCAGCGCGAGATCTTCGAGAGCTTCCCCGACGCGCTGGACCTGATGACGGTGTGCGTCGAGGCGGGCCTGGCGATGGACGCGGCGCTGGCGCGGGTCGGCAACGAGATCGGCCTGAAAAGCCCGGTGCTGGCCGAGGAGCTGCAACTGGTGACGCTGGAACTGCGCGCCGGCAGCAGCAAGGAAAAGGCGCTGCGCAACCTGGCGCTGCGCACCGGCGTCGAGGACGTCGACGCGCTGGCCAAGATGCTGATCCAGGCCGAGCGCTTCGGCACCAGCATCGGCACCGCGCTGCGCGTGCAATCCGAACAGCTGCGCACGCGGCGCCGTCAGCTGGTCGAGGAAAAGGCGGCCAAGATCGCGACCAAGCTGCTGTTTCCGCTGATCTTCTGCATCTTCCCGGCGTTGCTGGTCGTGCTGCTGGGACCGGCGGTGTTGCAGATCATGCGGTCGGTGATGACGGTGGCGACCTGATCGCAAGATAGATGATTTGTGAATGGCGATCATCATGGATCGCAATTTGATTTCTATCTCAGGGAGCGCATACTGGAGTCATACCAGATCACACACGAAAGAAAATCATGTCGACCCTGTCGCTCCGCCCAAGTTTCGTTGCTCAACTGTCCGCCTTCGCTGACACCCTCGCCAACTTCGTGCGCGCGAAAGCAGCTCCTGGCGCCGTCGCCCGCGGCGCCGATGCCGGCGACGTCTGGGCCCTGTACCGCATGACCCGCGGCGCCGATGCCGTCTCTCCGGCCGTCGCCCGCCGCCTGGAAGCGCACGCGCAAGCGAAGTAATCGCGCTGCGCCAGCTTGACGACGCCCCGCCTCGAGCGGGGCGTTCTGTTTATGGCGCTTCCGACGGTTCGTGGAACTCGTCCGCCCGCGAGAACAGGTCCCAGGCCGCGATGAACAGCGCCGCGATGACCGGCCCGATCACGAAACCGTTCAGGCCGAACAAGGCCATGCCGCCCAGCGTCGACAGCAGGATCACGTAGTCCGGCAGCTTGGTGTCCTTGCCGACCAGGATCGGGCGCAGGATGTTGTCGACCAGGCCGATCACCAGCACGCCATAGGCGGCCAGCACGACACCCTGCCAGATGTCGCCGGTCGCCAGGAAGTAGACGGCCACCGGCGCCCACACCAGGGCCGCGCCGACCGCCGGCAGCAGCGACAGGAAGGCCATCACCACGCCCCACAGCAGCGCGCCGCTGACATCCAGCGCCCAGAAGATCAGGCCACCCAGCGCCCCCTGGGCCATCGCCACCAGCACATTGCCCTTGACCGTGGCCCGGATCACCGTGGTGAAATTCTGGAACAGGCGGCCCTTGTATTCGCTTGACAAGGGCACCGCGCGCTGGATGCGCGCCGCCAGGATGCGGCCGTCGCGCAGCAGGAAGAACAGCAGGTACAGCATGATGGTCATGCTGACCACGAAGTCCAGCGTATTGCGGCCGATATTGAGGGCATAGTGCGCCGTGGCCTGGCTGATCTGGGCCGCGCCTTCGGTGATCTTTTCCTGCAGCGAAGCCAGGTTCGTCAGTTCGAAACGTTCGAGCAGCGAGATCGCCCAGTCCGGCAGCGCCCGGATCACGAGGTTGAAGTAAGAGGCAAAATTTACCTGGCCGGCGCTGACGCGGGCGTAGATGGCGGTGACTTCATTGATCAGCGACGAGGTGATCAGGGCCAGCGGGAACAGCACCATCAGGACGATCACCAGCAGCGAAAGCAGGGCGGCGGCGGTTGGCCGCCCTTTGGTCGCGCGCAGCAGGCGCGATTGCAGCGGTGCGAACAGGATGGCGAACACCACGCCCCAGAACACGGCCCCGGAATAGGGCAGCAGCACCCAGAAGAATGCGATCGTCACGATCGCCAGTAACAGGAGGAAGGAGTTCTGCGGCAGCGTGTATTGCTTCATCGGCGGGGTGGAAGTGGTTGATGTTTCCTGATGATAAACCATGCCATCCCCTATGTGACCGCCTTTTGCGTGGCGCGGTACGCCAGCTAACATATGTTTCGACTTTTGGTGAAGTGTCGCTTGTTGACCACGAAGTCATTTCAATCGTGCGCATTGTTTAAATGACATTTTGCGATAATAAATGTCGCCGCGTCAAGACGTAGTCTGGCGGGCCTTGAATAACATTTTTTATCGGAGAGCTCCATGTCCCGCACCGCGTCGCGCACCACCCTGTCCACCGTTCACACCACACTCGTCTCGGCCCTGAAGGGCGCCATCCTGCTGGGCGCGGCAAGCGCCGGCATGGCACAGGCCCAGCAGTCGCCAGCCCTCGACCGCATGAGCATCTCGGCCGGCGCCTTCTACGCCGAGCCGAAGATCCACCTGGGCGGCGACACCGACTACGGCCGCATCGACACGCCCGACGAAAAAATCGACGACGTCACGCTGCCGCGCGTGAAGGCCGAGATGCTGATCGGCGACAGCCATGGCCTGTCGTTCGACTACTTCCGCTTCGACGAAGACTGGGCCGGCAGCGCCAGCGGCGACACCGTCTACGAGGGCCGTCCGGTCAGCGGCACCATCACCGCCGACGCCGACCTGCGCCTCGAAATGGCCCGCTTTGCCTATAAATGGTGGATGGGCAAGGAACGGAATGCCTTCGGCGTCGGCCTGGGCGCGGCCTACCTGCGCGCCAAGATCTCGGGTTCGGCCGAGGCCAACCTGAGCGCCTCGAATCCGGTCGAGAACTACGCGTTCAGCGGTTCGGCCTCGGGCAGCGACAGCGTCTGGGCGCCGACCGTCGAGCTGGCATGGCGCCATCAGTTGAATGAGCAATGGCGCTTCTACGTCGACGCGTCCGGCATCAAGAAGAACGGCGGCACGGTCGAGGGCCATATCTGGAACGGCGCCGTCGGCGTCGAATGGTTCCCGCACAAGAACGTCGGCCTGGTGCTCGACTACAACGTGCAGAAGATCGACCTGCACCGCAACGGCGACCGCACCGCCGACCTCGACCTGAAACTGAAGGGACCGTCGGCCTTCATCAAGGTCCGCTTCTGACCCACCGGACACACGCGATACGATCGAAAAGACACGCTCAATTGCTTCCGGTCATAATACATAGTGCGAAAGCACTAATGTAGCAGAGCGAGGAGAACGATTGAGCGCGGAGCATCTGATCGGCTGTCATGACTGCGGTTGCCTGTACCACCGGGAGCCGCTGAACTCGTGCGAGCGCGCGCGCTGCACGCGCTGCCGCCACGAACTCTACCGCTGGCATGCCGGCGGGCCGTTGCGCCGCGCCGACTCGCTGGTGGCGCTGACCCTGGGCGCCGTGCTGGTCTACCTGCTGGCCCAGAGCTTTCCGATCGTCACCCTCGAACTGGGCGGCATGGCGACCGGCGCCACCCTGCTGCGGGCGGTGGCCGTGCTGTGGGACGCGGGGATGCAGGTGGTCGCGGCCATGGTGCTGTTGTGCGCCATCGTGTTCCCGGGGCTGGAACTGGGCGCGCTGCTGTACGTCGCCATCGGCCTGCGGCGCGGCCGGCGCGTTCCCGGCTTCGATCTCGTGCTGCGGGTGGTCCAGGGCGCGCGCTATTGGGCCATGACCGAGGTGCTGATGATCGGCATCCTGATCACGGTCATCAAGATGACCAGCCTGGCGCGGGTCGTGCCGCATCCGGGGCTGTTCGCCTTCGGCGTACTGACCATCCTGTGCGCGCTCGTGATGCGCTACGAACCCAAGGCGCTGTGGGAGCTGGCCGACCGCCTGGCGCCGCGCCCGCGGCAGGAAGCCGGGGCCTACTCCGTCGCCCACGCGCCGGACAGCCTCGTATCCTGCCGCGCCTGCGGCCTGGTCAACGGCCACCCCTGGCAGCGCTCGAAGGACGGTGTTTGCCACTGCCGCCGCTGCGGCGCCGCGCTGCACCGCCGGATCCCGAACAGCATCGGCTGGACCTGGGTGATGCTGGCCGCGGCCACGCTGCTCTACATTCCCGCCAACCTGCTGCCCGTGATGTACTCGCGCATGATCGGCGGCGGCGCCGAGGGCGACACCATCATGAGCGGCGTGCTGCTGTTCTGGAACACCGGCTCGCCCGGCCTGGCCATCATCATCTTCATCGCCAGCATCGTCGTGCCGGTGTCGAAGCTGGTGGCGCTGGCCTGGCTCAACGCCACCGCCCAGCTGCGCTCGCGCGCCGCGCCGCTGGCGCGCACCCGCGCCTACCGGGCGGTGGAATTCGTCGGCCGCTGGTCGATGCTCGACATCTTCGTGGTCGCGCTGACCGTGGCCCTGGTGCGCTTCGATGCGCTGGTCACGATCACCGCCGGCCCCGGCGCGATCGCTTTCGGCTGCGTGGTGATCCTGACCATGGTCGCCTCGCACCAGTTCGACCCGCGCCTGATCTGGGACCCTATTGAATCGAATGGAGAACGACATGTCTGAACCGGACGGCGCCCGACCGCCGCAGGGGCCTACCTCGCCCGACGTCGACCGCCCGAGCCGCTGGCTGCCGTCGCTGATCTGGCTGATCCCGCTGCTGGCGGCCATCATCGGCGCCTGGCAGGTGGTCGAATGGGTGACCAACAAGGGGCCGACCGTCTACGTGTATTTCGCCACCGGCGAAGGCCTGGAGGCCAACACCACCCGGGTCAAGTACAAGGACGTCGACATCGGCCGGGTGGTGTCGGTGACGCTGGCCGAGGACGGCAACCGGGTGGTGGCCAAGATCGAGATGGCCAAGGAGGCCGGCCGCTTCACCGCCAAGGATTCGCGCTTCTGGGTGGTGCGCCCCCAGATCGGCGCCAGCGGCGTGTCGGGACTCGGCACCTTGCTGTCCGGCCCCTATATCGGCGCCGCGCCCGGCACGTCCGAGGATTCCAGCAATGCCTTCACCGGCCTGGAGACGGCGCCGCCGATCCCGATCGGCCTGAAGGGCCGTGAATACCTGCTGCACGCCGACAGCCTGGGCTCGGTGGCGCCCGGCTCGCCAGTCTACTTCCGGCGCGTGCGCGTCGGCCAGGTGGCCAAGGTCGAACTGGACAAGGCCGGCCAGGGCATCGACATGTCGGTGTTCGTCGAGGAGCCGTATATCGGCTTCGTTGGCATGGACACCCGCTGGTACCACGCAAGCGGCGTCGACCTGCGCCTGGACGCGAGCGGCCTGAAGCTCAATACCCAATCGCTGGCGGCGCTGGCCACCGGCGGCATCGCCTTCGAGTCCACCGACGGCAGGAAGCCGGCCGCGCCCGCGCCGGCGGGCAGCCGCTACCGCCTGGCCGAGGACCGCGCCGCGGCCTTGCGCCCGCCGGACGGCCCGGCCACCAGCGCGGTGCTGTACTTCGACCAGACGCTGCGCGGCCTGGCGCCCGGCGCGCCGGTGGACTTTCGCGGCGTGGCGCTGGGCGAGGTGCGCACCGTCGGCATCGAATGGGATCGCGAGCGCCGCCGCTTCAATATGCCGGTGACGATCGATATGTACCCGGGCCGCCTGGGCCAGGACTTCATGAACGCCCTGAACCAGGGCCGCGAGGGCAAGGACATGATGGGCATGATGGTGGGCCGCGGCCTGCGCGCGCAGCTGCGCAACGGGAACATCCTCACCGGCCAGCTGTACGTGGCGCTCGACTTCTTCCCCAACGCGGCCAAGGCCACGATCGGCCAGCAGGGCGAGCTGGTGGTGCTGCCGACCGTGCCGGGCCAGCTCGACGAGCTGCAAAGCCAGGTGGCGCGCATCGCCAACAAGCTGGACAAGGTGCCGTTCGACGAGATCGGCGCCAACCTGAACCGCACGCTGGCGCAGGCGAATACGACCCTGTCGCGCCTCGAAGGCGAGGTGCTGCCGGAGATGACGGGCACGCTCAGCGCCGCTAAAGCTACCTTTGCGCGCGCCGAGAACCTGCTGGCGCAGGACTCGCCGCTGCAGTCCGACTTGCGCCAGGCGCTGCAGGAAGTGACGGACACGATGGCCAAGCTCAATGCACTGGCCGACTACCTCGAACGCAATCCGCAGTCGATCATCCGCGGCAAACCCCAGGAGAAGAATTGATGATGCCGTATACCAGCCCATGGCGCCTGATTGCGACCGCTTCGTTCACGGCCGCGCTGGCCGCCTGCAGCAGCACGCCGGTCGACCGCTTCTATACCCTGGGCGGCGGTTCGGCGACGGTCACGCCGCCGGCGGCCGGCGCCGCGCCGTTGTATTTCGAGATGCGGCCGGTGACGGTGCCGGCCCAGCTGCGCCGGCCGCAAATGGTGGTCAGCACCGGCGAAGGCACGATCGACCTCGAGGAACACCACCGCTGGGCCGGGCCGCTGGCCGAGGAGATCGGCAACAGCCTGTCGCTCAATATCGCGGCCCGGCTGGGAGGAGTCGACGTCTATCGCAGCGCGGCGCCGGACGACAGCGCGGTGTACCGGATCGGCGCCGACGTCCAGCGCTTCGAATCGCGTCCGGGCGCCTATGCCCTGGTCGACGCCGTGTGGAGCGTGCGCCGGCTGGATGGCAGCGCGGTGCAGACCTGCCGCAGCGTGTTCCAGGAGCCGGTGGGGACAGGTCACGACGCGCTGGTGGCCGGCCACCGCGCGGCGTTGGACAAGCTGGCCGCGGCGATCGCGGCCAATGTACGCGGCCAGGCGGAAGGACGGGCGCCGGGCTGCTGATCTGCAGTCATGCCGGATGCATGATTTGCGCCCGGATGGCGCCGAATCATGGACAGGGCGTATATGGGCACGTAGACTGCGCCTAGTTTCCACTAGGCAAGCTCTTCAGATTGCATGCGTCGTCGTCGGCACACCGAGTCTCGTATCACCTTCCGTATCCAGGGTCGTCTGCGCCGGCGCGCCCTGCAGGCGGCGCTCCTCGCCAGCCTTGCGGCTTGCCAGACGGCGCCGCCTTCCGGGCCGCTGAATGCGCCGCCCGGGACGCCGGATGCCGGGGCCGGGCTGGCGCCGTTTTCCACGGATGGCTGCAGCCGTTTTCCCGACCGTAGTCCGGGAGGAGGAGCCGACTGGTGCGGGTGCTGCGTGGCGCACGACCTGGCCTATTGGCGCGGCGGCAGCGCCGGCGAACGCCTGGAAGCCGACCGCGCACTGCGGTCCTGCGTGAGCGCGGCGTCGCACAGCCCGCTGCTGTCCCGGATCATGTATGCGGGCGTGCGCCTCGCGGGCGGCCCCTATCTGCCGACGTCGTTCCGCTGGGGTTACGGCTGGCCGTATGGCCGCGCCTACCAGCCGCTGGACGAGCGCGAGGAAGCGCAGGTCACGCCCTTGCGCGACGCCTATCTGGCCCGGAACCGGACGCTGACGTGCAGCCGGGACGCCCACTGAATTCATTTCACCACCACCAGGACGATCATCCATGCACCTCACTTACAAGTTCGCCTGCCTTGCTGCCCTGGTCGCGCTTGGCGGTTGCGCATCGCAATCGGCGTCGCGGATGGGGCAGGCGGCCACCGCGCCGCTGGCCGACCTGAACATCTCGAAAGCGGATATTCCGGCCGTACTGGTCACGGCAAAGGAAAACCCCTATCTGATGCCGGCGGCCCGCAACTGCGTTGCGCTGGCGCTGGAGATCAGGGCGCTCGACGAGGCGCTGGGCGCCGACCTCGATACCCCGGTGACGGAGGGCGATCCGTCGCTGATGGACCGAGCATCGGGCATCGCCCATGACCAGGCGGTCGGCGCGGTGCGCCGGACAGCCGAGGGCCTCGTGCCGTTCCGTGGCTGGGTGCGTAAGCTGAGCGGCGCCGAGCGCCATTCGAAGCACCTGACCGAGTGCGTCATGGCCGGCTCGGTACGGCGCGCTTTCCTGAAAGGCATCGCCGCGTCGCAGGCCTGCGCCTGGCGGGATGCCGCGCCGGCGAGCCTGTAGCGAGGAGCCGGCATGTCGACCTCTTGCGTCTTTCCCGTCCTGCGCCAGTCGGTGGCCGGAGCGCTGCTGATGGTGACGATCCAGGTAGCCGCCGGACCGCTCGACCTGGACGATCCCAATCAAGCGATGTCCATGGCGGGACTGGTCTGTCTCGACAGCCATCCTGGCGCCGAGCGCACGCCCGTGGGCAGCCGATCGATCGGACACCCCGAGTTCAACGAATGGATGACCGCCTTGAAAGCGCATGTCGGCAGTTGCTTCAGCGCGCGGCGCTGGGTCACGCCGCCCATGTGTAAGGTTTTGCTGGACAAGACGATGTCCGAAATGACCGACGAAGAGATCACGGACTTCCAGAAGAGGTTCCGCGCCGAGCTGGGCGCTATGACGGAAATGCGGGCCTGCTGGGACAGGCAGCAGGCTGCTTCCGGCGCCCAGCGGGAAAATTGACGCTGTTTCTTGCCGGTTAACCGTACAGCCCGGCAGCCGACGTACGACCGGCCGCCGGACCGTTCAGGGAATCAGGCGTGCGGTGCGCAGGCGTGCGAACAGGTCGTGGAACGAATCGTCGGTGGCCTGGTAAGCCGTAAAGCCGAGGCGCCGGCTGTTGGCCATATCGGTCATCACCTCCAGCGGCCGGCCCAGGTCGAGGTCGGTATGCCAGGGCGAGGCCAGGCGATCCAGGTCGGCCTCGACCAGGCCGTGGCGCGCGGCGATCTCGCGCCACACGGCGTGGTCGTTCGCCATCGCGGCCTCCAAAGGCTGGATGGCGCCGTTGAAGCCGGCCGCTTCCACGCCGAAGAAGGCGGCCAGTTTGGGCCACAGCCAGCTCCAGCGGAACACGTCGCCGTTGACGATATTGAAGGCTTCGTTGCGCGCGGCGTCGGTATCCGCCGCCCACACCAGCTGTTTGGCCAGCATGCGCGCATCGGTGACGTCCGACAGGCCATTCCACTGCGCGCTTGACCCCGGAAACTGGAAGGGGCGCCCGGTCTCCTTGCAGATGGTCGCGTACACGGCCAGGGTGGTGCCCAGGTTCATCGCATTGCCGACCGCCAGGCCGATCACCGTGTGCGGACGGTGCACGCTCCAGGTGAAGCGGTCGCGTTCGGCCGCGGCATAGACTTCGTCTTCCTGCGCATAATAGAAATTCTCGAGCGGCAGGCGCGGCTGGCTCTCGCGCAACGGGGTGTCGGGCAGGGTGCCCGAGCTGGCATAGGCTTCGAACGGCCCCAGGTAGTGTTTGAGGCCGGTGACCAGCGCCACGTGGCGCACGCTCTTTTTTGGCGCCAGCGCATCGAGCAGGTTGCGCACCAGGCCGGCATTGACGCGGATGTTCTCGGCTTCGGTGTCCTGGCGCATCCAGGTGGTGATGAAGACGTGGGTCGGCGCGACGTCGGCCAGCGCGGCGCCCAGCGCTGCCGGGTCGAGCAGGTCGGCCGCCACGTGGCGTACGGCGGGCAGGTCTTGCGGCGCGCGGCGCGACAGGCCGAACACGTCCCAGCCCGCGGCCAGCAGTTCGCGTGCCACGTGGTTGCCGCCGATGCCGGTGACGCCGACGACCAGTGCGGTTCGTTTCATGTGTTGACTCCCGATGTGACAATTGGCCCTCATTCTACCGGCTGGCGGAAATCGACGTTGCAGGCTCAATGCAAACGGGGCGCCGCATCGCTGCGGCGCCCCGTCGGGGTCAGCGCTTCAGGACATCAGAAGCGGTAACGCAGGGTCAGCGAGGTGTTGCGCGGCGCACCGTAGGTGAGCTGGTTGAAGGCCGAGAACATCGCGAAGTGGGTCTCGTCGGTCGCGTTGCTGACGTTGAGCTGGGCCGACAGCTGCTTGGTGAAGTCGTAGCGCGCCATCAGGTTGACCAGGGCGAACGAATCCTGCTCGATGCGGCCGTCGATGCCAGGGGCCACGGTGCCGTCGATCGTGTAGGTGCTGCCTTCCCAGTTGACGCCGCCACCGATGGTGAGCTTGCTCCACGCGCCCGGCAGGCGGTAGGAAGCGAAGGCGCGCAGGGTTTTGCGCGGGTAGATCGAGTTGAAGTCGATGCCGGTCGCATCCTTGGCGCGGAAGATCGCGTAGCCGATGCTGGCGTTCAGGCCAGAGACGATCTCGCCCGAGACGTCCAGTTCGATGCCCTTGCTGGTGGCGCCGTCCGCAGCGCGGTAATAGGTCTCTTCCAGCAGTGGGCCGGTGGGGCCGTCACGATCGATACGGCCGGCGGCCTGGCCCAGCTTGTCCTGCTTCAGGTGGAACACGGCCAGCGAAGCGTTCACGCGGCGGTCGAAGAACTCGCCCTTGATGCCGGCCTCGCTCGCCTTGCCCTCGATCGGGTCGAGCAGGTTGTTGGACAGGTCGCGCAGGTTCTGCGGCTGGAAGATGCTGGTGTGGCTGGCGTACAGCGAATAGGTGTCGTTCAGGTCGAACACCAGGCCGGCGTACGGCGTGATCTCGTTCGAGTGCTTGATCTCGTACGAGGCTTCCCACGCGCCGCCGCCTGACTTCTCGTACTTGGTCACGCGCGCGCCGACGATGGCCTTGAGGCGGTCGGTAAGCGAGAAGCGCGCCATGCCGTACAGGCCTTGCTGGGTCGTTTCGCTGTCTTGATAACGGGCTTGTGCGCCCCAGGTCGGGACCGGGTAGGCAGCCGGATTCCAGGTGTTGAAGTTGTCGACCGGCGGCGCCACGCCTTCGGGCAGGCCAGGGAACTGCGCCAGGCGGTTGTTCGAATAGAAGTCGGTCTTGGCATGCAGGTAGCCGATGGCTGCCTGGTGCTCGCGGCCGAAGGCCGAGAACGGGCCGCTGGCGTGGATGCCGAAGTCCTTCTGCTTGGTCTGGATGACGTAGGAGCCGGCGAAGGTGCCGATGCCGGCGCCGGTCACGCGATCCGGCACGCCCGACAGGTACAGCAGGCGCGAATCGCCGTCGCGGGTGGCGTCGGTATAGGTGAAGCGCAGGTTCCAGCCGTTGTCGAAGCGGTGCTCGTAGTCGGCGAAGAAGTTGTCGTACTGGTTGTCGTAGCCGGCCCATGGGGTGCCGGTGGTCAGGGAGCGGTCTTCAGGGATGACCGAGCCATCGGTGTAGCGGTACGGCAGGCCGCCCCACATCGGGCCACGTGGGCTCATCTTCTGGCGGCTGAAGCCGGCCGAGAAGGTGCCGTCGCGGCCGATGTCGGCTTCGATCGTGCCGTAGAAGGTGCGGTCCTTGTTCTCCAGGTGCTGGACCCAGCTTTCGCCTTCGCCGTATTCGCCGACGAAGCGGCCGCGTACGCTGCCCGATTCGTTCAGCGGGGTCGAGACGTCGGCCATGATGTGGCGCTGGTCCCAGCGGCCGACGGTGGCTTCGATACGGCCGGCCAGCTTCTTGCTGAAGGCGCGCTTGCGCACCAGGTTCAGCGCGGCCGATGGCGTGCCGGCGCCGGTCATCAGGCCGGTCGCGCCGCGCACCACTTCGACGCGGTCGTACAGGGCCAGGCTGCCCAGCACCTCGCCGGCGCTCCAGGCGGCGTCCCAGGTGGTCGGGATGTTGTCGATCTGCAAGTTGGTGACTTCGAAGCCGCGCGCCGTGAAGCTGCCGCGGTGGGTCTCGTACTGGTTGACCGAGACGCCGGTGACGTTGTTGACGACGTCGGTGATGGTGAGCAGGCCCTGGTCTTCGATACGCTGCTGGGTGATGACCGAGACCGATTGCGGGGTGTCGCGCAGCGACATGTCGAGCGGGGTCGCGGTGCGGGTGCGGCCGATGGTGTACGAGCCGACGTCGTCGGCCAGTTTCTGGGCCTGCACCTGCACCTGGGGCATCGAGGTGGTGCCGGCGGCGGTGTTGCTCTCGGTGGACTGCGCTTGAGCGATGAACGGGAGCGCGAGGCCCACACAGACCGTCAGGGTCTTCAATTTACGGCTTCCGTTGGCGCTGACCTGCTTTTCCATCTTTTTTCCTGTTTTTAACGATGAGTGGGTGGCTGACCAGCGCTCGAGGAGCACATGTCTACCTATGACGAATAAATGCGACTACGAATGATAACGATTCTCATCTATTTATGTCAATGTATGGCGATTGCATTGTTTAGTTATCGGAAGAATTGTGCAGTTGCGTGGATAGTATTGGCAGCGATCGGGGCTGTATCTGGATGAGCGAAGGGGCTAAGCTGGCGTCACTTCAGAAACCGAAAGGACATCAAATGGACAAACCAGAATTCTTCGTCACCCCGGGCTACGGCGAGATGTTCTACAAGAAGCTGGGCTATTCTCAGGCCGTGAAGGTAGGGAACCGCGTCGAGATATCGGGCCAGGGCGGCTGGACCGACGAGCTGCAGTTCCCGGACCGGCTCGAGGACGAGATCGAACTGGCCTTCAAGAACGTCGAGCGCGTGCTGGCGGCGGCCGGCGCCAGCTGGGAGCACGTGATCCACGTGAATTCCTACCACGTGGGCGGCTTTCCTCCCGAGACCAACGAGACGATGGCAAGGCTGTTCCGCAAGTACATGCCAAACCGGGCGCCGATCTGGACCGAGCTGGGTGTGGCCGAGCTCGGCGCCCCAGGCATGCGGATCGAGATCCGGGTGACCGCGATCATCGAGTGATCGTCATGGCGCCAGGGCGCGTTAGTCGCGGAAGGTGTCGATCAGCCAGTCGACGAACACCGTCAGCCGCGCGTTCTGGTGGCGGTTCGGCGGGTACAGGATGTGGAAGGGCATGGCGGGACGGTTCCAGTCCTGCAGGATCGGCACCAGCTCGCCGGCGTCGATCGCAGGCTGCACCATCCGCGTGAAATGCTGGCCGATGCCCATGCCGGCTCGCAGCAATGCCAGCAGGCCATTGCCATCATTGGTGGCCAATTCGCTGGCCTCGATGTCCAGGCGTTCACCGCCGCGTTCGAAGACCAGCGGATTCGGCTTTGTAGTGGCTGCAAAGAAGTAACCAAGGCGCACGTGCTGATCGAGGTCGGCCGGTGTGCGTGGCGTCCCCGCCCGTGCCAGATAGGCGGGCGACGCATAGGTGCCGTAGTGCAGGTCGAGCAGCTTGCGGCCGACCATCGACCTCTCTTGCAGTTCGCCGGCGCGGATCACGCAGTCGACGCCTTCGCCGACGATATTCGCGGGGCGGTCGCTGACGCCGAGCGCCAGGGTGATGTCCGGGTATTCGTGGTGGAAGGCGGGTAGTGCGGGAATCAGGAGCGAAGTCGAGAACGAGGCCGGGGCGTCGATCCGGAGATGGCCGTGCGGCTTGCGCTTCTGACCGCGCATGGCGTGGTCCATCGCGTCCAGCTCGACGAGCAGGCGGCTGGCTTGCTGGTAATACTCGACGCCTTCGGCGGTCGCGGCGACCGTGCGCGTGGTGCGGTGGAGCAGTTTGTTGCCGAGGTGCGTTTCGAGGTCGCCGACCAGCTTGCTGACCGTGGAGCGAGGCAGGCCCAGCTGGTCGGAGGCGCGGCTGAAGGAGCCGGTGTCGATCACGCGGACGAAGGCGCGCATGGCCAGGAGCTGGTTCATGGGTGGCGATGGATTTTAGGGATGTCCATGGGGGGATTATCCACGAAGCTGGATAGTGTCAGGAATCTCCGTAGCATGCACGGAAAGGTGCGTCCGCGATTGCATGAGTTTTCTCAAGAGCACCTTCTCGCATGTCGCGTGTAATTCCCGATGTTTCCCGCGCTCCATGTAGACATCGGAAGTTCTCCGCGGTCATGGGCGCTGCACGGAGGGCTCATGCCGAAACCTGGGAATGCCGCGCTTGCCTCACTCATTCGCTTCACACAAGATACCCGCCTGCTCGCGCTGCACACGCCGGCCGGTCCCGAACTGCTGGCCGAATGCGCGCGCGGAGAGGAAGCGATCAGCGCCGGATTCCGTTTCAGAATCGATGCGCTGTCGACTGATTCCCATTTGTCCTTGCGTAGCCTGCTCGGTCAGCCGGTGCTGTTGCAGTTGCTCACCGCTGAATCGCGCGACAGCCATCGCGCCTTTCATGGGCACGTAACGGCGGCCGAGCTGGCCGGATCGGATGGCGGCTTTGCACGATACCTGTTGACCGTTGAGCCATGGACCGCCTTCATGGCGCTTGGGCGCGACAGCAGGGTCTTCCAGGATATGGACGTCATCGAGATTCTCGAAACCATATTCAGGCGATACCAGGGCAAGGCAAGACTGGATCCTGCGTGGAGGATCGAGGTAGCCGATCGGGCTGTTTACCCGAGACGGAGCCTGACCACCCAGTATCAGGAGAGCGACCTGGCGTTCGTCGAGCGCCTTCTGCACGAGGAGGGGCTGTTCCACTACTTCGAGCACGAAGGCAATCCAGGCAGCCCGTCGCGCGGGAAGCATACGATGGTCATCGCCGACCACAATGGGACATTCCGGCGCAACAGGCGGGCGCGCGTGGAATTTACCCAGCCTGGCGCGGTCATGAAGGCCGACAGCATCGATCGCTGGCGCACCGAAGCGAGAATGCTTGCCAATGCGATCGACCTGGATACCTGGGATTATCGCGCTGCCCAAACCCGGCCGGTGAACGCCGATGAATGGAATGCGGATGGGCCGCCGCTTCGCAGTCGCGATATGCCGGGGATGTATGCGTATCCGAGCCGCGTCCAGGGCAATCGCCTTGCCGAGATCCAGCTGCAGGCCCTGCAGGCGCGCCGTGTCGTGCATGTTTGCGCCGGGACAGTGCGCACCCTGATGCCGGGAACGACATTCACCTTGCGCGGTCATGCGCTATTCGATCGCGAGAGGGATGATGAGGCGCGTACCTTTCTTGCAACTCGTGTTGTACACCTGATGCACAATAATCTGCCGGCGGAACTCCTTGGCGAGGTCACCGACCTGCTCGGCCCCGGTCCTACCGCGCGTACATTACTCGCCGACCGCGAGCTGCAAGCCGTGGGCGCCCGTAAGGTCGAGCGGCCCCTGTATCGCAATTGCGCCGAAGCGATCCTGTCCAGCATTCCGTATCGGAAAAGTAGCAAGGATGACTCCGGCCAGTCGCTACATCCACGACCAACGGTCCAGGGGCAGCAGACGGCGATCGTGGTCGGCCCGCCGGGATCGTTGGTGCATACGGATCGGGACCATCGCATCAAGGTTCAGTTTCACTGGCAGCGTGGGACGGTCAGCCATAGCCGCCTGGAACACCCTTCTCCCGAAGGGCATACGGGAGCGCCTGGGAACGACTTGGCAGGCACCTGGGTAAGGGTGGTGGCTCCGGTAGCTGGGGCCAACTGGGGCGCCAGCTTCATTCCCAGGGTGTGCATTGCGGAGCCGGACCTGCGACCGGCAACGCGCCGCCGTGGTTCGCCGGCGAGGAAGGTGGACATGCCCATCCAGCGGTGTTGTCTGGGTTCAAGTCGCAGGCGATGGGCGCCAGCCAGCTTGGTACGGATGCCTATAGCCAGCTCGTATTCGACGACAGTCCGGGCCAGTCCGGTCTCGGCCTGCAGCGGCACCAGCGTGCGCATGATGGCATGGCCGAGCTCAATCTCGGCTATTTGCGGCACCGGGCCGACAACCAGCGACTGGCAACGGTTGGCGCCGGCGCCGAGCTCAAGACCGCGCATGCCGCCGCACTCAGGGCAGGAGACGGCCTGCTGCTCGCCGCCGGTATCCAGGACGGCGCACGCCAGCAATTGGGTTCGGCCGCGAGCGGGCAGATCGAGCAGTGTTGCCAGTTGCAGGACGATTTGGCCGAGCGTGCCCGCGGCCATCAGGCGGTGCTTTCCGGTGAACCGTCGCGAGATGCCTTGCCGGCGCTGGCGGCGATGCGCCAGACCGCCAAGGCGCTGGCTGGCACGGCGGCGGGGAGATCCGGTTCCGATGGCGGCGACGCGTGCCGCGCGACGGCCTATGGTGAAGCCCTCTTGCAGGTCTGGAGTCCGGCGGGCATTGTCGCGGTCTCGCCAGCGAATGTCATTCTGGCGGCGGAGCAGACGGGATCGCTGACAGCGGGAGGAGACGTCGGCGTCGTCGCGCAGGGGAATATGTCGGTCATGGCGGTCGCCGGCATCAGCCTCTTCAGCTACGGCAAGGTGGACGACAAGGCGCGCCCGCTTCAGGAAACGGGAATGAAGTTTCACGCGGCTAGTGGTCGCCTGAGTTTGCAGAGTCAATCCGCGGCGAGCCGGTTCGTTGCCGATAAGTCGATCTCGGTCGCCAGTATTGCCAAGTCGGTGACGGTGCGCGCACCGAAGAAGCACGTGTTGTTGACAGCCCAGGGCGCCTGCATCCGCCTGGAGGGAGGAAATATCGAAGTGCATGCCCCCGGCAAGGTCGAGTTCAAGGCCGGCAAGAAGGAGTTGGGCGGCCCCCAGAAAGCAACCTCCGAGGTGAAGCTGCCGCAGCCTGGGGAGCTGAAACTGTGTGAGATGCGTGCGGCGGGCGCCGCTTCGGCAGGGGACGGCATCGTGCCGGTCTCTTGATTTGAACGGCGCCATGGCTACGCATATGAATGACTTGATCGGAGGGCATGCGTACGGCGTGGTCGACGCCACGATGCGCGCCCTGGTGCCAAAGGGGGTGCGTGTAGCACCGCTGGTGCCGCGAAGGTTGGCTGGCAGCGCCCATCTGATGCCTGCCTTGGTCGAGCTGAAATCAGCTCGGGAATCGGCGCTGGGGGAACTTTTTGGCGGTACCGATGACACTGCCCCCGGGATGAACATCCCCGTTGTGGCGGTAATGCTGAAGACGGCGATCGGCATGGACGAAGTCGAGCGTCGCTGGAATGCCGGGCAACTCGCGTCCCCTCATAGTGGAAATCTTGTCTGGTTAAGGATGCATGACCCACGCGTCCTCCATCAGCTACTCCGTATCCTTTCGCCTGCCCAGTGTCGCCACTTGTTCGGACGGATCGACGCCATCACTTATCGGATCGGCGGCGCATGGGTGGAGCGGAAGATTGGAGGGAGCATTCCCCAGCCTCGCCCGGACCGTGCTAATGAAGCGCCCGCGTACAGGGACTGGGCACGTATCGCCAGAATCGGGATTGTGAATCGCGCACTACGACGTGCGGACATACGGGACGCCGCTCAGCTGGATATTTGCAGTGAAGCAGCCGAAGCGGCGCTGGATCGTGGCGCCTCGCGATATGGACTGCTGGGGGCTGAGGATCTGACCGAGTTCGCGTTTCGCGCCCTGGTGTGCCGCCCCGGCTTCGATGAAGACCCCTGCGTCGCGGCCGCTATAAGGCAATACGCCTCGAACCGCAACGATTCCTATTTATCAGACCATTTCGCACTGATCGCCCCAGAGGTCTGGCGCGCCTTGCGCGAGGGCGCCTTGGTGGAAGATCGGAGAATGTCATGCTAGCGTCAAAGAAATGCGAGTTCTGCGACAAGCGCGGTTTGCCTCTATTGCTTGTGCGTGACGCGGTGGTTCCCGCGCGCTCAGGCGCTCCGGAGACAAAAGGCCCGCCGATAGCATTGCCGCCCACGACTGCCCACTATACCAAGCGGCTGCTGCGTAGCGGTTACGTCAACGTATACGACGAAGCCCGGCAGAGATGGGACTGCTATTTCGTGACACCGGAAGCGCTTCTCTACAAGCTCTCGCTGACGTCGATTCTCTCGTCTCTGCTCACGCCGACTGGACCTTTTAATTGCACGATCGAGGGACATCGTGAAGCGGCCGGCTGTATCACGATTTCTGATCCGGCCAATGCTACCTCGGTGTGGATCGGATTCAGCGACACGCTGTGGACTCCGAATGTGCGCAAGGCGAATGAGGACCGGGAACTTCGCAGGCGCCATATGGTGGAGGTGGATGTCCGCAGCATCATGGCGGCAAAAAGCGGGCCGCACGAACCGATTCGGCAGGTGGAGGCGGTTGTAACGGAGTATGCGCTGCCGTCGCCTCGTATCAAGCCGCTGATCGATGCGAGTCCGTTCCGATATTGTGCTTGCTTCGGCGGCGGCGAGAAGCTGGTCAAGGAGTTCGAGAACATACGGGCAGGAAAAGGATTGATTGTTACTTGTCAAGTCCCGCCTGTTCATAAACCCGTTTGACAAATAATTCGGGGCGCTTTTTCTGCCATTCTTTGAGCGCCAGAATTGGTGTTTTGC
>NZ_JBNDIK010000042.1:0-32243 GCF_050434365.1 Massilia sp. UYP32
CCAACCAGTTCGCCATCATGTTCGGCGAGCGCTTCACGAACGCGATTATCTAACTACGAATTCTGGCCCCGCACACAGAATTTCTGACAGGTCCGGCCTTCATTTTTTGCTTCGTCAGGCGTAAGACGCCAATCGGCGGCAATGCGCAGTTTGCGCAGATCCTGCTCGGTAATGCGGCAAACTCCGATCGCCACGTCATACGCCAGCGCTCCCCGCGCGTGCGCGGGATTGGTCATGATCGTCGAGTGATCCGTCGCATGCGTATCGATGCTCTTCGCCAGAGAATCACGGATCTTCTCGTTACGCCACGCGGTATATTTCGCGCTGGCGGTCGAAGGTTCGTCTTCCTCGGTCACTTTGGCTTCGTTCTTGTACAAACCCTCGCGCTTCGCCTGCATCCTGAGCATCGCGTGGTGTTCGTACTTCAGCGCCGCCTCGCTGGCCGTATCGCCCTGCGCCGCATCCGTGGTCGCGCCATCGGCATAGGCAAGGTGCTGCTTTTCGACCGCGCGGTCGTCGGCATAGGGATCGTCCGCCTCGCGTTTGCGGTCCCTGGCGCGGTATGCTCCCGGCATGTCGATGCCCTGGTCGAACGTGGCGCTGGCCACGCCGAATCGCACCGCGGCCGGTTTGAAGGTGGGTTTCAGCTCCGGCGCGCGCAGGGGCGTCGTCCAGCCCTTCGGTGGCATCGCATTGATGCGCGTGCCCGCCAGCGCCGTCACGATGTACATGAACGGCGCCGTCGCAATCGTGAACACCTTGCCCACGATGCTGGCATTCGCTTCCAGCCCCTTGCTCAGCGAATAGCGTGCCTTCGGCGACTCGGGAAACCAGAATGCCTGGGTGCCGGCGGCCGGCTTGTTGTGCTGGTCCTTCCACATGTCGTAACTACCCTGCTTGCCGACGTCGAATCCCTGCGCGAACACGCGCTGGCTGAACACGCCGGCGCCATGCGTCGCATCGATCTCGCTCTGGCTCAAGCCGCGCCAGCCGATGCCCTGGATCGTGGAGGCCGAAATCACCTGGTCGTGCGGGTTGAAGTACAGGGTGACCCGGCCATGGGTGGAACGGGCGTCGCCGAAGCCGAACCGGTCCCGGTCCGATTGCGCATCGAAGCCATGCGCCTTGTTGGCCATGGCCCGGTCGATGGTGGCGACCGGCTGCGCCGCGCCTTTTTGCCGGCCGACGATCTCGAAGAACGTGCGCAGTGTGCCGATGCGCGCCTCCGAGGTCTGGCGTCCGCAATTTCCACGCGGGTCCACCAGGTTGCGCTCGACCCAGTCCTGGGCGCCGTTGTCTTTCACCAGGCTGTAGGGCGGATTGCACAGCACGTAGTTGTCGGCCACGCAGCGGCCGGTCTTGCCTGCGGCATCGGTAACGGATCCGAGCCGGTCGCCCAGGAAGGCCGCCGCCATGCCGATCATATTGCCCTGGCTGTGGCAGACGATGGTGATCGGGACGTCGGCCTGCTTCTTGCGGATCGATTCGACCAGCTTCGCCAGCCGCAGCGCCGCCACCACGTAATAGGGCCGTGGCGGGCAGGCATACACCTGGCGGTCGTTGGTCGGATTCATGTGCTGGATGTGCAGCCACAGGAACAGCTGGTCCGACAGGCCGGCGCTCCACAGGTCGGGCAGGGCGGTGCAGCCATTCGCGAACGGTCCGCCGCCCCAGTAGTTATCTTCGTTCAGGTAGACGGCATTGCCGAACAGCTGCAGTTCCGAGGCGCTTGCCTTGTAGCCCCAGCGGAACTGGATCACCGGCGAAAAGTGCTCGCCTTCTTCGATGAATCTCGCGGTATTGCGGTCAGGGTTGAGAAAGCCGTCATCGGTCAATTCGCTCATGTAGCGCACCGGCCGCACTTGCCCACCTTCGACAGTCGGATACGCCAGGTGCTCATCGCACCGCTTCAGGCGGTCGTTAAGTCCGGTGCACAAGCCTTCCTCGGCCTGGGCATACCATTCGCCGTCCGAATTCACGCCATGCACGAAGATGACGATCCCGGGCAGCGGCAACTGCATGACCACGTCGAGATGCTTGCTATTCAGGAATGTGCAGCCGCTGCCTTCGCCCAGCACGATGGTTCCGGGATCGTCGAGCGGGCCGCAGCCACCCTTGCCGTTGTCGGTCAGTGGAAGTGTCATCGTCTTCAACCTTCGCTGGTATGGAACGTCACCTTCATTTGCTGCACGTGATCGGCGCTCACCGGTTCGGCTTCGCCCGCCGCATTGGTCTGGCCGGCGAGCGTGCCGCCGTCCGCGCGCGCCACGCGCACGTCCACGCCTTCGACCGGTTCGCCGTCCGTGGCGCGCAGCAACCGCGGCGTGCGCTCGAACGTGCCTTCGCCGAAGGTCGGCAACTCGGCCTTGCCGCTCGCCGGTCCGTCCCAGTGATGCCCGTCGGTCTTGATCGTGATCGCCCCTGGCCCGCCGACTTCGACCGCGCCCCCCTTGAGCGTGAGATAGGCGCCGCCGCTGACGATGAAGGTGATCTCCTTCTCGGCCATGAAGATCATGCGCTGGCCCGCCGTTGCCTTCAGATCCCTGGCCGCGTCGACCTGCATGTCGTCGTGCTGGCTCTGCATGATGAACTTGCCCTTGTGGGCGATCTGCCGAATGCCGTCCATATGCGAAAACAGCGAGATGCCCTTGCCGGCGTTCAGGTTGAAACGCTGCCCGCTGGTCAGCTGCATGTGCTGCTGCGCGACCGTATCGAGATCGATCCCGGCATAGCTGACGATGGTCTTCGGCGTGCTGAACGCAAGGCCTTCCGGGGCAGTCACGCTCAGCGTCGGTTTGCCCCCACCCTCTGCGGCAAGATCGTTCTTCAAGGCCGACTGCGGCGCCGGATCGACCGGTAAGCCCTGGTGCTGCGCCGCATACTCGCCCAGCGACTTGAACAGGTCCAGGCAATCCTGCATCAGCGCCAGGTGTTCCTCGCGCCCGAGCTGGTCGCCGCAGGCTTCGAGCCGTTTCCAGGCCGTGATCAAGAGCGATTTGGCGGTCCGGATCGCACCGCTGTCGTCCGTCGTGAGTTCGAATCCCTGCCCACGCGCCTGCCCCGATCCGGCGCGGCGCGGATGGGTGAGATACCCCAGGTTGAGCTGGCTGCTGCCGTGCGCGCTGGCGAGCTGGGCGCTGATCTCGCCCGGCGTGTCGTCCAGCCGCAGCTGGTTGTAGCGGTCCGTCCGGCCTTCCTTGCTGACGATGCCGCTCAGGTATTTGTCGCCAGGCAGGCTGCTGCGGCGGTCGAATGACGTCGGCGGTGTCCGCCCGCCATGCGCGCGGCCGACGATCAGCGGCTTGTCCGGATCGCCGCCAACGAACGCGCACAGCACCTGGTGGCCTACGCGCGGCAGCGAGATCGATCCGTATTGCGCGCCGGCCCATGGCGTCGCCACGTGCACCCAGGCCGAGTCGAGGTCGGTGTCGGATGCGCCCACGCCGTCGGCATGGGCGTGATCGGCCGGCCGGCATCCGGGAAAGCGGATCTTGACGCGCCC
The DNA here is from genome assembly GCF_050434365.1 of Massilia sp. UYP32. Taxonomy (NCBI): domain Bacteria; kingdom Pseudomonadati; phylum Pseudomonadota; class Betaproteobacteria; order Burkholderiales; family Oxalobacteraceae; genus Massilia; species Massilia sp. UYP32. The sequence goes on from NZ_JBNDIK010000042.1 coordinate 3,503, forward strand.
CAGCGCATCGCAGTGGATCTCGTCATTGGTCGGCCCCACCACGGTCACCCACTGCAGGTCGGTGCGCGGCAAGTCGATGCGCGGATCGTACGCCGGCACGATCGGGATGCCGCGCCGCACGCAGCTGAAACGGTTGGTGTAGCGCATCCCGCGTTCGGTGCTGGCCTGGGCGAGCAGGCCGCCGCCGGCCTGCCAGCGATTGAGGGCGAACAGGCGGCGAACCATGTCGTCGAGCGGTTTCGGCAGATTGTTCTCGGCCTCGATGTGCAGTGCAGTGATGACGAACTCGCGTTCCTTCGGAGGATGCCGGTCGAGTTCCTGATGGCCGCGGATGCCGTTCCATTCGCCGACGCACATGGCGCGCACGCTGCCCAGGCCATGGAATATCTTCGCCTCGTATTCATGGCGCCGGATACGCGCCAGTCCCAGTTGGCGATAATCTTCCGCGCTGTCGCCCGCATGCGGCACATCGATCAGGTAGTCGCACAGCGAGGCGGCGAAGCGGTTGCCCAGCTTGCCCTGGTCGTTCATGCTGGTATCCCCGCTCACCGCGGGCCGGGCATTGACGTAGTCCCAGCTGCTGCGCTCGGCCGCGCCGGCGGTCAAGGTGCGCACCGCATGCCAGGCGATGACGGTGTCGCAGGTTTCGGTCGCTCCGTCGCGGTGGAAGCGGATGTCGCCGGCGGCGTTGCGCCCCAGGCCCAGCGCGTCGTCGAATAGGACCAGCACGTGGATCGGCACCCCGGCGTCATTCGATCCGGCGCGGATGAACCACGATAGTCCGCGCCGCTTCCACAGCCTGCGCAGGAAAGCCGCGCTCGACTCGTTGTACTGCAGCGTGAAGGCGCGCGCCGGATAGCTCTTGAGGGCGCTCAGGTCGAACTCGAACGCCAGCGCGGCGACGGTATTGGCGCGGCGCCATTCGCCCAGCAGCGTGCGGGTGATGTCGACTTCGCTGGCATTGCGGAAAACACGGGTATTGCAGGTCTGGTCGAGCAGCGAAAAAGCGTCGCGCAGCCTCAGGTGGTAGGTGGCGAGACCGCCGTCGCCCTGTCCCTCGGCGGCTTCGGCGACCAGGCCGCATACGCAGCGCAGGGCGCCGTCGTCGGTCACGAACTGCAGTTCGATGGGGTTGGCAATGAAGTCCTTGAGCGGCAAGCCTGCGCTGCGGGACACGCAGAGCAAGGTGTACTCGACGCCGCCGTCGATTGCTTCGCTGCCGCTGGCATGCTTGACCAGCAAACCGTGGGCGGATTCGCCGGCCGCACCCCACAGGCGCAGGCGGATGGGACGGTTGGCGTCGGTCAGGGCGGAGGCGATGAAGGCGTAGTCCATGGCGTCTGTTGTTTGCGGGATGTTGGAATCCCGTCAGTGTGACAACGACGTTCGCCGCAGATGGTGCGCTATCGCAAGAAATAAATCTCGTAAACGACAAGAGCACGTCCTCGGACGTGCTCTCACATTGCGCGCCCGCTCATGGCGGGCAGCCTTGCATCAAGCCTGTGGCTGGATGTTCGCAGCTTGCTTGCCTTTCGGGCCAGCGGTGATGTCGAAGGTGACGCGCTGGTTTTCCTGCAGCGATTTGAAACCGTTGGCATTGATGGCCGAGAAATGCGCAAAGACGTCTTCGCCACCGCCGTCCGGGGTGATGAAGCCGAAACCTTTAGCATCGTTGAACCATTTTACAGTGCCAGTTGCCATGTTAATTCCCTCAAAAAGTTATTGTGCGTTTATGCGCCCTGTTGGCGTTACCTCGACCGAAACCAGGGCCACGCTCTACATTGCAAATCTGATTATAAGGACAATTCCTTAAAACGGAAGCAAGATTTTTCAATCGTGTTCGTATTTACCACAAGTCATCCAAGCCGCATGTTCCCACACAACCTTGATGCCGATCAGAACGTCATCGGAACCCGCAGCGTGAGGGTGACATCCGGGGTGTCGCGGGTCACGCCGGCGCCCACGGCGATGTTCAGCGTGCGCTTCGGGCTCAGGCGGTAGGAGTAGCCCAGCAGCAGGGTGCCGAGCTGGGTGCGCACCGAGCCGGCCACCGGCTGGCCGTTCTGTTTCATGCGCGCGATGGTGCTGTGGTCGTAGCCGAGGCTGAGCGAAGCCTTGTCGTTGAGCGCCAGGCCCATGCCGAAGTTAAAGCCGAGCACGTAACCCGGTTCCAGCTCGCCCAGCGGTTCGCGCACGCCGTTGCGCACCAGGCGCGTCACGTTCTCGCGCTTGAAGTTGTGCACATAGCTCAGGTTGCCGAAGAAGACGGCCGGGTCCGATGGATACAACCAGGTCAGCGTGCCTTGCAGCGAATGGAAGCCGGAACCGGTCGGCAGGTCCAGCGGCAGGCCGGTCCCGGTCACGTTCTCGCCGATGCAGCGCTGGTCGCAGTCGGTCACGACTTCGAACGGGTCGCGCCCGGTGCGGCTCTTGTAGCGCAGGCCGGCGATGTAATAGCCCTGGTCCGGGCCGCCGTTGTTGAGCTGGTAGCGGCCGGCGACCTCGACGTCGCCCAGGCCCTTGCCGCTGGTGTCGAACACGCGCTCGACCGCGGTGCCGGTGAACAGCTCGCGGCTGACGGTGGCGTCCGAGCGGTACACATAGGGCACCTTGACCTCGACTTCCATCCGGTTGTTGATGCCGGTGCGGCCGGTGATCGCGGTGGTGAAGGTGTTGCGCTTGATCTCGCGCACGTCGACCAGGCCGATCAGGATCGCGGGAATCACGGTGTAGCCGACCAGGGCCACGCGGTTGCTCGACGAGTAGCCGTACTGCACCGACGGCTCGAGCACATAGGTGCCGCGCTGGGTCAGCACGCCCGGCTGGTCGCCGAGCGGCGCGACTTCGGGCGGGCGGTTCGGTTCCTGGCGATTGTTGTTCTGCGCCGTCTGCGGTTGCTGTTGCTGGGCCGGACGCTGGGTCTGCGCCTGGGCTGGAGCGGGCGCCGGGAGGGTCGGCTGGTTGGGGCGCGGCTGCGGCGGCAGCGGGGCCGCCACGCCGCTTTCGGCCGGCGGCAGCACCGGCGGCTGGGCCACCGGCGCCTGCATCGACATGCCCGTGCCGCGCTGCTGCGACAGCAGGACGCCGTCGGCCAGCGCCGTCGGCACCGCGAACGGCGCGCCCGACAGCGGGGTGGTTTCTTCCACGATGCGCTCGCGCGCCGCCAGCGCCGGGGCCGCGGGAACGTCCCGGACCTGCATGCGTTGCAGCTGCTCGCGCTGCGCCTGGAGTTCGAGCATCAGACGGTTCACCATTGCCCGCTGTTCGGCCAGTTCGTCCTTGAGTTGGGACAGTTCGGTCTGTCGGTCCTGTGTGCCAGGCTCGGCCACAGGTTGTTGAGCGAGCACGGGCGGCGCCAGGAGGGCGGCCGCCAGGCCGGCGGCGCCAAGCCGCGCGACATGTGAATACATCCAGATCTCCAGTTATTGACAATATTGCAATGCTACAGTGTTCCCGGGGAACGTACTACTGCGTCACGAATCGTGCTCTGGAAATTCATGTCTTTTAGCAGGGACATGCTATTCACGGTCGACGTAATGGTCGTGGCAGTACGGATGTCTTGCCCATTGAGTGTGTTTTGCAGCAAGGTCGCGCCATTGGGCAGGTTGAGGTCGGCCGCAGCATAGTTGTTGCCGCCGATCTGGATCAGCTGGGCCGCGCCCAGGGCATTCTGGGCCAGGCGCGCCTGGTCGCCGGTCATCGCGGCGAGGTCGGGAATGGCGATATTGGTGCGCGCCAGGATTTCGCCGTTGACCGACACCACGCGTTCGATGCCGAGCGACAGCGACAGGCCGCCCGCGATCTCGAAGCCGCCACGCATGGTGTCGAGTTCCGCGGCATCGACGGGCGCGCCGAAGCCGCTCGGGCCGGCGGCCTGCACGAGCGGCATCGCAGCGCCTGCGGCGCACAGGGCGACCAGCAAGGCGATGCGGTGAAAGGTAAGGGTGGGCCAGCGCATATCAAATCCTTGTCAAAAATCGCCCGGGCCGAACTTCGGCAGCGAAGCGCTCAGTTGGTCCTGGTGCATGCCGGTGCCCAGCGGCGCGCGCGGGGCGCCGCGCCAGTCGGCCGGATTGTTGAAGGCGATGCCCTCCTTGTGGCTGTGGATCACGAACAGGATCTTGTTGCGCCAGATTTCCTGGAACCGTTCCATGCTCACGACGCGGTTGCCGGTGGACGGGTCGCCGATCAGGATGCGGCCATCCTCGAAGCCCTTGACGACCACGAAGTGGTTGAAGCCGCGGTCGGTGATCAGGACGATGGCCGGCAGTTTTTCGGCGATCAGTTTTTCGATCGGCAGCTTGAAGCCGTCGGCGCGAAAGCCGCGCGCGGCCAGGAAGCGCTGCATGTCGAGCAGCGAAAAGCCTTCCTTGTGAATCTTGGTCTTGTCACCCTTTTCGTACATTTCCTGGAACACGTCCTGTTCCGGCGTCGGGGTGGCGTAGTGGTGCGACAGCAGGGTCGACACGGCGGCGGCGCCGCAACTGTAGTCGTACTGCTGGCGCGTGGTGCGCTGGAACTTGATGTCCTTGAGGCTGGTGACCGGCACGTTGACGCGTCCGACCACCGCCAGTTCGAGTGCTGGCGCCGGAGCCGGCGCCAGCAGGACGCCGCACAGGGCGGCGAGGAAGATCCCGTGCTTCATTCTCTTCCCATGCCTATTGCAGTTGCAGGTTGATGACGGTCGCGTTCTGGATCAGGACGTTCGCGCCGGAGTTCTGGATCACGACAGGCAGGCCCGAGGAATTCGCGAACGAGCCGTTGTCGATGACGTTGAAGCCGGTGGTCACGTTGGTGGCCGTGTTGTTGCCGACGGTGCCGCCGAGCGTCGCCTCGGTGGTCACGATGTCGGCGCCGCCACGCAGGCCGCCCAGTTCCTCGGCGTCGGTCGCCTTGCCCCAGCCTTTGGCGATGTCGTCTTCCCGGCTCGGCGCGACTTCCACCTTCGACAGGAAGCCCACCACCACCGGCAGCTGCGCCGGTTCCGCGGCCTGGGCCGCCACCGGCAGCGCCATCGAGGCCGCCAGCAGGAGAGCGCTAATCTGGGTAATCCGTTTCATGATGCCTCGCTCGAAAAGCCGCCACGCGGGGAGCGCCGCGTGGCGGGTCGCAAGCGTCCGGTCTTCGGACGCTTGCGCGGTTGCTGCTCAGACCTCTTGATTACTGGCCGCTTGGGGTCGTGCCGCCGACGTTCATGTTCGACTGAACGTTGACGCTTTGCTGGATCAGCGACGAGAAGCCGTTGTTCTGGCTGATGATCGAGATGCCGGCCGCCGACTGGGCGATGTTGCTCATCGAGTTCGACATGTCGAAGGAACCCGCGGTCACGTTGTTGGTGCCGCCGTCGCCGCCGGTGCCGGCGCCGCCGAAGCCGCCGGTGCCTGCGCCGGCAACCATTTCGCCGGTCGAGCCGCCAGCGCCGCCGGTGCTCGAGCCGCCCGCGCCGCCTGCGCCGCCGGCGCCCGAGGTGGCGTCGCCCGAGGTGGCCGAGCCGCCGGTGGCCGAGCCGCCGGTCGACGAGCCGCCGGCGCCGCCGGTGCCGGTCGATGCGGTCGCTTCAGCGCCCGAACCGCCCATGCCGCCCGCGCCTGCCGTGCCGCCCTGGCCAGCGCCGCCTGCGCCGCCGGTGCCTTCGGCGCCGTTGCCGCCCATGCCGGCCGTGCCGGCCGCGCCCGAACCGCCCGCGCCAGCGGTGCCGGTGGCGCCTGCGCCGCCGGTGCCTGCCAGTGCCGCGCCCGAACCGGCGGTGCCGCCGGTGGCCGCGCCGCCTGCCGCGCCGGAGCCCGAGGTGTTGGTGCCGGCCGCGCCCGAACCGCCGGCGCCGCCTGCCGCGCCGGCGCCGCCGGTGCCGGCCATCGAGTCACCCGCGGTGCCCGAGCTGGCGCCGCTGGTCGGGCTGCCTGCGGTCGAGGTGCCGCCGGTGTTGGTGGCCGCGCCGCTGGCGCCGCCGGTGCCCGCGGTTTCGGTGCCCGAGCCTGGCATGCCGCCCGAACCCGAGGTCGAGGTGGCGTCGCCGATCGCTGCGCCGCCGCCGCTGGCGCCGTTCGATGCGGTCAGGGTCGAGCCGGACGAATTGCCGCCCATGCCGCCTGCGCCGCCCAGGCCGCCGGCCGCGCCTGCGCCGCCGTTGGATTCGCCCGCGCCGCCCGCGCCGCCGGCGCCGGTGCCGATGGCGCCGTTCGCGCCGCCGTTGCCGCCGGCCAGCGAGCCGGTCGAGCCGCCGGTGCCGCCGGTGGCTGCGCCGCCTGCCGCGCCGTTGCCGCCGTTGGCCGCGCCGCCCGAAGCGCCGGCGCCGCCGGTGCCCACGCCGCCTGCCGCGCCGTTGCCGCCGGCAGCGTAGCCGCCGGTTGCGCCCGAGGCGCCTGCGCCGCCGACCGAGTCGGCCGCGCCGCTCGCGCCGCCTGCGCCGCCGGCTGCGTTACCGACGGTCGAGGCGCCGGTCGATGCGGTGCCGGCAGCAGCGTAGCCGCCTGCGCCGCCAGCCGCGCCAGCCGCGCCCGAAGCCGAACCGCCGGCCGCGCCGCTGGCCGAGGTCGAGCCGCCGTTGCCCACGCCGCCGGCCGAGCCGGTGCCGGCTGCGCCGTTGGCGCCGCCAGTGTTCTGCGCGGTGTTGCCGATGTTGCTGATGTTATTGCCCGACACGGTGCCGGTCAGCGAGCTGGTCGCGTTGGCCGACGAGGTGTTGAACGAGTTGGCGACCGACGAGTTGGCGCTGCCGCCGTTGTTGGCGGCTGCGGCGCCGGCGGCGGCGGCGCGGGAGTCACCCGAGCTGTTGTTCTGGCCCGAGCTGTCCTGGCTGCTGTCGTTGGTGGTGTTGGTCGTGATCGTGTCGTTGCTGTCGATCGTTTCGGTGTTGGTGTTGGTGTTGGTGCGCGTGTCCGATTGGGTGTTCGTGTTGTTGGCGACGCGGTTGTCCGAGTTGTCGACCTGGTTGTTGTTGTTGGTCGTGTTGGTGCTGTTGTTGTTCTGCTGGCTGTTGTTGTTGGCCTGGCTGTTGTTGGTGTTGGTCGTGGTGTTGGTGTTGGTGTTGGTCGACTGGTTGTTGCTGTCGGCAGTGTTGGTGCTGCTGTTGTTCGCCTGGCTGTTGTCGGTGTTGGTGCTGGTGTTCGTATTCGTGTTCGTGTTGGTCGCCTGGTTGTTGCTGTTGGCCTGGCTGTTGTTGGTATTGGTCGTGGTGTTCGTGTTGGTATTGGTCGCCTGGTTGTTGCTGTTCGACTGGGTGTTGTCGGTGTTGGTCGACGAGTTGGTCGAGGTATTGCCGCTGTTGCGGGTGTCAGTGACAGTGCTGCTGTCGGTGTTCGTGGTAACCGACGAGGTCTGGGTGTTGCCGCCGCGGACATCGTTGACGGAATTTTCTTGTGCGTGAGCCATGCTGAATGCCAGGGCGATCGCGGTTGCCAGGATAGTGCGCTTCATTGTTGCTCCCCTAATTGTCACTGAGTTGAATTCCCGGGGTCCCATGACACCCGGTCCACTCGTTCAATAGCAGTTCTCATGCCAGGTGAATTTGAGTTTTTTAAGTCCTTGATTATGTAGGACTATTTTGATGAGTTTCAGTGGTGCTACAAGGGGAAATGAAGTTGAACAATAGATAAAGAACAAAGTGTCTCAGACCCGTGACAATGTGAACAAAAAGTCCATGGAACTGTATCAAAATGTCACCGCCAGGCAGTCGCCACAGAGCGAACACCGTCCCGCAACGCGCTGCCGGGTGGCAAGCGCGCCGGCGGTAAAATCCTGTCAAATCAAGGGGAAGCGCCGTAGGAACAAGCCGACGGCAGGGAAGGGCGGAGACTTACGAGGAAATTGCGTGCTTGGCCATCAGGCGATACAGTGTCATGCGCGAGACACCGAGGTCGCGCGCGGCCTGGCTGATGTTGTTGCCGCTGCGCGCCAGGCTCTCGCCGATGGCGATGCGTTCGGCTGAGAGGCGCGAATTGCCGAGGCCTTCCCTGACCGGGCAGATCGGCCCGGCGCTGGGCAGGTCGAGGTCTTCCGGCATGATCAGTCGTTGTTCGGCCAGCACCATGGCGCGCCGTACCCGGTTGATGAGTTCGCGCACATTGCCCGGCCAGTCGTAGCGCGCCATCGCCTGCAGCGCTTCGCGGCTCACGCCCTTCAGCTGCGGACTGCGTTCGGCCGCGTACTTGTTGAAGATGAGGTCGGTCAGCAGCGGCAAGTCTTCCTTGCGCTCGCGCAGCGGCGGCACCCGGATCGGGAACACGCTGAGGCGGTAGTACAAGTCTTCGCGGAAGCGTCCCTCGGCCACGGCCTGCGGCAGGTTGACGTGGGTGGCGGCGATCACGCGCGCATCGACCGCGATGGTGCGGGTGCCGCCGACGCGGTAGATCACGCGCTCCTGCAAGAAGCGCAGCAGGCTGGCCTGCAGGTCGAGCGGCAGGTCGCCGATCTCGTCCAGGAAGATGCTGCCGCCGGACGCCGCCTCGAGCAGGCCCTGCTTGTCGCGGGTGGCGCCGGTGAAGGCGCCGCGCTCGTGGCCGAACAGTTCGGAATGGATCAGGGCCGGCGCCACCGCCGCGCAATTGATGGCGATGAAGGGACCGTTCGCGCGCTGCGAGCGCAGGTGGATTTCCTGGGCCGCGAGTTCCTTGCCGCTGCCGCTTTCGCCCGAGATCAGCACCGGCGCGTCGACCGCGGCGATCTTGTCGATGTGGGCGCGCAGGCGCACGATGGCGCGCGAGGCGCCGTCGATGTGGCTGGCCCGCTCCGACGCCTGGCGCCGGTGCGGCGGCGTGGCCTTGGCCAGGGTCGCCATGCCGTGCGCGTGGCCGAGCGAGTGCTGCAGGCGCAGCATGTCGACCGGGCGCGTATGGAAGTCGAACAGGTGAGCCGCGATCAGCTCGCGCAATGCGGGCTGGTCGATGCGCGGCGCGTCGAACACGCCGATCCAGCGTGTGTGATGGTGCTGGCGCAGGAAGCGCTCGAGTTCGGCGTCGCCCGAACCGTCGCTGCGGTCGAGCAGCAGGCCGACTCCGTAATGCTGCTGCGACAGGACCTTGCGCGCCGCGGCGATGTTCTCCACCACACACACATCCCAGCCGGGCAGCTCGCCGTGGCAGGCGCGCGCGTGCGCATTGCCTTCACCCGAAATGCATAAGAGACGTTTTACAGACACCGTTGCCCTCGTTATCACTGGCGCTTTGCCAGTTTTCGTTGTTGTGAGTTCTGGCGCGTCATACCTAACGCATCCGTGCGGCAACTAATCCCTTGGAATGGATTGCTGACGCGAAAAGTATTGTTCCATTAAACCTGAAATGCCTTGGGCATGTCGCACAAACATTAATAGAAGTTTAATGACATGTGCAATGGCGAATGAAATCTTTGCTGTTTCTCATGGAAATATCCGCAACTTTGTTGGCGACCTGCTATCGATCTTACCGGGGCCAACCGTGACGGGGAAGGGCGTCCGCGTCGATACGCCGCTGCTGAGCGGATTGTGAGCGCTTCATGCGTTGTGCCCGTCCAACAAGGGGACAGGAAGGATTCCATGGGGCAGCACATGCCGGCCGTTCCGGCCCCTGGTCGCCAATGGCGCAGTCCACTGCCGGCCTGCTTGTATAATGCGGCAACACCCAACCGTCCCGCACATATGACCAATACCACTCACTTCGGCTACAAGACCGTCGCCGAGGACCAGAAGGTCCAGGAAGTCGCCAAGGTTTTCCATTCGGTCGCCTCGAAGTACGACGTCATGAACGACCTGATGTCGGCCGGCCTGCACCGCGCCTGGAAGATGTTCACGATCGCCCAGGCCGGCGTGCGTCCCGGCTTCAAGGTGCTCGACATCGCCGGCGGCACCGGCGACCTGGCCAAGGCTTTCGCCAGGCAGGCGGGCAAGACCGGCGAGGTCTGGCTCACCGACATCAACGAGTCGATGCTGCGCGTCGGGCGCGATCGCCTCTTGAATAAAGGGCTTGTCACCCCAACCATGTTGTGTGACGCCGAAAAATTGCCGTTTCCGGACAATTATTTTGACCGGGTCAGCGTCGCCTTCGGGCTGCGCAACATGACCCACAAGGACCAGGCCCTGGCCGAGATGCGCCGGGTGCTCAAGCCGGGCGGCAAGTTGCTGGTGCTGGAATTCTCGAAAGTGATCGCGCCGCTGCAGAAACCGTACGATGTGTATTCGTTCTCGGTGCTGCCGTGGCTGGGCCAGAAGATCGCCGGCGATGCCGAAAGCTATCGCTACCTGGCCGAATCGATTCGCATGCATCCCGACCAGGACACCCTGAAGGGGATGATGCAAGACGCAGGACTGGAGCGGGTCCAGTATTTCAACCTGACGGCGGGTGTGGCCGCTTTGCACACCGGTATCAAACTCTAATTCTAAGGATAGAGACAATGAAAAAGTTTTTGGTCACGACGATGTTGGCAGTCACCGCGTTCGCGATGGTGGCGGACGCCTTCGCCCGACCAATGGGCGGCAAGCGTTCGATCGGACGGCAGTCGCAGTCCGTACAGCAGCAGGGTCCGGCGCCGGCGCCGGCCCAGAGCATGCAGCGCCAGACCCCGAATTCGGCCGCCCCTGCCGCAGCCGGCGCGACCGCCGGCGCCGCGGGTGCAGCGGCCGCCGCCAAGAAACCGAGCATGATGCGCAACATCCTGGGTGGAGCACTGCTGGGCCTGGGCCTGGGCGCGCTGCTGTCGCACCTGGGCATCGGCGGCGCCCTGGCCAGCATCATCTCGACCATCCTGATGGTCGCGCTGATCGGCCTGGTGATCATGTTTATCGTGCGCATGGTGCGTCGTAAAGATACGCCGGCCAATCCGGCGGCGGCGACCGCGGGCGGCTTCGGTGGCTTCCAGCCGCCGGCCGCCGGTTCGACTGCCACGCCAGAGATCGGCTCCGGCCTGCGCAATCAGCCAGCCGCTTTCCAGGGTAATGTCGGCCTGGATAAAGGCGCGGCAGCCGGTTTCGGCGGCGCGGCCGCCGCACCGGCCTACCAGCAATGGGGCGTGCCGGGCGACTTCGACAGCGAAAGCTTCCTGCGTCACGCGAAATCGTCCTTCATCCGCATGCAGGCGGCCTGGGACCGCGGCGACACCGACGACCTGCGCGAATTCACCTCGCCCGAAGTGTTCGCCGAGCTGAAGATGCAGATCCAGGAACGCGGCGCCGTGACCGACTACACCGACGTCGTCAATATCGACGCCCAGCTGCTGGGCATCGAGAAGACCGCGACCGACTACCTGGCGAGCGTGCAGTTCAACGCCATGATCCGCAGCGCCAAGGACGCGCTTCCAGAACCGTTCGTCGAAGTCTGGAACATGTCGAAGCCGCTGTCGGGCTCGGGCGGCTGGGTGCTGGCCGGTATCCAGCAGACGAACTAAGCGTATTTGCTGAAGCGATTAGTTTTGGCGGAATTATTTTTCGATAAACATTCCGTGTCACCGGGTTTGCGCCCGGCAAACTGGTAAGATCAAAACCGCCCGCATCAACCCGGGCGGTTTTGTTTTTTGAGGGTCGTCCTTTTCATGTTTCCTAGTCTTTCCTCACTGTCGCCACAGCACGCTCTGACGCTGCCCGCGGTCGCCGCAATTAATCACTTGCTGGCCCAGGAAGCCTGGGCCAGGGCCTTGCTCATGCGCCATGCCGGCAAGGACGCCTGCATCGATGCCGGCCTGGCCCGGCTGCGCATGCACGTCGGGCGCGACGGCCTGCTCGAAGCCGGCCAGGGCGATGCGCCGGCCAGCGTCACGATCCGCGTGAAGCCGGCCGACCTGCCGCTGATCGCCCAGGACCGCACGCGCGCGCTGTCGTACGTGAAGATCGAAGGCGACGCCGAGTTCGCCAACGTGATCTCGCAGCTGGCCAACGGCCTGCGCTGGGATGCCGAGCACGACCTCGAGCGGGTGGTGGGGCCGCTGGGCGCCCATCGCCTGGTCAAGACCGCGCGCCGCACCGCCGGCGGCGCGACCGAGGCGACGCGGCGCCTGGCCGAGAACCTGGCCGAGTTCCTAGCCGAGGAAAGGCCGGTGCTGGTGCGGCCGGCGCAGCGCGACGCGTTCGCCGCCGACGTGGTGCGCCTGCGCGACGACGTCGAGCGCACCGCCAAGCGCATCGCGCGGCTCGAGCAAAAGCTGGCCCAGCTGGACGCCGCACCCTCCATCATTCTCACCAGCGCAGACCACCACCCGGATCGTCGATGATATTGAAATTCCTGCGCCTGCTGCGCATCCTCACCGTCTTCACCAGGTACGGCCTGGACGAGATCGCCGTCACCAGCATCAACGCCCCGCGCACCGCGCGCCTGATGAACACCTTCTTCTTCTGGCGCCGCATCACCTCGCCGCGCGCGATCCGCCTGCGCCAGGCGCTGGAAGAACTGGGCCCGATCTTCGTGAAGTTCGGCCAGGTGCTGTCCACCCGGCGCGACCTGGTGCCGCCCGACATCGCCGACGAGCTGGCGCTGCTGCAGGACCGCGTGCCGCCGTTCGGGTCCGACCTCGCGGTGGCCCAGATCACGCGCTCGCTGGGCGCCCATCCCGACGAGCTGTTCGCCCGCTTCGACCGGGAGCCGGTGGCTTCGGCCTCGATCGCCCAGGTCCACTTTGCCCAGCTCAGGGATGGCAAGGAGGTCGCGGTCAAGGTGCTGCGTCCCGGCATGAAGAAGCTGATCGACGAAGACATGGCCCTGATGCGCCTGGCGGCCAGCCTGATCGAGCGCGTGTGGGGAGAGGCGCGGCGCCTGAAGCCGCGCGAAGTCGTCGCCGAATTCGACAAATACCTGCACGACGAGCTGGACCTGATGCGCGAGGCGGCGAACGCCAGCCAGCTGCGCCGCAACTTCGCCGGATCAAGCCTGCTGATGGTGCCCGAGATGTACTGGGACTATTGCTCGAGCAGCGTGATCGTGATGGAGCGCATGTATGGCATCCCGATCTCGCAGATCGACCGCCTGGCCGCCGCCGGCGTCGACCTCAAGAAGCTGTCGAGCGATGGCGTGGAAATCTTCTTCACCCAGGTGTTCCGTGACGGCTTCTTCCACGCCGACATGCACCCGGGGAACATCCTGGTCTCGACCGCGCCGGAGACCCTGGGCCGCTATATCGCGCTGGACTTCGGCATCGTCGGCACCCTGAACGATTTCGACAAGGATTACCTGTCGCAGAACTTCCTGGCCTTCTTCCGCCGCGACTACAAGCGCGTGGCCGAGGCCCACATCGAATCGGGCTGGGCGCCGCAAAACACGCGCGTGGACGAGCTGGAGGCCGCGGTGCGGGCCTGCTGCGAACCGATCTTCGACCGCCCGCTGAAGGACATCTCGTTCGGCCAGGTGCTGCTGCGCCTGTTCCAGACCTCGCGCCGTTTCAACGTCGAGGTGCAGCCGCAGCTCGTGCTGCTGCAAAAGACCCTGCTCAATATCGAGGGACTGGGACGCCAGCTCGACCCCGACCTGGACTTGTGGAAGACCGCCAAGCCGTATCTCGAGCGCTGGATGACGGAGCAGGTCGGCTGGAAGGGCCTGACCGAACGCCTGCGCGCCGAAGCGCCGCGCTACGCCCAGATCTTCCCGCAGCTGCCGCGCCTGGTGTACCAGGTGCTGGAGCGCGAATCGAAAGGGCAGCTGGCGCATCCGAATGTGCCGAACGCCGACATGCTGGCGATGGTGCTGATCGAGCAGCGCCGCACCAATCGCATGCTGGCCTTCCTGACCTGCCTGGCGGCGGGGTTCGGGATGGGGCTCGTCGCCCTGTATCTGTTGTAAGGGCACATAAAGAAAAAGCCCGCAGACGCGGGCTTGGCAAGCTAGTGTTCTTCTACGGACCGCGCTGATGGAGGCATCGCGCAGTCTTCTGTTTCTTCTTTGCGGTGAGCAGCAGGGATTTCCCTACTGCCAACATTGGGTGAAGAAGCCGTATTAGAGCATCCAACCCGATGCTTGAGCAAACGAAACACCTGTTGACGATGGTGAAAAACAACATCGGATGGCCCGCACTTGCCCATGCGCCGGGTCTGTGCCAGCCGCGGTAGGCCGCAAACGGCAAATGCCCGTGTAAAAGCTTTATAATTCAGGGTTTTGAAGATTTTTGCGGAGCACCTAGCATGCCGATTTACGCCTACCGCTGCGAAGAATGCGGTTTTACCAAAGATGTACTGCAAAAAATTTCGGATCCGGTCCTGACCGTGTGCCCGTCCTGCGCCAAGCCGTCCTTCAAGAAGCAAGTGACCGCTGCCGGCTTCCAGCTCAAGGGCACCGGCTGGTACGTGACCGATTTCCGTGGCGGTACGCCGCCGGCTACCGGTACGGCCAGCAATGGCAATGGCGCGCCGGCGCCGGCCGCGTCGACCGAGTCCAGCGCACCGGCAGCCGCGGCGCCGGCGCCGGCCGCGCCGGGCACGTCCGGCGGCGACAAGAGCAGCACCTGATCCGGCGCGGCGAGCGCCGCGCGCCAACAAGAACAACGGGAATCCGATGCGCAAATATTTCATCACCGGCTTGCTGGTCCTGGTCCCCCTGGTCATCACGGCCTGGGTGCTGAACCTGATCATCAGCACGCTCGACCAGTCGCTGCTGTTCGTGCCCGACGCCTGGCAGCCACGCAGCATGTTCGGCATGGACGTGCCGGGCTTCGGCGCGGTGCTGACCCTGGCCATCGTGTTCCTCACCGGCCTGCTCACCAATAACCTGGTCGGCAACTACATCGTGCGCCTGGGCGAACGCCTGCTCAAGCGCGTGCCGGTGGTCAGCTCGCTGTACGGCAGCGTCAAGCAGGTGTCGGACACGCTGTTTTCGCCGTCGGGCAATGCCTTCCGCCAGGCGGTGCTGGTCCCGTATCCGCATGCCGATTCGTACACCATCGCCTTCCTCACCGGCGTGCCGGGCGGCGAAGTGGCGGCGCACCTGGGCGGCGACTACGTCAGCGTCTACGTGCCGACCACGCCGAACCCGACCTCCGGCTTCTTCCTGATGATGGAGCGCAGCCGCGTGAAAGAGCTGGACATGTCGGTCGATGCGGCATTGAAGTACATCGTCTCGATGGGCGTGGTCGCGCCGGTGGCCGCAGTTGCCAGCGCACCTGCCAGCGCGCCGGCCGCAACGATCAAGTAACACCGAATCAAAGAATAGTGGCCGCCTTCGATGGCGGCGCGAGCAATCAACCAACCTGGAACGAAAACTATGTCCACCATGCGTACCAACTACTGCGGCCTCGTGACCGAGGAACTGCTGGGCCAAACCGTCAGCCTGTGCGGCTGGGTGCACCGCCGCCGCGACCACGGCGGTGTGATCTTCATCGACCTGCGCGACCGCGAAGGCCTGGTGCAGGTGGTCTGCCATCCGGACAACGCCGCCGTCTTCAAGGCCGCAGAGCATGTGCGCAACGAGTACTGCCTGCGCATCGTCGGCACCGTGACCAACCGCCTGGAAGGCACGGCCAACGCCAACCTGAAGTCGGGCAAGATCGAGATCAACGCGACCGAAGTCGAAGTGCTGAACGCCTCGGTGCCGGTGCCGTTCCAGCTGGACGACGACAACCTGTCGGAAACCACCCGCCTGACCCACCGCGTGCTCGACCTGCGCCGCCAGCAGATGCAGCACAACCTGCGCCTGCGCTACAAGGTGTCGATGGAAGTGCGCAAGTACCTGGACAACCTGGGCTTCATCGACATCGAGACCCCGATGCTGACCAAGTCGACCCCGGAAGGCGCGCGCGACTACCTGGTGCCGTCGCGCGTCAACGCCGGCAACTTCTTCGCGCTGCCGCAGTCGCCGCAGCTGTTCAAGCAGCTGCTGATGGTCGCCAACTTCGACCGCTACTACCAGATCACCAAGTGCTTCCGCGACGAAGACCTGCGCGCCGACCGCCAGCCTGAATTCACCCAGATCGACTGCGAGACCTCGTTCCTGACCGAACAGGAAATCCGCGACCTGTTCGAAGAGATGATGCGCGTCGTGTTCAAGAACACCACCGGCGTCGACCTGCCGAACCCGTTCCCGGTGATGGACTTCGCCACCGCCATGGGCAAATACGGTTCGGACAAGCCGGACATGCGCGTCAAGCTCGAGTTCACCGAACTGACCGAGCTGATGAAGTCGGTCGAGTTCAAGGTGTTCAACAGCGCGGCCAACATGCCGAACGGCCGCGTGGTCGGCATGCGCGTGCCGCAGGGCGGTTCGATGCCGCGTTCGGAAATCGACGCCTACACCCAGTTCGTGGCGATCTACGGCGCCAAGGGCCTGGCCTACATCAAGGTCAACGAAAAGGCGAAAGGCCGTGACGGCCTGCAGTCGCCGATCGTCAAGAACATCTCGGACGAGGTGCTGGCGCAGATCCTGGAACTGACGGGCGCGCAGGACGGCGACCTGATCTTCTTCGGCGCCGACAAGGCGAAAGTCGTCAACGACGCCCTGGGCGCGCTGCGCGTGAAGATCGGCCACTCGGAATTCGGCAAGAAGGCCGGTTTGTTCGACGACGTCTGGGCCCCGCTGTGGGTGATCGACTTCCCGATGTTCGAATACGACGAAGACAGCGACCGCTGGACCGCGACCCACCACCCGTTCACCGCGCCGAAGGACGGCCACGAGGACATGCTCGAGTCGAATCCGGGCGCCTGCATCGCCAAGGCCTACGACATGGTCCTGAACGGCTGGGAACTGGGCGGCGGCTCGATCCGTATCCACCGCGAGGAAGTGCAGAGCAAGGTGTTCCGCGCGCTGAAGATCGACGCCGAGGAAGCGCAGCTCAAGTTCGGCTTCCTGCTGGACGCGCTGCAGTACGGCGCGCCGCCGCACGGTGGCCTGGCCTTCGGCCTGGATCGCCTGATCACCCTGATGACCGGCTCCGAGTCGATCCGCGACGTGATCGCCTTCCCGAAAACCCAGCGCGCGCAAGACCTGTTGACCAACGCGCCGTCGGAAGTCGACGAGAAGCAGCTCAAGGAGCTGCATATCCGTCTGCGTAACGAGCCGAAGGTGGCGTAACGGCGCATGAGGTAGGATGGACGGGCCATCCACGCGTTCAAGCACGCGTGGATGGCCCGTCTACCGTATCTGCCCATGAAACCCTACAAGATCCCGGAATCGGTGCTGGTCGTGATCCACACTTCCGACATGGAAGTGCTGGTGCTCGAACGCGCCGACCGTCCGGGCTTCTGGCAATCGGTCACCGGCTCGCTCGACGCGCCGGACGAGCCGTTGATGACGACCGCCGCGCGCGAACTGTTCGAAGAGACCGGCATCGTGGCCGACGGCGAACGCATTCGCCTGCGCGACTGGCAGCTCTCGAACGTCTACGAAATCTATCCCGTCTGGCGTCACCGCTACGCCCCCGGCGTGACCCACAATACCGAGCACGTGTTCTCGGTCTGCGTGCCGCGCGACATCCCCATCCTCCTCAGCCCGCGCGAACACCTGCGCCATGCTTGGTTACCGCATCTGGAGGCGGCGGACCGCTGCTTCTCTTCTTCCAACGCCGAAGCCATCCTGCAACTGCCCCGCAAAATCGCTTAAAAATTGCGAACAGCAAATAAAATTGCCTTAAAGCAGCTTATTTGCCGAAAATCAGCATTGAAATATGGCATGTGTGCGCAATAAAATGACGTTTTTTAACAAAAGTACGTAGGTACTTTTTTTAGAAAATGGTCTGTGCGTGGCCGCGCATATGCGTTCGCTCAAACGTACTCTCTCCTATGAAAATACATTTGAATACACTTCACCTGTCTTTTTTATAACCATAGGAAATTTTGCGAGAGCCCGTATGCACGAGATATTCCATGTTTGACAGGTGTAAATTCGTCGACTAAGGTCAACGGCTCACCCATGGTGAATTTTTGATGTGCAACTTTTAAGTGGATGATTCTGGGAGATAAAATGGATAACCTCGAACTGAATAGCGACAAGAAAGTTAAGGCAATCACCCTAGGGGACGACTGCATTTATATCGACCTCTTCGACGGCCTGCGCCTGAGCGGGCCGCTGGCGCCGCGCGAGGAAAAGCAGGGCGCGCAAGAGCGCCGTCCGCGCCGCATGATCGTGTCGGGGCATGAAGCCATCTACGACACGGCGCTGGCGCTTGCCTGAATGTCAGATTCAGCTCAGTTCAGTAAGTAAGGGCGCGACGGCACCAAGCCAACCGCCGCGCTCCGCGCTCCAGCACCAGGCTGTGAAGCGCACGATTGGGCCCGTTTCACGAGAACGCCGGTCCGATCCGGGTAGAATGTTCCCATGAAAATCCGTGTAGCCACCTACAACATTCATAAGGGCGTTTCGTCCCTGCGCAGCACGCCACGCGTGATCGCGCTCAAGAAGGCCATCGCAGAATTCGACGCCAACGTGGTGTTCCTGCAAGAAGTGCAGGGCCGGCACGACCGCTACCAGGCGCGCTACGGCAAGGAAGACCGCGGCCACCGCCACTGGCCCGAAACGGCCCAGTACGATTACTTCGCCGCCGACGTCCACCATACGGCCTACGGGATGAACGCGGTCTATGACCACGGCCACCACGGCAATGCGCTGCTGAGCTGCTGGCCGATCGAGAACTCGCACAACCACGACGTTTCCGACCACGCCTACGAGCAGCGCGGCATCCTGCACTGCATCCTGGGCGCGCCCGAGTGCCGCGTGCACTGCTACGTGGTCCACCTCGGCCTGTTCGAAGGCAGTCGTGGCCGCCAGACCGCCTCGCTGATCGAGGCCGTCAACGCATCGGCGCCGAACGGCGAGCCGGTGATCATCGCCGGCGACTTCAACGACTGGCGCAACACGCTCAGCGACAAGCTGCGCAACGCCCTGGGCGTCAAGGAAGTGTTCGACGAACTGGGGCCGCGTTCGCCGATGGGCGACATGGTGCGCAGCTGGGCCGGCCGCCAGCCGCGCCTGGCGCCGGCCCGCACCTTCCCGGCCATGCTGCCGTGGTTCAGGCTCGACCGCATCTATGTGCGCGGCTTCAAGGTCAACAACGCCAAGGTGATGCACGGTCCGTTGTGGGCCAAGCTGTCCGATCATGCGCCGATCGTGGCCGAGCTCGAACTCACACAAGGGCCATGCGCAGTCTGACCTTTGTCGACAACAATGACATCACGCTGCTGCAGAGCGGCATCGCCTTCTTCCCGGCGCTGATCGAGGCGCTCGACGCCGCCCAGCACGAGGTCTTGTTCGAGACCTATATCTTTGCCGAGGACGAGACCGGCGCCGCCGTGCGCGACGCCCTGGCGCGCGCCGCCCGCCGCGGGGTGAAGGTGAGGGTGTTGGTCGACTGGTTCGGCACCGGCCACCGCTGCTGCGGCCGGCTCGGGCCCATCCTGCTCGAGGCCGGCGCCCAGTACCGCGTCTTCAATCCCTGGTGCCGGCGCGGCATCGCCCGTTCGCACCGCAAGATCGCCGTGATCGACCGCGAAGTCGCTTTCGTGGGCGGCATCAACGTCAACGACGACTGGCTGTGCGACCACGCCGACGGCCACCGCCTGCCGGCGCCGCGCTGGGACTTCTCGGTGCGCGTGCGCGGGCCGCTGGTGGCCCAGATCCACCACGAGGCGCAAGCCCAGTGGACCCGCAGCGGCCGCCTGCGGCTGCGCAAGCGCTTCCAATTGTTCCGCGAGATGCGCAAGCAAGCCATTCCCTCTTGCGAAAGTCCGGCACGGGCCGCATTTGTGGTGCGTGACAACCTGCGTAACCGCAGCACGATCCAGAAAGCCTATCTGCAAGCCTTGGGACGTGCGCGCCACAGCGTGCTGCTGGCGACGCCGTACTTCGCGCCGGGCCGCAAGTTCCGCAAGGCGCTGGCGCATGCCGCGCGGCGCGGCGTGCAGGTAACGCTCCTGATCGGGGTGGGGGAGTTCAAGATCCAGGATGCGGTCGCGCATTCCTTCTATCCCAAGCTGCTGGCCGACGGGGTGCGGGTGGTCGAATACCGCAAGACCCAGCTGCATGCGAAGGTGGCGGTGGTCGACGACGACTGGGCCACGGTCGGCTCCAGCAATTGCGACGGCCTGTCGCTGTTCCTGAACCAGGAGGCCAATGTGGTGGTGAGCGATCCGGTGTTCGCCGCCACCATGCGCGAGCACATCGAGCGCGGCATCCTGGACGGCAAGGAGGTCTGCCCGCAGGAATTCGCCCACACCGGCTGGCTGCGCCGCGCCACCTATGGCATGGCGTATATGGCGTACAAGCTGGTGATGCGGGTGGTCACGTTCGGATACACCTAGGGATATTGGAAATAGATAATGGAAAAAGAGAACGTACGAATCGACAAATGGCTGTGGGCGGCGCGCTTCTTCAAGACCCGCTCGCTGGCCCAGGACGCGGTGGAACGCGGCCGGGTGCGCATCGGGGGAGAACCGGTCAAGCCGGCGCGCGCCGTCAAGATGAACGACCGCATCATGATCGACAACGGTTCCGATCGCTGGGAAGTGATCGTGGCCGCGATCTCGGGCTCGCGCGGCCCGGCGCCGGTGGCGCGCACCCTGTATTTCGAGACCGACGAGAGCATCGCGCGGCGCGAGAACGACAAGACGGCGCGCCGCCTGTACCCCGAGCCGAGCATGGACATCAAGGGCCGGCCGACCAAGCGCGACCGCCGTGCGATGGAGCGCGTCGGCGAGGAATGACGATGGGCGCAATGCCCGTCGTCAACGGGATATCCCGTTCCGTCAAAATGCTGTACCTTTATGACTGAAACAACAAACTTCCGTTCCCCGCCCACGGCGACGGACGGAAGCGCTCCACGGCGCCATCTCCCGGCACCGATCGTTGTCTTGCATCAATAGAACGCCACCTCTAAGTTCCCGTTTGACATTCCTCGGCTGATAGATAATAGTACGAGCGTTCGGATTTTTTTCGATTCAGGGGCAGCTATCAGTACTTCAGCAAAATTCATGCGCAAGGGCGAACAGACGCGAGCCGCAATCCTCGACGTCGCGCTCGAGCTCGCCAGCCGCAATGGCCTCGAAGGCCTGACCATCGGCTTGCTGGCCGACCGGATGAGCATGAGCAAGTCGGGCGTGTTCGCCCACTTCGGTTCGCGCGAAGACCTGCAGCTCGAGGTCGTCAAGCTGTATCACCACCGCTTCGAGCAGGAAGTGTTTTATCCGAGCATCAAGGAAGCGCGCGGCCTGCCGCGCCTGGTGGCGATGTATACGCGCTGGGTCAAGCGCGTCTCGGTCGAGATCGCGTCCGGCTGCATTTATATCAGCGGCGCGGTGGAATACGATGACCGCGAAGGCCCGATCCGCGAGGAACTCGTGTCGATGGTGCGCGCCTGGCAGGGCGCCCTGCTGCGCAGCGTGCAGCAGGCGGTCGAGATAGGCCACCTGCGCCGCGACCTGGAGCCCGAGCAGCTCGTGTTCGAGATGCACGGCCTGATCCTGGCCCTGCACCACGACGCCCGTTTCCTGCGCAATCCAGGCGCGGTCGAGCGCGCACGGGCCGCCTTCGAGCGCTTGGTCGAGAATTACCGCAATCCCCAACTACCGCAAGACCATCAGGCGGCATGAGCCGCCTGCCACGTCCAACATCTTTACCCTCGTTCAGGAGATAACCATGGGTCAGTACGTCGCGCCAATCCGGGATATGCAGTTCGTTCTGCACGAATTCCTCAACGTCACCGAAGAATTCAAGAATCTGCCGAAGTACTCGGAGATCGATGCCGACATCATCAACCAGGTGCTCGAAGAAGGCGCGAAGTTCACGCAAGAGGTGCTGTTCCCGCTGAACCACTCGGGCGACCGCGAAGGCTGCCACTTCAATGCCGCCGACAAGACCGTGACCACCCCGAAGGGCTTCAAGGAAGCCTACCAGCAGTACGTGGAAGGCGGCTGGGCGGCGCTGGCCTGCGATCCTGAATACGGCGGCCAGGGCCTGCCGATCACCCTGAACAACTCGTTCTACGAGATGCTGAACTCGTCGAACCAGGCCTGGTCGATGTACCCCGGCCTGTCGCACGGCGCCTACGAGTGCCTGCTGGAGCACGGCACCGACGACCAGAAACGCCTGTACCTGCCAAAACTGGTCTCGGGCGAGTGGACCGGCACCATGTGCCTGACCGAAGCGCACTGCGGCACCGACCTGGGCCTGCTGCGCTCGAAGGCCGAACCGCAGGCCGACGGCACGTATCTCATCACCGGCTCCAAGATCTTCATCTCGGCCGGCGAGCATGACATGTCCGAGAACATCGTCCACCTGGTGCTGGCGCGCCTGCCGGACGCGCCGGAAGGCTCGAAGGGCATCTCGCTGTTCCTGGTGCCGAAGTTCCTGCCGAACGACGACGGCTCGCTGGGCGAGCGCAACGGCATCGCCTGCGGCGCCATCGAAGAAAAGATGGGCATCCACGGCAACTCGACCTGCCAGATGAACCTCGATAACGCCCGCGGCACCCTGATCGGCCAGCCGCACAAGGGCCTGCAGGCGATGTTCGTGTTCATGAACGCGGCCCGCCTGGGCGTGGGCATGCAGTCGCTGGGCCTGACCGAAGTCGCGTACCAGAACGCGCTGGCCTATGCGAAAGACCGCATCCAGATGCGCAGCCTGTCGGGCCCGAAGGCGCCGGATAAACCTGCCGACCCGATCATCGTGCACCCGGACGTGCGCCGGATGCTGCTGACCGCGAAAGCGTATGCCGAAGGCGCGCGCGCGTTCTCGTCGTATGTCGCGCTGCAGATCGACCGCGAACTGAACCACACCGACGAAGACGTGCGCAAGGAAGCGGCCGACGAAGTGGCCCTCCTGACCCCGATCATCAAGGCCTTCATCACCGACAACGGCTGGATCGCCACCTCGGAAGCGATGCAGGTGTACGGCGGCCACGGCTACATCGCCGAGTGGGGCATGGAGCAGTACGTGCGCGACGCCCGCATCAACATGATCTACGAAGGCACCAACACCATCCAGTCGCTGGATCTGTTGGGCCGCAAGATCCTGATGGACAACGGCGCCAAACTGCGCAAGTTCGGCGAGAAGATCAAGGCCTTCGTCGAAGACAACGGCCTGGACGAGCAGCTGTCCGAATTCGTGACCCCGCTGGGCGAACTGGGCGAGAAGGTCACCAAGCTGACCATGGAAATCGGCATGAAGGCCTTCCAGAACCCGGACGAAGTGGGCGCCGCCGCCGTGCCTTACCTGCGCGTGGCCGGCCACCTGGTGTACAGCTACCTGTTCGCGCAACAGGCCAAGATCGCCCTGGCCAAGCTCGATTCGGGCGACAAGTTCTACGAGTCCAAGCTGGCGACGATCCGCTTCTATTTCGCCCGCCTGTACCCGGAAACCGCGATGCTGATCCGCCAGGCACGTTCGGGCGCCGCGAACCTGACGGCGCTGGACGCCGACCTGTTTTAATCACCCGTCACGACGCTAACCAAGGAATACTTACATGTCCAATTTCATCGTCAAGAAAGTCGCCGTGCTGGGCGCCGGCGTGATGGGTGCGCAGATCGCCGCGCACTGCGTGAACGCCAAGGTGCCGGTCGTGCTGTTCGACCTGCCGGCAAAGCCGGAGCAAGGCTCCGGCGGTCCATCCAATAAAAATGGCATCGTCCTGCGCGCCATCGAGAACCTGAAAAAACTGTCGCCGGCCCCGCTGGGCAACAAGGATGACGCGGCCCTGATCGAAGTGGCCAACTACGAGGACAACCTCGACGTGCTGGCGGGCTGCGACCTGATCATCGAAGCCATCGCCGAGCGCATGGACTGGAAACACGACCTGTACGCCAAGGTCGCCCCGCACATCGCGCCGCATGCGATCTTCGCCTCGAACACCTCGGGCCTGTCGATCAACAAGCTGGCCGAAGGCTTCGATGCCGGCTTGAAGGAGCGCTTCTGCGGCGTGCACTTCTTCAACCCGCCGCGCTACATGCACCTGGTCGAACTGATCCCGACCGAAGCGACCCGCCCGGAAATCCTGGACCAGCTCGAGACCTTCCTGACCTCGACCCTGGGCAAGGGCGTGGTGCGCGCGAAAGACACGCCGAACTTCATCGCCAACCGCGTCGGCATCTTCGGCATGCTGGCCACGATCGTCGAAGCCGAGAAGTTCGGCCTGTCGGTCGACGTGGTCGACGACCTGACCGGCGCCAAGCTGGGCCGCGCCAAGTCGGGCACCTTCCGCACCGCGGACGTGGTCGGCCTGGACACCATGGGCCACGTGATCAAGACCATGCAAGATAATCTGAAGGACGATCCGTTCTTCAGCGTGTACAAGACGCCGGATATCCTGGCCAAGCTGATCGAGAAGGGCGCGCTGGGCCAGAAGACCGGCGCCGGCTTCTACAAGAAGGTCGGCAAGGAGATCCAGCGCCTGGACTTCGCCACCGGAGAATACGTGCCGAGCGGCGCGAAGGCCGCCGACATCGTCGGCCGCATCCTGAAAGAAAAAGACCCGGTCAAGAAATTCAAGGCCATGCGCGATTCGACCAACCCGCAGGCGCAGTTCCTGTGGGCGATCTTCCGCGACGCCTTCCACTACATCGCGTTCCACTTGGATACGATTGCCGACAATGCGCGCGACGTCGACTTCGCGATGCGCTGGGGCTTCGGCTGGAGCGTCGGTCCGTTCGAGACCTGGCAAGCCGCGGGCTGGACCCAGATCGCCCAGTGGGTCAAGGAAGACATCGAAGCGGGCAAGGCGCTGAGCGACGCGCCGCTACCAAGCTGGGTGTTCGAAGGTTCGGTCGCGGAGAAGGGCGTGCACACCCCTGAAGGTTCGTACTCGGTCACGAAGAACGCCTATGTGCCGCTGTCCGACCTGCCTGTCTACAAGCGCCAGCAGTTCCGCGCGCCGGTGGTCGGCCTGGGCGGTCCGGATGCGAAGACCTTCGGCACCACCGTGTTCGAAGACGACTCCGTGCGCCTGTGGCATTCGGACGACGAGGTCCTGGTCATCTCGCTCAAGACCAAGATGCACGTCATCGGCGATGGCGTCATCAAGGGCATCCAGCGCGCGCTGAAGGAAGCCGAAGCAGGCTTCAAGGGCGTGGTGATCTGGAACACCGATGCGGCCGAAGGCGGCGCGTTCTCGGCCGGCGCCGACCTGCAATCGGCCCTGCCGGCCTTCATGGCCGGCGGCGCGAAGGCGATGGAGCCGATCGTGCGCGAGCTGCAGGACACCTTCATGGCGATGAAGTATTCGAACATCCCGGTCGTCGCCGCAGTGGCCGGCCTGGCGCTGGGCGGCGGCTGCGAGCTGGCGCTGCATGCAAGCAAACGCGTGGCCTCGATCGAGTCGTACATCGGCCTGGTCGAAGTGGGCGTCGGCCTGGTGCCGGCCGGCGGCGGCCTCAAGGAAGCGGCGCTGCGCGCGGCGAATGAAGCCAAGGGCAACGACATCCTGCAATTCCTGAAGAACGGCTTCATGAACGCGGCCACCGCGCAAGTGTCGAAGTCGGCGCTGGAAGCGAAGGCCATGGGTTACCTGAAGGAAGACGACGTCATCGTGTTCAACGCGTATGAACTGCTGCACGTGGCGAAGACCACCGCGCGCGCCATGTTCGACGCCGGTTATCGCGCTCCGGCACGCCGCACCTTCCCGGTCACCGGCCGTTACGGCTGGGCCACCATCCGCGGCCAGATGGTCAATATGCGCGACGGCGGCTTCATCTCGGCCTATGACTACCACCTGGGCGACACCATCGCCGAGATCGTGACCGGCGGCGACATCGACCAGGGCAGCGTGGTGAGCGAGCAGTGGATCCTCGACCTGGAACGCAAGGCCTTCGTGGCCCTGCTGAACAATCCGAAGACCCAGGAACGGATCATGGGCATGATGCAGACCGGTAAGCCGGTGCGCAACTAACGCTGACGACTGAACAGGACTACTGACATGAGCAAACAACTTCAAGACGCATACATCGTCGCAGCGACCCGTACCCCGATCGGCAAGGCGCCACGCGGCATGTTCAACAAGACCCGCCCGGACGACCTGCTGGTGCACGCGATCCGCGGCGCCATGGCCGCCGTGCCGAACCTGGACCCGGCGCTGATCGTCGACGCCATCGTCGGCTGCTCGTTCCCTGAAGCCGAGCAGGGCTTCAACGTGGCGCGTAACGCCGTCGTGCTGGCCGGACTGCCGAACACCGTGGGCGGCGTCACCGTCAACCGCTACTGCGCCTCGGGCATCACCGCGCTGGCGATGGCGGCCGACCGCATCCGCGTGGGCGAAGCCGACGTGATGATCGCCGGCGGCGTCGAATCGATGTCGATGGTGCCGATGATGGGCCACCACCCGTCGATCAATATGGACGTGTTCAAGGACGAGAACGTGGGCCTGGCCTACGGCATGGGCCTGACCGCCGAGAAGGTCGCCAACCAGTGGAAGATCTCGCGCGAAGACCAGGACGCCTTCGGCCTGGAATCGCACCGCCGCGCCATCGCCGCCCAGCAGGCCGGCTACTTCAAGGACGAGATCACCCCGGTCGAGATCATCACCCGCACGCCGAACCTGGCCACCGGCGAGATCAGCGTCAAGAAGCGCACCGTGGACAGCGACGAAGGCCCGCGCGCCGACGCCAGCGCCGAATCGATGGCCAAGCTGAAGCCGGTGTTCGCGGCCAAGGGTTCGGTCACCGCCGCGACCTCGTCGCAGATGTCGGACGGCGCCGGCGCGCTGATCGTCGTCAGCGAAAAGATCCTGAAGGAGCACAACCTGACCCCGCTGGCCAAGTTCTCCTCGTTCGCCGTGCGCGGCGTGCCGCCGGAGATCATGGGCATCGGCCCGAAGGTGGCGATCCCCGCCGCGCTGGCCGCCGCCGGCATCACGCAGGACCAGCTGGACTGGATCGAGCTGAACGAAGCCTTCGCCGCGCAGGCGCTGGCCGTGATCCGCGACCTGGGCCTGGACACCAGCAAAGTGAACCCGATGGGCGGCGCGATCGCCCTGGGCCACCCGCTGGGCGCCACCGGCGCGATCCGCGCCGCGACCGTCGTGCACGCGCTGCGCCGTAACAACCTCAAGTACGGCATGGTGACGATGTGCGTCGGCGCCGGCATGGGCGCCGCGGGCATCATCGAGCGCGTCTAAGCAAACATGGCGGCGCTTTGCTGCGCCGCCGCATCTCAAGCGTGGGCGGGAAATCCAAGCACCGTACGTCAATGCCGCGAGCGTGACGTGGGGTGGGCGGGTCTCCCGCCCACGCGTCCAATCGGCCCATGAACAATTCTGGAGACAACACCATGACCATCCGCCTCACCAAAGCCGACGGCATCCTCACCATCGAATTCAACCGCGTCGAACGCAAGAACGCGATCACCGGCGCGATGTACCAGGCCATGGCCGACGCGCTGCGCGACGCCGAGCAGGATGCATCGGTGCGCGCCATCCTGATCACCGGCCAGCCCGAGATCTTCACCGCCGGGAATGACCTGGACGATTTCCTGAACAACGTCGGCGAGGGCGCGATGACGCCGGAGCGCCCGGTATTCCAGTTCATGACCGCGCTGGAAGGCGCAACGAAGCCGGTGGTGGCGGCCGTCGCCGGCGCCGCGGTCGGCATCGGCACCACCTTGCTGATGCACTGCGACCTGGTCTACGCCGCCGACAACGCCAAGTTCTCGATGCCGTTCACCCAGCTCGGCCTGTGCCCGGAATTCGCCTCGTCGCTGCTGGTGGCGCAATCGGCCGGCTACACGCGCGCCGCCGAGAAACTGCTGCTGGGCGAACCGTTCGTGGCCGAAGAGGCGCTGGAGATGGGCATCGTGGCGCGCGTGCTGCCGGCCGCCGAGCTGCTGTTCTTCGCCCAGGGCCAGGCCGCCAAGCTGGCCAAGCTGCCGCCCGCGTCGATCCGCACCACAAAGGCGCTGATGAAGCGCGCGCGGGGCGCATTGGTGAAGGAAACCATCGCCGCCGAGAACGAGCGCTTCAGCGCCATGCTGACCGGCGCCGAGGCGAAGGAAGCGTTCACCGCCTTCTTCGAGAAGCGCAAGCCGGATTTCAGCAAGTTCGACTGATTTTTCGCCGCTCCTATGGCAGATCCGATTCGCGGTCGGAAGGTCGGCAAGATTTGCCTTATACGGGGATGTCACTGATGTGCGCGGCCGAATCTCGTCCGCTTCAAAATTTGATTCAGATGCAAATAGAGTCCTTTCCTTCGGAAGTCATAGAGAAGCTCCAATGGTACGTGTACCGCCTGATCGATCCTCGAAATGGTGAGACATTTTACGTTGGCAAGGGAAAAGGCAATCGCGTCTTCGCTCATGCACGTGCACAGCTGCCCGACGCTGATATCGGCGACAAGTTGAAGCGCATCAGGGAAATTCAGATTGCAGGCTTCGAGGTGAGCCATGTCATTCACCGACATGGAATGATCGAAGAGAAAACTGCTTTCGAAGTGGAAGCAGCGCTGATGGACGCATACCCCGGGCTGACAAATGTCGTAGGGGGAGCCGGCAGCCTGGACTTCGGTGTAATGCATGCCGAAGACATCATGCGACGCTACGCTGCTCAGGAGGCGGCATTTGAACATCGGGCGCTGCTCATCAAGGTCAATCGATCGGCAACGGAAGCATCGCTGTACGAAGCGACCCGGTTTGCTTGGAGGGTTTCTCTGGAGAAGGCGAAGGAGGCGGAAGTGGTGCTGGCAGTCTTGCAGGGATTGATCGTTGGCGCTTTTGTCGCTGACGATTGGCTGAGCGCGACCACAGCAAACTTCCCAGGGCGTGAATCGGAACCCACTCGGTTCGGCTTCGTGGGCCGGGAAGCCTCGGACCTGTCAGAAATTCTGTGTGCGGGGCCAGAATTCGTAGTTAGATAATCGCGTTCGTGAAGCGCTCGCCGAACATGATGGCGAACTGGTTGG
>NZ_JBNDIK010000043.1:0-25964 GCF_050434365.1 Massilia sp. UYP32
CTCAACGGCACTCGAGTCGTTCGGCATCACTCCGCCCGACCGCTTCGTCGCCATCATAGACCAGCTCCGCCGCGGCACCTTCAATATACGAGAGTAGAATTATTGAGCAATTTCTCCGCTTGATCGGCAGCTATTCTCAATGAGCAGCTGTCTGTAATCAGGCAGCGAAATAAAGAGGGTCAGAGTCGAATTATTAGCCAATTGATTTTCAAAAATTGGCAAACAATTCGACACTGACCCTCTTTATTTTTGGCCCGTGCGAGCGCTATCAGCGATGAATATCGTTCTCCATTCTAATTAGTTCTGCGTTTGCAATAAAAATGGCGTTCAATAGGGCGCGAATAATGAGGGTCAGCGTCGATTTATCGAGCAATTTCTTAGATTGCCGATCAGTTCGACATCGATTTCTCAGCTAGACCAGAGATATTGCCCAATAATTAGGGTCCGAGTCGAATTATTGACCAATTGATTTACTGAAGTTGTCAAACAATTTTACTCTGACCCTCATTAGTGCGCTTGTAAGCGCGCGCGGCTCGGCGGTATTGGCTTGTAGAATGGGTGCAGTCTCATTGCCTGGAAATTGCCATGTCGCGTCTCTTGCATTGTGTCGTGCTCGCTTTCTTGTTTGCGTCGTGCCAGGGCGCTTTGGGACAGCAGCGGGCCTTGCTGATCCAGAATGCGCATGTCGTCAGCCTCGATCCGCAGCAGGGCGACCGGCGCGAGGCCGACGTGCTGGTGCGCGATGGGAGGATCGTCGCTGTCGGGCCCGAGCTCGAGGCGGCGGGGCCGAGCGGATCGATGCGCGCGGCATGATCCTGCTGCCGGGACTGGTCGACACCCATAACCACCTGTGGCTGAGCGCGGCGCGCGGGCAGTTTCGCAATACGCCGGACACCGACTATTTCGCGCTCAAGAAGCGACTGGGGCGGCACTACACGCCGGACGACGTTCGCATCGGCACCTATGTCGGCGCCATCGAGACTCTGGCCTCGGGCGTCACGACCACCGTCGATTTCTTCCACAACTTGCGCAGCCCGGCGCACCTCGAGGCGGCCGAACAGGCGTTGCTGCAAAGCGGCATCCGCGCCCGGTTGCTCGCTGGCGCGCATGACGACCTGGGGCCGGCCGAGAGCGTCGACCTCGACCTGCTCGCCGCCGCGGCGGCGCGGGCGCGGCCGGGGCGGGTCACGCTGGGGCTGGGCTGGCGCGGCGTGGGGGAGGGCAAGGCCGACGTGGCCGCGACCGGCCGCCGCGAGATCGCGGCCGCGCGCAAGCTCGGTTTGCCGGTCTCGGTGCATTCCGGCGGCAAGCGCAACGGCGCCCTGGCCGCCAGCGGCCTGTTAGGGGAGGACGTGCAGATCGTGCACGCCACCGGCGCCACGCCCGCCGAGCTGGCGGCATTTCGACAGGCCGGCAGCGCGCTCTCGCTGACGCCGGTCACCGAGCAGCGCGTCGGCTATGGCCTGACCGTCCTCAGCGACTACGCGGCCGTGGGTCGCATCGGCCTGGGCATCGACGGCACGGCGCTGGCGGGCAGCGCCGACCTGTTCGCCAATATGCGCCTGCTTGCGCTCACCGAATCGGGTGCCGCCAAAAAGGAAACGGCGGTCGCGCCGCGCCGCATCCTCGAACTGGCGACCATCGAGGCGGCGCGTTCGATCGGCATGGACGACCAGATCGGTTCGATCACGCCCGGCAAGCGCGCCGACCTGATCCTGCTCGATACCGGCGCCCTGAACATGTCCCTGGCCGCCAATGCCGATCCCTACGCCCTGATCGTGTACTCGGCCACGCCGGCCAACGTCGACACGGTGATCGTCGACGGCGTCGTTCTCAAGCGCGGCGGCCGCCTGCTCGGCGTCGACGTGCCCAGGGTGATGCAAGAGGCGCGCGCCTCGATCGATGCCATCCTCGAACGCGCAGGCGCTGCTTCCAGATAAAGCCTCAATAGGTTTGCGCAGCCGGATTGGCCTGCAACAGCAGGGTGGCGCGCAGGCCCGGATGGTTGTCTTCCAGCGTCAGGCTGCCGCCGTGCAGGCGCGCGACGGCCGAGACCACGCTCAGGCCCAGGCCCACGCCCGGCGTGCCGCGGCTGGCGTCGACCCGGTAGAAGCGCTCGATCACGCGCGTGCGCTCGTGTTCCGGAATGCCCGGGCCGTTGTCGGCCACCACCACCGCGACCCGCTCGGCATCGATGCGGCGCGCCGTGATCGCGATCGCGCCACGCACCGGCGCGTATTTCAATGCGTTGTCGGCCATATTGCCCAGGGCCTGGGCCAGCAGCACCGGGTCGCCCACCACCCGCAAGTCCTCGGGCGCGTCGAAGCCCAGGTCGATGTCCTTCAGCTCGGCCACCGGGCCATAGAACTCGGTGACCTCGGCCCCCAGCGCGGCCAGGTCGACCTCGACGAAACCGCCGCGCCGGCTGCCGCTGTCGATCTCGCTAAGCCTCAGCAGCGCGTTGAAGATGCCCATCACGCGATCGACGTCGTCGATGGCGGCGTCGATCTCGGCGAAGGCTTCTTCGCTCGGCGGACGCGCCACCGACAGTTCCTCGAGCCGCGCGCGCAGCTCCGACAGCGGCGTGCGCAGGTCGTGCGCGATCGCGTTGGAGACGTCCTGCACCCCGGTCACCAGGTGCTCGATCTGGTCCAGCATGCGGTTCACGGTGCGGGTCAGCTGCTGCAGCTCGTCGCCGTCGCGCGGCTCCACCAGGCGGTGCGATAGCTTGCCTTCGATGATCGAGGCCGTGGTCTGGCTGATGCGCTGCACCCGGCCCAGGAGCGCGCGCCGGATCAGGACGCCGCCCAGCGCCGCCCCCACCAGCACCGCCAGCGCGCAGCCCAGCAGGCCATAGGCGAACAGGCGCTCGAGCTGCTGGAAGCGATCGAGGTTGCTGGCCACCAGGAGAGAATAGCCGTCTTCCAGCGTCACCCGCACCAGCTCCACGTTGCGCGGCTTGTCGTCGACCCGGATCGTCACCTGGCACAGGCCATCGCGCTCGGGCACGCCCTCGGGCCATTCCGGCAGGTTGCCGGCCAGCTTGGCGCCGTCGGGCGCCACGAACAGCATGATCTTGCGCACGCCGTCGTTGACGCCATGGACCTGGCTGTCGATCGCCGCCGCCAGCGCCGGCGGCCCCTGGCGCTCGAACAGATTGCGCAGGTGGCGGGCGTCCGACTTGAGCAACTGGGTGCGCACCTCGCCGATGTTCTTGTGCCAGGCGAACCACAGCGGCGCGGCGAACATCGCCAGCACCAGCAGGGTGACGACGGCGTAGCCGATCGCGATGGTGCGGGCGGAAAAGCTGGGCAGGCGCAGGTTCAAAGGACGTGTCTCACGGCTGGTCGGTCAGCATGTAGCCGGCGTTGCGCACGGTGCGCAGCAGCGGCGTCGCAAAGCCCGCGTCGATCTTCTGGCGCAGCTTGCTGATATGGACGTCGATGACGTTGGTCTGCGGGTCGAAGTGGTAATCCCACACGTTCTCGAGCAGCATGGTGCGCGTC
Organism: Massilia sp. UYP32; assembly: GCF_050434365.1. Classification (NCBI taxonomy): domain Bacteria; kingdom Pseudomonadati; phylum Pseudomonadota; class Betaproteobacteria; order Burkholderiales; family Oxalobacteraceae; genus Massilia; species Massilia sp. UYP32. The sequence continues at coordinate 3,507 of NZ_JBNDIK010000043.1, forward strand.
ACCACCTGGTTGGCGTGGCGCAGCAGGTAAGTGAGCAGCTTGAACTCGCGCGGCTGCAGCGCCACCGGGCGGCCGGCGCGCGTGACGCGGTGCGCCAGCATGTCGACCGACAGGTCGCCCAGGCTCATCACGGTTTCCACCGCCTGGCTCTGCGAGCGGCGCAGCAGGGCGTCGAGCCGCGCCAGCAGCTCGCCGAAGGCGAACGGTTTCGTCAGGTAGTCGTCGCCGCCGGCGCGCAGGCCGCGGATGCGGTCGTCCACGCCGTCCAGCGCCGAGAGGATCAGGATCGGCACCCGGTTGCCCTGCTGGCGCAGGGCTTCGATGATGCCGAGGCCATCAATCCCGCCCGGCAGCATGCGGTCCATGACGATCGCGTCGTAGGGCTCGCTGACGGCATGGTACATGCCGTCGCGGCCATTGTCGGCGTGGTCGACCGTATGGCCGGCCTCGGTCAGCCCCTTCTTGACGAAGCGGGCCACGCGTTCATTGTCTTCGACGAGTAACAGTTTCACGGCAGTCTCATTGGGAAGTCGGCATTGTATCCGCTGCCTCGGCCTCGGCCTCGGCCTCGGCCTTCGGCGCGTGCGCCGGCGCGGGCGGCGGCGTGTGGGCCACCGGCGGCTTCGAGCGGCCCGCGACCAGCACGTAGAACAGCGGGATCAGGAAGGTCGCCAGGAAGGTCGCCGTCATCATCCCGCCGATCACGCCGATGCCCAGCGCGTTCTGGCTGCCCGAACCGGCGCCGCTCGAAATCGCCAGCGGCGTCACGCCCAGGATGAAGGCCATCGAGGTCATGATGATCGGGCGCAGACGCACCTTGGACGCTTCCAGCGCCGCCTCCACCAGGCCCATGCCCTGCATCTGCAGCTCGCGCGCGAATTCGACGATCAAGATCGCGTTCTTGGCCGACAGGCCGATGGTGGTCAACAGGCCCACCTGGAAGAACACGTCGTTTTCCATGCCGAAGGCGGTCGCCGCGCCGAGCGCGCCCAGCACGCCGATCGGCACCACCATGATCACCGAGATCGGAATCGCCCAGCTTTCGTACAGCGCCGCCAGGCACAGGAACACGACCAGGATCGACAGCGCGTACAGCAGCGGCGCCTGGGCGCCGGCCTGCGATTCCTGCAGCGAGATGCCGCTCCATTCGTAGCCGATGCCCTGCGGCAACTGGCCCACCAGCTCGGTCATGATGGCCATCGCTTCGCCGGTGCTGTAGCCCGGCGCCGGCTGGCCCTGGATCTCGGCCGACTCGATGCCGTTGTAGCGCGCCATCGCTGGCGAGCCCCAGGTCCAGCGCGCGGTGGCGAAGGACGAGAAGGGCACCATCGCGCCGTCGCCATTCCTCGCGTACAGGTGGCGCAGGTCGTCCGGGTTCATGCGGAACTGGGCGTCGGCCTGGATGTAGACGCGCTTGATGCGGTTGTCGGTGTCCAGGAAGTTGTTGATGTAGCGCGAGCCCCAGGCGGTCGAGAAGATCTGGTCGACCTGGGTCAGGTCGACGCCCAGCGCCGCCGCCTTTTCGCGGTCGATGTCGATCTTGTAGGTGGCGTTGTCGGCCTGGCCCGAGAAGCGCACGCGCTGTAGCCGCTGGTCCTTGGCGGCCAGCTCGAGCAGGCGGTCGCGCGCCTGCCCCAGCGCCTCGTGGCCCAGGCCGCCGCGGTCCTGCAGCTGCAGGTTGAAGCCGGTGGCCGAGCCCAGGCCGCGGATCGACGGCGGTTCGACGGTATTGATCACCGCGCCCTGGAAATTGGCGTAGCGCGCGCTGATGCGGCTGGCCAGCGCCGACACCCCCAGCTCGTCGCCCTTGCGCTCGTCCCATGGCCGCAGGCGCACGAACAGGCGGCCCTGGTTCTGGCCGCGCTGCGGCTGAGAGGCGCCGTTGGTCATGAAGGTGGCCTCGACCACCGCCTTTTCTTCGTTCAGCAGGTACTGGCTGATCTCTTCCAGCACGCGGCCGGTGATTTCCTGGCTGCTGCCGGCCGGGGTCTGCACCTGGACGAACATGAAGCCCTGGTCTTCCTTGGGCAGGAAGCCGCCCGGCAGGCGCAGGAACAGGGCGATCACGATGCCGACCATGACCAGGTACACCACCATCCACAGGGCGCGCCGTTTCAGGATGCGCGATACGCCGCCCAGGTAGCGGTCGCGCGTGTTGTCGAACGAGCGGTTGAACCAGCCGAAGAAGCCCTTCTTTTCATGGTGGTTCGGATCGACCGGCTTGAGCATGGTCGCGCACAGGGCCGGCGTGAGCGTCAGCGCGATGAAGGCCGACAGCAGCATCGAGGCCACCACCGTCAGCGAGAATTCGCGGTAGATCGCGCCCACCGTGCCGCTCGAGAAGGCAACCGGCACGAACACCGCCGACAGCACCAGGGCCACGCCGATCAGCGCGCTGGTGATCTGGCCCATCGCCTTGATGGTCGCTTCCTTCGGCCCCAGGCCGTCCTCGTGCATCACGCGCTCGACGTTCTCGACCACCACGATGGCGTCGTCGACCAGGAGGCCGATCGACAGCACCAGGCCGAACATCGACAGCGTATTCACGGTGAAGCCGAGCGCCGCCATGATGCCGAAGGTGCCCAGCAGCACCACCGGCACCGTGATCGACGGGATCAGGGTGGCGCGGAAGTTTTGCAGGAACAGGTACATGACCAGGAACACCAGCACGATGCCCTCGATCAGGGTGTGCACCACGCCGCTGATCGATTCCTCGATGAAGGGGGTGACGTCGTTCGGGTAGACCGTGCGCAGGCCCGGCGGGAAGAACTGGCCCAGCTCTTCCAGGCGCGCACGCACCCGTTCCGCGGTCTCCAGAGCATTCGCGTTCGGCGCCAGCTGGATGCCCAGGCCCGACGCCGACTTGCCGTTCAGGCGCACGTCGACGTTGTAGTTCTCGGGGCCCAGCGCGACCCGCGCCACGTCGCCGATGCGCACCGACGAGCCGTCCTGCTGCACCTTGAGCAGGATGCGCTTGAACTCGTCGGGCGTGCGCAGCATGGTGGCCTGGTTGATGGTGGCGCTGAGCATCTGGCCGGGGACGGCCGGCAGGCCGCCCAGCGCGCCGCCCGCGATCTGCACGTTCTGGGCGCGGATGGCGTCGGCCACGTCGAGCGGGGTCAGTTGGTAGCTGGTCAGCTTGACCGGGTCGAGCCAGACGCGCATCGCGTACTGGGTGCCGAACAGGTTCATGCTGCCCACGCCCGGGATGCGGCTGAGCGGATCCTGGATGTTCGAGGCCACGTAGTTGGCGATGTCGAACTTGGTCATGCTGTCGTCGTCCGACACGAAGGCGGCGACCATCAGGAAGTCCGAGGTCGACTTGGTCACCTGCAGGCCGGACTGCTGCACCTCGCTCGGCAGGCGCGGCACCGCGGTCTGCAGCTTGTTCTGCACCTGCACCTGGGCGATGTCGGGATCGGTGCCGGCGGTGAAGGTCAGGGTGGTGGTCGAGCGGCCGGTGTCGTCGCTGGTCGACTGCATGTAGAGCAGGTTGTCGATCGCCGTCATCTGCTGCTCGATCACCTGGACCACGGTGTTCTGCATGGTGTCGGCCGAGGCGCCGGGGAAGGTGGCCTGGATCTGCACCGACGGCGGCGACACCGGCGGATACTGCTCGACCGGCATCTTGAACAGGGCGATCCCGCCGACCAGCATGATCAACAGGGAAATCACGATCGCGAAGATCGGACGCTGGATGAAGAACTTTGGCATCGTCGCTTATCCCTGGCGCGCTGCGGCCGTGGCAGTGCCGGCGGCGGCGGTGGCCGGCGCCGCCGGCGCCTGGCTGGCGGGCACCGACGGCGCGCCGATCCTGACCACGGTGCCGGGACGCAGCTTCTGGGTGCCGCTGACCACCACGCGTTCGCCTTCCTTCAGGCCTTCGTCGATCAGCCAGTAGCCGTCGACCAGGGCGCCGGTGCGCACGGTGCGCAGCTGGGCCTTGTTCTCGCGGTCCACGATCATGACGGTCGCGGTGCCCTGCGGGGTGCGCGAGACGGCCGGCGCCGGCACCCGCATCACCGACTGGCGCACGCCCTGGCTGACGCTGGCGCGCACGAACATGCCGGGCAGCAGCAGCTTGTCGGGATTCGGGAAGCGCGCGCGCAGGGTGACCGCGCCGGTGGCCTGGTCGACCGTCACGCCGGAAAACTCGAGCGTGCCGCTGCGAGCGTAGGTGCTGCCGTCCTCCAGGGTCAGGCTGACCCTGGCGGCGTTGGCGCCGTCCATGCGCACCCGCCCGGCGGCGATCTCGCGCCGCAGCAGCAGGCCGTCGACGCTCGATTGCTGCAGGTCGACGTACATCGGGTCGATCTGCTGGATGGTGGTCATCAGGGTGGCGGCGCTGCCCTGGACGTAAGCGCCTTGCGTCACCGCCGATACGCTGCTGCGGCCGGTGATCGGCGCGCTGACGCTGGTGTAACCCAGGTTGATGCGGGCGCTCTCGACGGCGGCTTTGGCGGCGGCGACGTCGGCCGCGGCTTCGAGCTGGGCGGCTTCCGCGTTTTCGAATTCCTGCTTGCTGACAGCGTTTTCCTTCACCAGCACCTGGTTGCGCTTGAGCTGGGAGGTATTGCTGGCCAGGGTGGCCTGGGCCCGCTGCAGCTCGGCCTCGGCGCTGGCCAGCGCGGCGCGGTAGGGCGCCGGATCGATCAGGTACAGCGGCTCGCCCGACTTGACGTCGGCCCCTTCCCTGAAGCGGCGCTCCTGCACGATGCCGTCGACCCGGGCCCGGACCTCGGCCAGCAGGAAGGGCGCGGTGCGACCCGGCAGGGCGATGTTGAGCGCCACGTTGGACGTGTTCATCGTCAGGACGGCCACCTCCGGAACGGCGGGCGCGACGGGTTTCGGGTCTTTGGCGCAGGCGGACAGCAGCAGCGCCGCCAGCGCGGCGGCGCCAAGGGCCGGCTGGCGCCGGCGTGAGGAAGTGGTCGAGGGCATGTGGTTGGATCCGGATTGCAAGGTTGAGAGCGATATTTTCCCAACCTTCGATCATGCCCGGCGCAGGCTTAAGACGGGGTGTGCGAATGATTAATTTTAGTTAATGTGCCTTCCCGTGTGCCAGAATGGCCATGGATGAGCGATAGATTTTCTTGTCGCGCCGCTAACGGCTGAGCGATAGCAATTTACCGCACGACCTGCGGCGCGTCCTGCACGCTCGCGCCGCAGCAGGGAGGGGGAGTATCTTGCCTGCGTGGTCCGGCATGGGGGAGTATCCAGCTTAGTGGCCCACGGTTTCGCCGCGCGCGAAGGCCAGCAGGTCGGCATTGACCCGGTCCTTGTGCGTCTCGGTCAAGCCGTGCGGCGCGCCGGCATAGGCGATGAAGGTCGCGTGCGGCACCAGCCGCGCCGAAGCCCGGCCGCCGACGTCGATCGGGACCACCTGGTCGTCGTCGCCGTGGATGATCAGCGTCGGCTTGTCGAATTTCCTGAGGTCGTCGCGGAAGTCGGTCTCGGAAAACGCCGCGATCGAATCGTAGGTATTCTTGTGCCCGCCCAGCATTCCCTGCAGGAACCACGACTGGATCAATCCCGGCGATGGCGTCGCGCCCGTCCGGTTGAAGCCATAGAAGGGGCCGGACGGGATGTCGAGGTAGAGCTGGGCGCGGTTCTCGAGCTGGCCGGCGCGGATGGCGTCGAACACCTCGCGCGGCACGCCGTCGGGGTTGTCGGGGCGCTGCACCATCAGCGGCGGCACGGCGCCGATCAGGGCCAGCCGGGCGATGCGGCCGGTGCCATGGCGGCCGACGTAGCGCGCCACCTCGCCGCCGCCGGTCGAAAAGCCGACCAGGCAGACGTCATTGAGGTCGAGCAATTCGAGCAACTGGGCCAGGTCGTCGGCGTAATGGTCCATATCGTTGCCGTCCCACGGCTGGCTCGAGCGCATGTGTCCGCGCCGGTCGTGTGCGATCGTACGGAAGCCGTTGTGCGACAGGTGCAGCATCTGCGCTTCCCAGCTGTCGGCGCCCAGCGGCCAGCCGTGGCAGAACACGACCGGCCGGCCGCGGCCCCAATCCTTGTAATAGATGTCGACGCCGTCGCGGGTGGTGAAGGTGGCCATCGTGTGTCCTTTCGGCATGGTGAGTGGGAGCGCCGGGACCATGGGTGAAATCGCCGGCAACACCGATTGTTCCGTATTGTCCAGCGAGCGGTGTCGACCGGATCAAGTCGGGGCCATGCAGCGACCCGCAGCAGGTGCGGCGATCGTGCACCGGGATGACACATGAAATCCTGGTCAATCCCGGGCTGCTACCGAAAGAAATTGCGGGTCAAAACCAGTGTTGCCGGTGAGCTAGCACTTCTGACAAGCTAGAATGTCAATAAACTGATCCGGCCGTGGCGAACAGGCCACGGAAGATATTGAACAGGGCCTGTCACGAGTTCTCGTAGAGCAACTATTCACGTAAAATCGACCGGTTACATATCCCATACAAGTTCTCGTTGATGCGTATGCCAATTGTCCGGAATCTGCCGCGCACCCTGCTTCCCCGCGGACTGGCAGGCTACATGGCGCTCGCAACCTCGGTTCTGTGCGCCGTCCTCACCATCATCCTGGTCGCCCTGGTCCAGAACCAGGCGCGCGACCATGTGCGCGAAAGCATCGGCTTCGGCCTGGGCGAGCTGGCCCAGCAGGCCGCGGACAAGCTCGACCGCGGCATGTATGAGCGCTACCGCGAGGTCAAGCTGCTGGCGCGGCGCATCGCCGACCTGGGGCCGCATGCGACGCTGGAATCGCAGCGCCGCATGCTCGACGACGCCCATCGCAGCTATGGCTATTACAGCTGGCTGGGGATCGCCACCGTGGACGGCCGGGTGCAAGTGGCCGCGCGCGGATTGCTCGAGGGCGCCAATGTGGCGGCGCGGCCGTGGTTCGCCAACGCGCTGGCCGGCACCCACATCGGCGACGTGCACGAGGCGCTGCTGCTCGCCAAGCTATTGCCTTCAGTGAATGGCGAGCCGCAGCGCTTTGTCGACGTCGCGTTTCCGATCGAGGCTCCCGATGGGCAGCCGCGCGCGGTGCTGGGGGCCCACCTGTCATGGCAGTGGGCGCACGACGTCGAACGCTCGGTGATCGAGCCGATCCAGGCCGGGCGTCGGGTGGACGCCCTGATCGTCGATACCAAGGGCCTGGTGCTGCTGGGCCCGCCCGGCCTGCAGGGCACGACCATCGACACCGCCAGCCTGCGCCGCGCGCGCGCCGAGCGCGGCATCGGCTACGTGCTGGAGCGCTGGTCGGATGACAGGGAATACCTGGTCGGCTACAGCCAGACCGACGGCTATGCCGACTATCCCGGCCTGGGCTGGACGGTGCTGCTGCGCCAGGAGGCGGGCAATGCCTATGCGCCGGTGCACCGGCTCGGCCAGTACGCGTTGTGGACCGGGGTGGGGCTGGCGGTGCTGTTCTCGACCGCCGGCGCGCTGGTGGCGAACTGGATCACCCATCCGATCAAGAACCTGCAGGCCTATGCCGACCGCATCCGCCGCGGCGGCGCCGCGCCCCTAGTGCCCGACGAGCGTTCGTATGACGAGGTGCGCAGCCTGTCGAGCGCGCTGAACACGCTGCTGGCCGACCTGGTGCGGCGCGGGCGCGAGCTGGAAGAACTCAACCACACGCTGGAACAGCGGGTGACCGAGCGCACCCAGGAGCTGGCGAGTGCCCTCGCCATCGTTCAGCAGAACGCGCAGCACATCAACACCATCATCGAGACTGCCCACGACGCCTTCATCGGCATGGACCTGGACGGCGTCGTCACCGACTGGAATACCCAGGCCGAGCGCATGTTCGGCTGGCGCCGCCACGAGGCGATCGGGCGTCCGCTGGCCGAACTGGTGCTGCCGCAGCGCTACCACGACTCGCTGCGGCGCGCCATCGTCGAGTTCCGCACCACCGGCCACACAGGCGCCCTGAACCGGCGCGTCGAGCGCACCGTGCGCACGCGCCAGGGCGAGGAATTCGCGATCGAGATGACGGCCGGCATCGCCGGCATCGGCGAGCGCAGCTTCTTCAGCATCTTCCTGCACGATGTCTCGCTCAGGAAGCGCGTCGATCAGATGAAGAACGAGCTGGTGGCCACCGTCTCGCACGAGCTGCGCACGCCGCTGACCTCGATGCGCGCCTCGCTTTCGCTGCTCAAGAGCGGCGCGGCCGGGACGATCGATGGCGAGATCCAGGAACTGGTCGAGATCGCGCACCGCCACTGCGAACGCCTGGTGCGTCTGGTGAGCGATATGCTGGACGTGGAAAAGATCGAATCGGGCCGCCTGTCGGCCGTGCCCAGGCCCCAGCCTCTGATGCCGATCGTGGAAGACGCGCTCGGCGCGATGCGGGTCCAGGCCCAGGATGCCGGGGTCGAACTGCGCAGCCGCTGCGAAGCGGGCCTGGAGCGGCAGCCGGCCGAGGTCGACCGCGACCGCATCACCCAGGTGCTGATGAACCTGCTGTCGAACGCGCTCAAGTATTCGCCGCCCCAGGGCGCGGTGGAGGTCACGCTGGCGCGCAGCAGCCGCGGCCTGCGCATCAGCGTGGCCGATCGCGGGCCGGGCATCCCGCCGGAATTTCGCGCGCGCATCTTCCAGCGCTTCGCCCAGGCCGATCCGGGCTCGGACCGCAAGACCAGTTCAGGGCTCGGCTTGGCGATCAGCCGCCAGATCATGGTCGAGCATGGCGGCGAACTGTCGTTCGAGGACCGCGCGGGCGGCGGCACGTGCTTCCACGTCGACCTGCCCTCGAGGGTGTCGGAGCGCGCGCTCGCGGCCTGAAGGCCGTGTCAGGCGCCGGCGTCGGCCGTCCACACGGCCAGCTCGTAGCCGTCCGGATCGATGAAATGGAAGCGCCGTCCGCCGGGGAACGAGAAAATGTCCTTGCTGATGCGGGCGCCGGCGTCGACGACCCGGCGTTGGGTCGCTTCCAGGTCGTTCGAGTGCAGGATCACCAGCGGGCCGCCCGCGCGCACCGGCCCGTCGGTCGTGAAGCCGCCGGCCAGGCGGCCGTCGCGGAACTCGGTATAGCCGGGGCCATAGTCGACGAAGGACCAGCCGAACACCTCGCCATAGAAGGCCTTGCTGCGGGTGATGTCGGCGACGTTGAATTCGATGTTGTCGATCTGGTGGTGGTTGCCTTGGTTGCCCACGATGCGTCTCCCTGAAAGTATTGGAGCCGTCGACCCTACGCGAGCAGGCCGGCGGCAGCCTCCACCAGCGCCTCCGGACTGAAGGGCTTGACCATGTAGTAGTCCGCCCCCGCGGCCAGGCCGGCCGCCACGTCGCTCTGCTGGCCGCAGGCCGACAGCAGCATGATCTTCATGCCGGCGGTCGCAGGCGCGTCCTTCAGCTTGCGGCACAGTTCCAGGCCGCTGATGCCTTCGCCCAGCCAGACGTCCAGGATCAGGAGGTCGGGCACGCAGCGCGCCAGCTCGGCCAGCGCGGCCTCGGCGCTGGACGCCTGGCTCACCTCGCCCAGCGCGCGCAGGGTCAGGCGGATCAACAGGCGCAGGTCGGGCTGGTCGTCGACGACGAGGATGCGGCGCGTCATCGAGCGGCCTCCGGGTCGGCGGGCACGCCGTCCCGCGGCAGCCAGACGGTCACGCGGGTGCCGTCCCCGGGGTTCGAGGCGATTTCCACCAGGCCGCAGTGGACCGCCACGATCTCGCGCACGATGGTCATCCCCAGGCCGTTGCCCGGCACGTCGGGCAGGGCGCCGGCGCGCCAGAAGGCGTCGTACACCTGGGTTCGCTGTTCAGGCGTCATGCCGACGCCGCGGTCGCTGACGGTCACGGCGGCGCCCGGGCGGCCGTCGCGCGCTTGGGGCCCGATGCCGATCTCGACCTGGCTGTCGGGCGCCGAATAGGCCAGGGCATTGGCCACGATATTGGCCAGCGCCTGCTGCACGCGCTGCGGGTCGGCCACGATCGGCGCCAGGTCCGGCGCCGGCCGCAGGACGATGCGGCGGGCCTGCGCCGCATCCTCGATCCCGGCTTTCACTTGCTCCAGCACCTGGGCCAGGTCGAGCGGCCCCGGGTGCATCTGGTCCGAGCCGCCCGAATCGATGCGCGCCAGGTCGAGCATCTGGTTGACCAGGCCGATCAGGCGCGTGGCCTGGCGGTGGATGATGTCGATCAGCTCGCGGCCGGTGGCGGCGTCGAAGTCGCGCTTGAGCAGCAATTCCGAAAAGCCCAGGATGCTGGCCATCGGCGTGCGCAGCTCGTGGCTGGCGGTGCGGAAGTACTCGTAGCGGCGCCGGTTGGCCTCGCGCACGCGCTCCTGCTCGGCGCGGTGCCAGGCGACGTCGCGCACCGTGGCTACCAGGTAACCCTGGCCGTCGAGCGTCATCTCGGCGATCGAGACCTCGGCCGCGAAGATGCTGCCGTCCGGGCGCCGGCCATTGCCTTCATGCCGCGCCACCGGCTTGGGCTGGATGCCGATCAGGGTGCTGGGCGGCACCCCGGCCAGCACCTTGCAAGGCGCGCCGAACATGCGTTCGGCGGCCGGGTTGCACGACTGGATCGTGCCGGCCGCGTCGAACAGCAGCACGCCGTCCGGCAGGTGTTCGAGCAGGGCGCGCACGGTCTGGGCATTGCGCCGTTCGCGCTCGGCCACGGCCTTCAGTTCGAGGGCGGCGACTTCATTGGCGACGATGCCGGCCAGGTCGCGCAGCAGGGTGCGTTCGTCGGGGCCGAATTCGCGCGGCACGCGGTCGATGATGCACAGGGTGCCGATGCGCGTGCCGTCGCCGATGTCGATCGGCGAGCCGGCATAGAAGCGCACCGCGCTCTCTCCCCGCACCAGCGCGCTGTCGGCGAAGCGCGCGTCCTTGCAGGCATCGGCCACCACCATCACGTCGTCCTGCAGGATGGCGTGGGCGCAGAACGAGGCCGCGCGCGGCGTCTGCTCCAGCGCCATGCCCACGCGCGACTTGAACCACTGGCGCTCGGCGTCGATCAGGCTGACCAGCGCGGTCGGCACGCCGAACAGGCGCGCGGCCAGCCGCGTGATGCGGTCGAAGCGCTCGTCGGGCGGCGAGTCGAGCAGGTCCAGGTCGATCAAGACCTGCAGGCGGCGCGCCTCGTCGGCGGGCGGGGAAGCGGGAAGGTGGGGCGTCTCGTTCATTTTCTTGAGCTTGCGGTGGCGGGTGCGACCGGGTTCAGGGTGTCGCCGGCAGCCGCGCGGTGACCGCGGCGCGCAGGGCCGCGAGCGGGGCCGGCTTGGTCAGGAATGCGACGTCCTCGGGCAGGCCCAGGGCCAGCACCGCCGGCTTGTCCATGCCGCTGACGACCACCAGCGGCAGGCTGGCGGTGGCTGGATTGCCGCGCAGGGAGCGGATCATGCCGAAGCCGTCCAGGCCCGGCATGTGCAGGTCGCTCACCAGCACGTCGGGCCGCGCTTCGCCGATCCGCACCAGCGCCTCGATGCCGTTGCTGGCCTTGCGCACCGCGAGGCCCAGGCCCCAGGTCGAGATCTCCAGCTCATACAGGCGCAGCAGCATGGCGTCGTCGTCGACGATCAGGACGCTGCGCACGGCGCCGCCGGATGCGCCGTCCAGCACGATCGGACGCGGAATTGGCGCAGATCGCGGCGCAGATCGCGGCGCAGGCCGGGGCCCTGCGCTCGCGCCGCTCAGGGCGGCCCGCCGTTCGTCGAGCAGGCGTGCGACCGAGTCGAGCGCGATGCGGCGGTGGCCGCCCGCCGTCTTCCAGGCCTGCAAGGTGCCGTTCTCGACCCACATCTGCACCGTGCGGTGCGATACGCCGATCCGCTCGGCGGCCTGCCTGGTGGTGCAGTAGGCGGCCCGGTCGAATGAACGTCCTTCGGTAACTCGTTGATCGGCGGTTTTCATATTTACTGATTTTACCGTTTCACATTTGCCTGTCAAGGACAAAGCACGGGCCGGCCGAATTACCGCTGAGCAAACCGAGGAAGGATGGGGCAGGTGTGGCGCGGGCGGTACAACCGCCTCAGCCGACTCCTTCTTCGGTGAGGACGGGAGGCAAGTACAATGTGACCTCGGTGCCGACGCCGAACTGCGATTCGAGCACGATCTGGCCGCCATGCAGGTCGACGATTTCCTTGAGGATGGTCATGCCCAGGCCGCTGCCCGGCACGCCGGACTCGCGGTCGACCCGGTAGAAGGCATCGAACACCTGGGCCTGCTGCTGGGGCGTCATGCCCAGGCCCTGGTCGCGCACCCGGATCGCGACCATGGACCGCCCGTCGCGCCGTTCCAGCCAGGCCCTGATCGCGATCGGGGTGGCGGGCGCGGAATACTTGATGCTGTTGCTGACGATATTGGTCAGCGCCTGCTGCATCTTTTGCGCGTCGGCCGCCAGCGGCGGCAGGCCGGGCGCGAGGTCGGTGCGCACCCTGTGCGCCTGGCCCAGGCCTTCCAGGCTGGCCAGGGTCTGCTCCACCAGCGCCGGCAGCGCGACCGCGGAGAGCTTGAGCTCGGCTGCGCCGCCGGCCTCGATGCGCGCCAGGTCGAGCAACTGGTTGACCAGGTCGACCAGGCGCGCCGACTCGCGGTGGATGATCTCGACCAGCTCGCGCTGGGTGGCGGCGTCGAAGTCGCGCTTGAGCAACAGCTCGGAAAAGCCCAGCACGCTCGACATCGGAGTGCGCAGCTCATGGGTGGCGGTGGCGAAGTGGTGGCGCCGGCGCGCGTCGGTGGCGCGTGCGCGTTCTTCCTGGGCGCGGCGCTGGGTGATGTCGCGCACCGTGACGGCGAATTTCGGCCGCGCGGCCCAGGCCATGCGGCAATACGAGAACTCGACCGGGAAGCGGCTGCCGTCCAGGCGCCTGGCCCCGGTCTCATAGGGGGCGCCCTCGACCAGCAGGCCGGCGCGACGCCGGCTCACCAGGTCTTCGTCGAGCAGTTCGGCCAGCGGGCGGCCGGCCAGCATGGCGCCGCTGGCGCCGAAGATCTTTTCGGCGGCCGGGTTGGCGGCGACGATCACGCCATGGACGTTGAGCATCAGGATTCCGTCCGGCAAGTGGGCGACCAGGGCTTTTTCCCAGCCTTCGGGCGCCGGGCGTCCGGCCGGGCGCGCGCGCAGCTCGTCGCCGGCGATCGCCGCCAGGTCGCGCAGGGTCGCCATCTGGTCCTGGTCGAACTGGCGCGCCTGGCTGTCGATCACGCACAGGGCGCCGATCCGGCTGCCGTCGGGCGCGGCCAGCGGGATGCCGGCATAGAAGCGCACGCGCGGCTCGCCCAGCACGAAGGGATTGGCGGCGAAGCGCGGGTCTTGCCGGGCATCCTCGATCACCAGGCCGTCGGCGTGCTGGATGGTGTGGGTGCAGAACGAGGCGGCGCGCGAGGTTTCGGCAATCTCGATGCCGACCCGCGACTTGAACCACTGGCGCTCGGCGTCGACCAGGGCGACCAGCGAGATCGGCACGCCCAGCAGGCGGCAGGCCAGGCGGGTGATGCGGTCGAAGCGTTCCTCGGGCGGGGTGTCGAGCAGTTGCAGCTCGTGCAAGGCCCGCACGCGCGCGGCGTCGGGCTGGGGATCGGGCAAGGCGGTACGAACGGTCTTGTGCGGCTCGTGTCGCATTCTTCTTGGTCCTGGTTAAGTCTCCATGGCTCGCTCGCTGGTGCCGAGGATCTGTTCGACCCTGGCGCGCAGTTCGGGGAAACGCACCGGTTTGGAGAACACCGGTATGTCGGACGGTAAACCCATCGAAGCGATCGTTGCCCGGTCCAGCCCACTGATGACGATGATGGCCATCTTGCCATAACGCGGGTCGGCGCGTAGCGTGCGTACCATGCGGAAACCATCCATGCCCGGCATGTTCAAGTCGCTGATCAACAGGTCGGGTTTGGCTTCGCCGATGCGGATCAGGGCGTCGAAGCCGTCGCGCGCCTTGATCAGCTCGGCATCCAGGCCCCAGCCCGAGATTTCCAGCTCGTACAGGCGCAGCAGGGTGGCGTCGTCGTCGGCCATCACGATGCGGCGCGCCGAAGAGGGCGCCGCCGGCGCGGCCGGCGAACTGGCGGCCGCGCCGCCCGTCACCGCCTGGTTGCGCTGGGCCACCAGCCGGTGCACCGAGGAGAGCAGGATGCGGCGGTGGCCGCCCGCCGTCTTCCATGCCTGCAGCACGCCGCCCTCCACCCACAATTGCACGGTGCGGTGCGACACGCCGAGCAGGCTTGCGGCCTCCTTGGTCGAACAAACTTCCGAGGAAGCGGGATCTGGCTGCCCCGGCGATGGACTGCTGTGCGATTTCATGGATTCAGGTGTGCATATGGTTAAGTGCCCCGCCGGCAAGGCCGGCAACAACGCGCAGAGCATGCTTGCCGGATGGACAAGCATGCCAAGCGGGCATCATACAGGCATGCCGACATGCGCAACAAATACGCACGGGCAAGTCAACAATCTATCAAATTCTCACAATTTGCGATAGCGAAACTCGATAATCCGTTTCTTTATTGTAACTTGCGGTGGCGTTGTTATGCAGCACAATTGGAACACCATTCCTTGCCGGTGGCGCCGGCTTTCCGGTTTGCTCGCCACCGTGCACGACAGCCAGCGCCATCCATCGCCCCAGCTACAGCGCGTGAACGGCCGGACGATATGCGGCGCGACGCCTGAACGCCCGGATCAGGCCAGCTTTTCCAGCAGCGCCTGCAGCTGTCCGGCGTCGTAGGGCTTGGGCAGCAGCGCGTCGGCCACGCTCGACGCGTGGCTGGCCCCGCTCATGAAGGCGACCCGCGCGCGCGGCAATCTTTGCCTTACCGTATGCGCCAGCGCTTCGCCTCCCAGGCCCGGCAACTGCAGGTCGGTCAGCACGACGTCCGGCCGCCGCTCCAGCAGCGCCAGCGCCGCCTCGGCGCTGGCCGCCTCCAGCACCTCGTAGCCCATGATGCGCATCAGTTCCGCGGTGTTCTCGCGGATGTCGTCCTCGTCTTCCACCAGCAGCACGCGCGCCTTCGAGCCGGCCGGCGCGGCGGCGCCGTCCGCCGGCTGCAGGGCCGCGTTCTTCTGCTGCTGGTTGGCCAGCACATGGCGGATCTTGCGCGCCAGGGCGTCGCGGGTATAGGGCTTGCCGAGCAGTTCCACGCCCGGATCGAGGCGCCCCCCGTGCACGATCGCGTTCTCGGTATAGCCCGAGGTGAACAGCACCGCGACGTTCGGCAGGCGCTCGCGCGCCTTCTTCGCCAGCTCCGGGCTGCGCAGGGGACCCGGCATCACGACGTCGGTGAACAGCAGGTCGATGTGGATGCCGCTGTCGATCACGGTCAGGGCCGAGGCGGCGTCGCCGGCGCGCAGCACCCGGTAGCCCAGGTCGGCCAGCATGTCGACCACGGTCAGGCGCACCTGCTCGTCGTCCTCGACCACCAGCACGGTCTCGTGGCCGCCGGTCGCCGGCTGCGCCAGCTGCTCGCCGGCGTGGTCCTCGGCCTGCAGCGAACGTGGCAGGTAGATCTTGACCGTGGTGCCTTCGCCGACCTCGCTGTAGATCTTGACGTGGCCGCCCGACTGCTTGACCAGGCCATACACCATCGACAGACCGAGACCGGTGCCCTTGCCCTCGGGCTTGGTCGAGTAGAAGGGCTCGAAGGCCTGGTCGATGACTTCCTGCGGCATGCCGCTGCCGGTGTCGCTCACGGCCAGCAGCACGTACTGGCCGGGCGCGACCTCCGTGTGCGCGGCGCAGTAGGCGGCGTCCAGCGCGGCATTGGCGACCTCGATGGTGAGCCGGCCGGCGCCGTCCATGGCGTCGCGGGCGTTGATCGCCAGGTTCAGGATCGCGTTCTCGAGCTGCGCCGGGTCGACCTCGGTGGTCCACAGGCCGCCCGAGATCACCATCTCGACGTCGATCTCCTCGCCCAGCGCGCGCCGCATCATGTCTTCCATGCTGGCCAGCAGGCGGCCGATCTTGACCGCCTTCGGCTCGAGCGGCTGGCGGCGCGCGAACGACAGCAGGGAGCTGGCCAGCTTGGCGCCGCGCTCGACGCCGTTCATGGCGTTCTCGACGCGCTTCTTGATCTCGGGCAGGCCGTCGGCGCGGCGCGCGATCAGCTGCAGGTTGCCGCCGATGACCTGCAGCAGGTTGTTGAAGTCGTGCGCCACGCCGCCGGTCAGCTTGCCGATGGTCTCCATTTTCTGCGCCTGCTGCAGCGCGGCCTCGGTGCGCCGCATGGCCTCCATCCGGGCCAGGTCGGTGCTGATGTCGCGGCCCACCGCGTGGATGTACTGGTCGTCGGGCGAGGCGGTCCAGGACAGGTTGCACCAGCTGCCGTTCTTGCGCCGATAGCGGTTCTCGAAGCGGTAAACCTGGCCGCCCAGGCGCAGCACCTCGATCTGGCGCGTGGTGGATTCGCGGTCGTCCGGGTGCACCAGGTCGAGCAGAGGAGTTGCGAGCACCTCGGATTCAAGCCAGCCCAGGATGGTCGTGAAGGCCGGGTTCACGGCGGACAAGGTCCCCTGCAAGTCGGCCACCAGCATGATGTCCTTCGACAGCCGCCACATGCGGTCGCGCTCGGCCGTGCGGCGCTCGACCCGTTCCTCGAGCGTGGCGTTGACGGCGGCCAGCGCGTCGCTCGCGCGCTTCTGGTCCTCGATGTCGATGCTGCTGCCGATCCACAGCGCGCCGTCGCCGGCCTCGCCCGGCTCGCGCCGCGCGCGCACCAGGTGCCAGCGGTAGTCGCCGTCGTGGCGGCGCAGCCGGATCTCGGCGTCGAGCGGGGCGCCGGACGCCACGCTGGCGTCCCACAGCGCGCGGTAGCGCGGCTCGTCGTCCGGATGCACCAGCGGGCTCCAGCCATGGCCCAGCAGGGTCTGGGGCGCGGCGCCGGCATTGGCGTATTCGTGCACACGGTCGTTGATCCATTCGACGCTGCCGTCCTCGTGCGCCGCCCACACGTGGTTGGGCATGGCCTGGGCGAAGGTGCGAAAGCGCGCCTCGCTGGCGCGCAGCGCGCGTTCGGCGCTCACCCGCTCTGTGACGTCGTTGCCTTCCACGAAGGTGGCGAACACCGCGCCATTGGCGTCCCGCAGCGGCTGCAGCACGAAGTCGATGAAGAAGTGCGCCGGCGCGTCCAGTCCGGGATTGCGCAGCGTGAGTTCGACGCCCTCGGCGCGGAAGGTCGTGCCTTCGGCGAAGCAGCGGTCGAGCACCTCGACGATGCCGCGCTCGGCCAGTTCCGGCACCGCCTGCGCCACCGGCATGCCGAGCAGGGGGCGGTTGCCGGTCAGCGCGCGGTAGGCTTCGTTGGCCAGGGAGTAGCGGTGTTCGGCGCCGTCCAGCAGGCAGATGAAGCCGGGCGCCTGCTCGAACATCGTGTTCAGGCGCTCGCGCTCGGCGCGCACATGGCGCTCGGCCTTGACCTTGCTCGACGTTTCCACCACCACCGACATCACGCCGGCGATGGCGCCGTCCTGGTCGCGGATCGGCGAATAGTCGAGATTCATCCAGACCTGCTCGGGCTGGCCGCTGCGGTGCAGGGTCAGTTCCTGGTCCTGGTAGCTGAGGGTGCCGCCGGCCAGGCCCACCTTCATCACGTTGTCGTTGAAGTCGGCCACCTCGGGCCAGCCTTCCCGCACTTTTGAGCCGAGCAGCACCGGGTGGCGCCCGCCGGCGAACACCCGGTAGGCGTCGTTGTAGATCATGTAGCCGTCCTCGCCCCACAAGGTCACGATCGGCGCCGGGGTGGCCATGATCAGGGCCACCGTGGTCTTGAGCACGGTCGGCCAGCCTTCGATGGGGCCCAGGCTCGTGGTGTCCCAGGGGAAGGCCAGAATCAGTCGCGAAGTCTCGTCAGTGGCGGGCAGGAAGGGAAGGCTGGCTGGCGGCATCGGTGCGATTGCTAAAAGGTGAACGACGCATTTTACACTTCAGTT
Organism: Massilia sp. UYP32; assembly: GCF_050434365.1. Taxonomy (NCBI): domain Bacteria; kingdom Pseudomonadati; phylum Pseudomonadota; class Betaproteobacteria; order Burkholderiales; family Oxalobacteraceae; genus Massilia; species Massilia sp. UYP32. The sequence goes on from NZ_JBNDIK010000043.1 coordinate 21,341, forward strand.
ATCATGGGGAACGCCATGTTCGCTGGCACTGTTATTTTTAGGCAACAATTTCCAGGTCTTTTTCATGTGCGTAAATTATCGTCCTCCGACGCCCGAGCAATTCAACGGCCGCATTGGCGCCTTCAGCATCCTGCCGCGCGACTGGCACTGGCCCGAGGAAACCTGGAAGGATTACGCGGCGCCGATCCTGCGCGCGGCGCCCGGCTTGCCGCCTGGCGCCTGCGTGGCCAGCTATGGCATGGTGCCGCGGCGCCACATCCCGCCCGAGGTCAAGCCTTTCGACACCATGAATGCGCGCGCCGAATCGCTGCTCGAGCGGCGCTCGTTCGCCCCTGCGTGGCGCCGCCTGCAGCTGTGCGCGGTGCCGATGCTGTGGTTCTACGAGCCGTGCTACGAGAGCGGACGCGCCGAGCGCACCGCGATCGGCATGGCCGACGAGTCGATGTTCTGGGTGGCCGGCCTGTGGCGCGAATGGCAGGAGGCCGATGGGGAGATGTCGACCGCCTTCACCCAGATCACCATCAATGCCGACGACCATCCGCTGATGCGGCGCATGCACAAGCCGGGCGACGAGAAGCGCTCGCTGGTGCTGCTGGCGCAGGAGGAGGTGGGGGACTGGCTGGCCTGCCGCGACACCGACGTCGCGCGCAGCTTCCTGCGCCATTACCCGGCCGAGGCCATGAAGGCGTGGCCGGCGCCGCTGGCGCCGAAGCGCGCGGCGCCGCCGCCCTCGCCGAACCTGGAGCTGTTCTAGCCCCGCGCTAAAGACGGCGCACGCGCCGGGCCACGGCTTCAACGCACCAGGCAGGGGCGCTTGTTGTCGAACTTCCAGTCGCGCACCAGGTATTGCATGGCGACCGCGTCGTCGCGCGCCCCCAGCCCCATGTTCTTGTAGGCCTGGTGCGCCAGTTCCAGCTTGTCGGGGTCGAGTTCGATGCCCAGGCCCGGCTGCCGGGGCACCTGCACCATGCCGCCTTCGATGGTGAGGGGACGTTTGGTCAGGTGCTGGCCGTCCTGCCAGATCCAGTGGGTGTCGATCGCGGTGACCCTGCCCGGCGCGGCGGCGCCGACGTGCGTAAACATCGCCAGCGAGATGTCGAAGTGGTTGTTCGAATGCGAACCCCAGGTCAGGCCGAACATCTCGCACAGCTGGGCCACCCTGACCGAACCCTGCATGGTCCAGAAATGCGGGTCGGCCAGCGGGATGTCGACCGACTGCAGCTGGATCGAATGGGCCATCTGGCGCCAGTCGGTCGCGATCATGTTGGTCGCGGTGCGCAGCCCCGTCGCGCGCCGGAATTCGGCCATCACTTCGCGTCCCGAGAAACCGTTCTCGGCGCCGCACGGGTCTTCGGCATAGGCCAGGATGCCGTGCTTGTCGCGGCACACGCGGATCGCGTCGGCCAGCAGCCAGCCGCCGTTGGGGTCGAGCGTCACGCGCGCCTGGGGGAAGCGCTCGTGCAGGGCGACAATCGCTTCCATCTCTTCGTCGGCCGACAGCACGCCTCCCTTGAGCTTGAAGTCATTGAAGCCGTAGCGCGCCTGGGCGGCCTCGGCCAGCCGCACGATGGCCTCGGGCGTGAGCGCTTCTTCGTTGCGCAGGCGATACCAGTCGTTGTCGGCGTCCGGCTCGCTGCGGTAGGCCAGCGGCGTGCGCTTGCGATCGCCCACATAGAACAGGTAGCCCAGCATCTCGACCGCGTCGCGCTGCTGGCCGTCGCCCAGCAGCGCCGCCACCGGCACGCCCATGAACTGGCCGAGCAGGTCGAGCAGCGCCGATTCCACGGCCGTGACGGCGTGGATCGTGGTGCGCAGGTCGAAGGTCTGGAGGCCGCGGCCGCCCTGGTCGCGTTCGGCGAAGGCGCTGCGCATGGCGCCCAGCACCTTGTTGTAGTCGCCCAGGGTCGCGCCGATGATGAAGGGGCGGGCATCCTCGATGGTCTGGCGGATAGCCTCGCCGCCGGGCACCTCGCCCAGGCCGGTATTGCCGGCGCTGTCGGTCAGGATGACGATGTTGCGGGTGAACCAGGGGCCGTGCGCCCCGCTCAGGTTCAGGAGCATGCTGTCCTGCCCCGCGACCGGGACGACGCGCAGGCTGGTGACGACGGGGGCATTCGGATTCGGGTTGCGCATGATGTACGGGTCAAAAAAGTGGAGGTTCAGGAAAAAGCGCTGGCGCCGGATCAGTCGATCTCGATCTTGCCGTTGGTGATCACGTCGCGCCAGCGCGCCAGTTCCTGGGCCTGGAACTTGGCGAACTGTTCGGGCGACGAGGCCACGATCTCGAACCCCTGCTCGCTGAGCTTGTCCTTGATCTGCGGGTCGCGCAGCGTGTTCACGATGGAGGTGTGCAGCCTGGCCTTGACGTCTTTCGGCAATCCCTTCGGCGCGGCGATGGCCTGCCACGAATACACGTCGACGTCCTTGACGCCCGATTCGGCGAGCGTGGGCACGTTGGGCAGCGCCGCCGACCGGTTGGCGCCGGTCACGGCCAGGGCCCTGAGCTTGCCGGACTTGATATGGCCGAGCACGACGTTGATGTTCTGGAACGAGACGTTGGCATGGCCACCGAGCAGGTCGGTGATCGCCGGCGCGCCGCCCTTGTAGGGCACGTGCAGCCCCGAGGTGCCGGTCTTTTGCCAGAACAGCGCCGCAGTCAGGTGGTCAGAGCTGCCCGCGCCCGAGGTGGCGAAGGTCACCTTGCCGGGATGCTTCTTGAGGTAGGCGATGAAGTCGCCCACCGTGTTGGCGGGGACGGTGCCATTCGTCACCAGCACGTTCGGGGCCTGCACCGCCACCGTCAACAGGTCGAAGTCCTTCGATGGATCGTAGGGCAGCCGCTTCTGGAGCAGGGGATTGACCGAGTACACCGCGATCGAGGCCACCATCAGCGTATGGCCGTCGGGAGCCGCGCGCTTGACGTAGCCGGCGCCGATCGCGCCGGTGGCGCCCGGACGGTTGTCGACCACCCAGGGCTGGCCCAGCGTCGCGCTGATTTTCGGGCCGATCGCGCGGGCGATGGCGTCGGTCGATCCCCCGGACGGGAAGGGCACGACGGCGTTGATGGCCTTGCTCGGAAATGGCGCGGCCTGCGCGCCGCCCATCAACGCCAGGCCCAGCAGCAGGGACGATACGGTCGTATTCATTCTCATGATGTCTCCTCGTTATAAGTATTCAAGCGTATTCAAGCGTGATCAGAAGCTGTGGCGCATGCCGAGGTTGTAGCCGGTGTCGCCGCTGCCCGCTTCGGTATTGTTCGCAATGGTATAGCCGGCGCCGTTGCGGTTGTCGACGTGGCCATAGGCCGCGTACAGGCCGGTGCGTTTCGACAGCGCGTACAGGTAGCCGATGCCCCAGGCATTGGCGTCCTGGTTGAATGCCGTGCGGTCGTCCTTGTGCAGCACCGACGCCATGAGGGTGCCGGCGCCGATCGGCGCCGTCACGCCCAGCAGGACGCTGCGGCCGTCGGTCGACGGCGTCGGCCTGGTCCCGCCGTAGGGATTGTTCGGGTTGATCAGCGGCGCCGCATTGAAGCCCTTGTCGACGCTGAACCCCGCATGCAGCTTGACGCGCGCCAGCTTGTACGATGCGGCCAGCAGGTAGTTGCGGCCCAGGGTCCGTTCCACGGCCGGCGTGGCGCCGCTGGCCGGGACATCGGTGTTCTTGTTGTTGTAGACCAGGCGCAGCGCCAGCGGGCCGGCGGCGTAACCGACCGCGCCGCCGAACTGGCGCCCCACCGAGGAGTCGTCCTGTTCGCCGACGCTGTACGCCAGCTCGGCGTCGAAGCCGTTCACCCTGGGTGTCGCGTAGGTGATGGTGTTGCTGGTGCGGATATTGGCGCCGTTGTGGGGGAACAGGCTCTTGGCGCTGCCCGCGTAGCCGGTGCTGAACGGATCGACGATGGTCACCATCGCGGTGTGGTAGGGCGTGTACTGGCGGCCCAGGGCCACCGCGCCATAGCCGCCGCGCAGGCCGACCAGGGACTGGCGGTTGAAGATCGTGCCGGCGGCGTCGATTTCGCCGGTGTCGATCTTGGCGCCGCCCTCCAGGGTGAAAAAGGCCGACACGCCGTCGCCCAAGTCCTCCACCCCGCGCAAGCCGAAGCGCGAGGCGGCGCCGACGCCGCTCGTGACCTTGGTGATCCGCCCGTTCGCGCCGCCATCTTCGACGATGATGCCGGCGTCGACGATGCCGTAGAAGGTCACGGACGCCTGCGCATGGGCGACGGTGCCGGCGCAGGCCAGCGCCAGCGCTGCCAGTTGTTTCATGCTTGTCTCCTGTGATATGGCCGGATTGTTTGTCATCCGTACGCAGCCGGCGCCAGTGAATATCGGCGCGGCAGAGCCATCATAGGACCGGGATCGATTCCCGAGCAATTCAAATGCTGTCGTGTCTGATTCAATAATTGAATCGATCGCGGCGGCAGGTGGGTTCAGGCCTGGAGAAAGGCGGGGTTGATTACAGTTAGTTCGAAAGCTACTTGAAACTTCTCAAACTTGCCCACTTTGAGAAAGTTTGGCTCGACGATAGCGGTAGTTGTCAACAAAGATGTCGCGTCAAGTCATGCGGCTTTTCTTAATTGCTCTGGCGGTTTCCGTTCCGGATTCAGCCAGACTTCATCGTT
>NZ_JBNDIK010000044.1:0-25941 GCF_050434365.1 Massilia sp. UYP32
TTTTGGGCTTCTTGGTGGTCATCACTTCGGTCATGGAACAGTCCTTTCGGGATTATTTCATGACCCCGTTCCACACAGAAATTCTGACAGGCTCGAGAATTTGTGTCGCACAATTGACACAAGTAGCCTTGGCACTACACCCATAACGTGACGACCCCGCCAAAAGTTGACCTCCTACGCTTGAAGTAGGTGGCGTCCTATAGTCGAGTTGTCGCCGTACTAATAAAGTCGGCGTCATCATGACCCGACACGATCCCACCCTCATGCACCGCGGCCTGCTCGCCGTGCGCCGCAATACCATCCGACGCCTCCTGAACGCCGTGTTCGGCATCGCGCAGCTGCGCGAAGGCCAGCAGCGCGTGATCGACAGCGTGCTCGACGGCAAGGACACCCTGGCCATCATGCCTACCGGCGGCGGCAAGTCGCTGTGCTACCAGATCCCGGCCAAGATGCTGGAGGGGATCACGGTCGTTGTTTCCCCGCTCATCTCCCTCATGAAGGACCAGCTCGAGAAGCTGGAAGAGATCGGCATCCGCTCGGTCCAGGTCAACAGCAGCTTGTGCGCCGAAGAAGAACACGCGGCGCTCGAGGCGATCGCCAGCGAATCCTGCGAGATCGTGTTCTGCACGCCGGAACGCCTGGTCTCGCCCGACTTCATCGACGTGCTGCGCAAGGTCACGCTCGACATCGTCGTGATCGACGAGGCGCATTGCATCTCGCAATGGGGCCACGACTTCCGCCCGGCCTATATTGGCCTGGCCGCCGCGATCGAGGCGATCGGCCGCCCGCCGGTGCTGGCGCTCACGGCCACCGCCACCGACGAGGTGATCGCCGACATCGGCAAACAGCTGGGCCGCAAGCTGAACGTGATCAATACCGGCATCTACCGGCCCAACCTGCATTACCGCGTGCGGCAAGTCACCAGCGCCAGGGAGAAATACCAGGGGGCGCTGCGCCTGGTGCAGCAGACGCCAGGCGTCGGCATCGTGTACGTCGCCACCGTCAAGGTGGCCGAGGAGATGCTGGCCGTGCTCGAAGAAGCCGGCGAATCGGTCACGCTCTACCACGGCAAGCTGTCGGCAGCCGAGCGAAAGATGAACCAGGACCTGTTCATGGAGGGCGAGCGGCGCGTGATGGTGGCCACCAATGCCTTCGGCATGGGCATCGACAAGAGCGATACCCGCTTCGTGATCCACCTGCAGATCCCGGCCAATCTCGAATCCTATTACCAGGAATCGGGCCGCGCCGGCCGCGACGGCCTGGACGCCGAATGTACCCTGCTGTTCCTGCAGGACGACAAGCGCATCCAGCAGTTCTTCCTGGTCAAGCACTATCCGGATGCGCAAGAGCTGCAGCTGGTGCACGAGACCGTGCGCACCCTGCACGAGGACGGTCCCGTGACGGGCCGCCGTCTCGAACAGGCGCTGGAAGACATCGCCGAGTCGAATATCAAGGTCTGCCTCAAGCTGCTCAAGGACGCCAAGCTGGTGCGCCAGAACCGCAAGCTGGAATACCTGCCCAGCGCGGCCGAGCCGCGCCCTGGCGTGTATACGCGCCTGGCCCAGGTGTATGTCCAGAAGCAGGAGCGTGACAAGGAAGCGCTGGACCAGATGGTGAGCTACGCGGTGAGCGGCTTTTGCCGCTGGAAGCTGCTGCTCGATTACTTCGGCGACCAGGCGCCCGGTTTCGAGAAGTGCTGCAAGTGCGATAACTGCCTGAACCCGCCGGCCATGAGCCTGACCGAGGACATCGTCATCCGCGACGATGAGTTCGATCGCGAGCCGGCGCCCGAGCCGGTCAAGCCCAAATTCGAGGTCGGCGCGCGCGCCCGGTCGGCCAAGTATGGCGAAGGGGTGGTGGTCGCCATCGCCGGCGAGCAGGTGACGGTGGACTTTGCGGACGGGGAAAGCCGCAGCTTCATGGCTGACTTTCTCGAACAGGTGGAAGCCTAAGGGATGCCGATGGGAGACATGGTCGTCGTCCGCAAGGAGGGGCTGTACTGCGTGCCGGGGGATTTCTATATCGACCCGTGGCGGCCGGTGCCGCGCGCCGTCATCACGCACGCCCACGGCGACCACGCGCGCGTCGGCCACGGCCACTACTTGGCGGCGGCGCCCGGGATCGGTGTGCTCAAGTCGCGCCTGGGCGATATCTCGGTCGATGCGCTCGACTATGGCCAGAAAGTCACCCATAACGGCGTGACGATCTCGCTGCACCCGGCCGGCCATGTGCTTGGTTCCGCCCAGGTGCGCATGGAGTGCGGCGGCGAGGTCTGGGTGGCGTCGGGCGACTACAAGGTCGAACCGGACAAGACCTGCGCGCCGTTCGAGCCGGTGCGCTGCGACACCTTCATCACCGAATCGACCTTCGGCCTGCCGATCTACCGCTGGCAGCCGGAGCAGCAGGTGATGGACGAGATCAATGCCTGGTGGCGCAAGAACGCCGAGGAGGGCCGCTGCAGCGTGGTGTTCGCCTATTCCTTCGGCAAGGCGCAGCGCATCCTGGCCGGGCTCGATCCCTCGATCGGTCCCATCGTCTGCCACGGCTCGGTCGAGCCGCTCAACCGCGCCTACCGCGCGGAAGGCGTCGAGATTCCGCCGACCGTGATGGTGAGCGACGTCGACAAGGCGGCGCTGCGGCGCGCGCTGGTGGTGGCGCCGCCGTCCGCCAGCGGCTCGCCGTGGATGAAGCGCTTCGGCGACTACAGCGATTCCTTCGCGAGCGGCTGGATGCTGCTGCGCGGCGCGCGGCGCCGGCGCGGCGTCGACCGTGGCTTCGTGCTGTCCGACCACGCCGACTGGCCAGGCCTGATGAGCGCCATCAAGTCGACCGAGGCCGAACGCGTGATCGTCACCCACGGCTCGATCCCGATCCTGGTGCGCTGGCTGTGCCAGAACGGGCTGGATGCGTCGGGCTTCGAAACCGAATATGGCGACGAGGAAGAGGACGACGCAGTGGAGAAGCCATCGCCGCCGGCAGCAGGAGCAGCCGATGCGTGAATTCGCCCGCCTGTACGCCGACCTCGACGAAACCACGTCGACCACCCGCAAGCTCGACGCGCTGCAGGGCTATTTCGCCAATGCCGCGCCCGAGAACGCGGCCTGGGCTGTCTACTTCCTGGCCGGCGGCAAACCGCGCCAGGCGGTGCCGACCAAGCTGCTGCGCCAGTTCGCGATCGAGTACGCGGGCCTGGACGAATGGCTGTTCGATGAGTCCTACCACGCGGTGGGCGACTTCGCCGAAACCATCGCCCACATCCTGCCGCCGCCGACTGAGCGTTCGGACGTCGGCCTGGCCGAGTGGATGGAGCAGCGCATCGGGCCCTTGCGCGGCGCCGATCCGGGCCGCATCCGCGAAGCGCTGTTCATGTACTGGAACGAGCTGGATTGGCGCGAGCGCTTCCTGCTGGTGAAACTGATCGGCGGGGGCTTCCGCGTCGGCGTCTCGAAGCTGCTGGTCACGCGTGCGCTGGCGGCGATCGCGGCGGTCGACAGCAAATTGATTGCCCAGCGCCTGATGGGCTGGACCGACGGCCGCGTGAAACCCACAGCGACAGGCTTCCTGCAACTGATCGCCGAACAGTCGGACGAGGAACACAGGCTACGCGGCGGCCAGCCGTATCCCTTCTTCCTGTCGCACCAACTGAATGGCGACCCGGCCACCCTGGGCGAGCTGGATGACTGGCTGGTGGAGTGGAAGTACGACGGCATCCGCGCGCAACTGGTGCGGCGCGACGGCCAGAGCTTTCTATGGTCGCGCGGCGAAGACCTGATCACCGAGCGCTTTCCCGAGCTGGCGGCGGCGCGCCTGCCCGACGGGATGGTGCTCGACGGCGAGGTGCTGATCTGGCAGCCGGGGTGCGACATGCCGTCGCCCTTCGCCGACCTGCAAAAACGCATCGGGCGCAAGACCTTGTCCGCCAAGCTGCTGGGCGAGCTGCCGGCCGTGCTGTGCTGTTATGACTTGCTGGAACTCGACGGCGTCGACCTGCGCGGCTTGCCGCAGCACGAGCGGCGTGCGCTGCTCGAAGTGGAGGTCGCGAAGCTCGACCAGCCGCAGCTGCGCCTGTCGCCGCTGGTCCACGCCGACAGCTGGGAAGCGCTGGCGACCTTGCGCGCCGGCTCGCGCGCGCGCAGCGTCGAAGGCATGATGCTCAAGAGCCGCACGGCCCACTATGGCGTCGGCCGCACCAAGGACGTCGGCACCTGGTGGAAGTGGAAGATCGACCCCTACGCCATCGACGCCGTGCTGCTGTACGCCCAGCCGGGCAGCGGCCGGCGCGCCTCGCTGTACACCGACTACACCTTCGCCGTGTGGGATGGCGAAGGCGCCGAGCGCAAGCTGGTGCCGTTCGCGAAAGCCTATTCGGGCCTGACCGACGCCGAGATCGCCCAGGTCGACAACACGATCCGGCGCACGACCATCGAGAAATTCGGCCCGGTGCGCTCGGTCAAGCCGACCATGGTGTTCGAGATCGGCTTCGAGGGCATTGCGCTGTCGCCGCGCCACAAGGCGGGGATCGCGGTGCGCTTTCCGCGCATCCTGCGCCGGCGTCTTGACAAGCCGGTGGAAGAAGCCGATACGCTCGACACGCTCAAGGGCTTGCTGGAGGCGGCCACCGCATGAGCCGTAACCCTGTCAGCGCCCGCATCGACGCCTGGTTGTCCAGCCGCGGCTGGACCGCCTTTCCCTTCCAGCGCGCGGTGTGGAAGGCCGCGCTGAAGGGCGAATCGGGCCTGCTGCATGCGAATACCGGCGCCGGCAAGACCTTCGCGGTCTGGTTCGCGGCGCTGCAACGCGCCGGGCTCGACACGGGAAGGGCCAGGGCGGGCTTGCGCGTGCTGTGGATCACGCCGATGCGCGCGCTGGCGGCCGACACCCAGCGCGCGCTCGAGGATTCCGCCGCCGAGCTGCTGCCCGAGTGGCGCATCGGCGCGCGCACCGGCGACACCAAGTCGGCCGAGCGGGCGCGCCAGACGCGCAGCATGCCGGCGGCCCTGGTGACGACGCCCGAGAGCCTGTCGCTCATGATCAGCAATGCCGCCGCCCATGAACAGTTCCGCCATCTCGACATGGTCATCGTCGACGAGTGGCATGAGCTGATGGGCAGCAAGCGCGGCGTGCAGGTGCAGCTGGCGCTGGCCAGGCTGCGGCGCTGGCGTCCCGAACTGCTGGTATGGGGCGTGTCGGCGACGATGGGCAATCTCGACCTCGCGCGCCAGGTGCTGCTGGGAGGCGAGGAAGGAGCGGACGCGGGTGTCCTGGTCGAAGGCGATACGCGCAAGAAGATCGTGGTCGACTGCCTGATCCCCGAGAACGTCTCGCGCTTTCCCTGGGGCGGCCACCTGGGCCTGCAGATGCTGCAACCGGTGATCGACGAGATCGAGGGGCACGAGGCGACGCTGGTGTTCACCAATACCCGCTCGCAGGCCGAGATCTGGTACCAGAACATCCTGGAGGCGCGGCCCGACTGGGCCGGCGTGATCGCGCTGCACCACGGCTCGCTCGACCGCGAGGTGCGCGAGTGGGTCGAGCTGGGCCTCAAGAACGGCATCCTGAAGGCGGTGATCTGCACCGCCAGCCTGGACCTGGGCGTGGATTTCCTGCCGGTCGAGCGCGTGCTGCAGATCGGCAGCGCCAAGGGCGTGGCGCGCCTGCTGCAGCGCGCCGGCCGCAGCGGCCATGCGCCGGGCCGGGTCTCGCGCGTGACCCTGGTGCCGACCAACAGCCTGGAATTGCTGGAGGCGGCCGGCGCGAAGAAGGCGGTGGCGGCGCGCCGCATCGAAGGCCGTTACGTGCCGAATAAACCGTTCGACGTGCTGGTGCAGCACCTGGTGACGGTGGCGCTGGGCGGCGGCTTTCGCTCCGCAGAGTTGTATGAAGAGGTGCGCCGGGCCTGGTCCTACCGCCACCTGACCGAGGAAGAATGGCAGTGGGCGCTCGACTTCGTCGCGCGCGGCGGCCAGAGCCTGACCGTGTATCCCGAATACCGCCGCGTGCTGCCGGACCACGAGGGCGTCTACCGCGTGCCCGACAGCGCCATCGGCCGCCGGCACCGGATGGGCATCGGCACCATCATGTCGGACGCCACGATCCAGGTAAAGTACATGAGCGGCGGGCGCATCGGCAGCGTGGAGGAATCCTTCATCTCGCGCCTCAAGCCCGGCGACCGCTTCCTGTTCGGCGGGCGCATCTTGGAATTCGTGCGCGTGCACGAGCTGACCGCCTTCGTGAAACGCGCCAGCGGCAGCCGCGGCGCCATCGCGCGCTGGCAGGGCGCCAAGATGCCGATGTCGAACGAGCTGGCCCACGCCGCGCTGGAAGAGCTGCGCCTGGCCGACGGGGGCGTGTTCGACGGCCCCGAGATGCGCGCCATCGAGCCGCTCATCGCCATCCAGCAGCGCTGGTCGGCGCTGCCCACGAGCGAGGTGCTGGTGCTCGAGTCGATGAAGAGCCGCGAGGGTTACCACCTGTTCGTGTATCCGTTCGCGGGCCGTTCGGTGCACATGGGCCTGGCGTCGCTGATCGCCTTTCGCGTCGGCCGCGCGCAGCCGATCACGTTCTCGATCGCCATCAACGACTACGGCTTCGAGCTGATGGCGCCCGAACCGGTCGACTGGGCGCGCATGTTCGACGCGCCGACCGGCGCCGGCGTGGACCTGTTCGATACGGCGCGCCTGCTGGAAGACGTGATCGACAGCCTGAACGCGACCCAGCTGTCGCAGCAGCGCTTTCGCGAAGTGGCGCGGATCGCCGGCCTGGTGTTCTCGGGCTATCCGGGCCAGCCGAAGTCGAATCGCCAGCTGCAGGCCTCGTCCTCGCTGTTCTTCGAGGTGTTTCGCAAGCACGATGCCGGCAACCTGCTGCTCACCCAGGCCGAGCGCGAGGTGATGGAGCAGGAACTCGAACTGACGCGCCTGCGCGACACGCTGGCCGAGCTGCACGCGCGGAGGATCGCCTATCGCGAGGTGAAGCGCGCGACGCCGTTCGGTTTCGCCCTGATGGTCGAGCGCTTCCGCGAAAAGGTCAGCACCGAGAAGCTCAATGACCGTGTGGCGCGCATGCTGCGCGAACTCGAGAAGGCGGCGGCATGAGCGGCGCGATGGTGCAGGTGGCCGGCGAATTGCTCCTGCTGTTGCCGGAGAAGGCGATCTATTGGCCGCGCGAACGGATGCTGATCATCGCCGACATCCACTTCGGCAAGGCGGCCGCCTTCCGTTCGCTCGGGGTGCCGGTGCCGCGCGGCACGACCTCGGAAAACCTGGCCGGCCTCGACGCCCTGGTGGCCACCCACGGCGCGCGCCAGGTGGCCTTCCTGGGCGACTTCTTGCATGCGCGCGCCGCGCACGCCAGCTCGACCCAGCTGGCGATGCTGGCCTGGCGCCAGCGCCATCCGGATCTCGGCTTGATGCTGGTGCGCGGCAACCACGACCTGCATGCGGGCGACCCGGCAGCGGCGCTGGGAATCGCGCTGGTGGACGAGCCGCATGCGATCGGGCCGTTCGCCTTCTGCCACCATCCCGGCGTCGACGCGCCCGGCTATGGCCTGGCCGGCCACGTGCACCCGGTGTATGTGCTGGCGACCCGCTTCGATGCGCTGCGCCTGCCATGTTTCGTGGTCGGCGAGCAGGGACTGATCTTGCCGTCCTTCGGCGCGTTTACCGGCGGCCACGCGGTCAAGCCGGGGCCGGGCGACCGCATCTACGTGACGTCGGGCGATGCGGTCCACGCCGTGCGCTGAGGCTATCGGTTCGTAACCGTACGGACCTGGCTCTTTCGTACAGGTACTGTCTCCTGGAACTGAAGGCGGTGTGATGCCGTCTGCCAACCGAAGGAGATTGCCATGAAAAAACGCATCCTGATGTGTTCGCTGGTGGCTGCCCTGGCGCCGGCCGGCATGCTGCTGGCGACGAGCAGCACGGCCCTGGCGCAGACCACGCCGCCCGGCCGCACCGTGACGCCCGCCATCGAAGGCTTCCACGTCGAGAAGGTCGCGCGCCTGGAGCAGGGCGCCGCCTTGCACTTCCATGTCTACGGCACCCGGAACGCAACGGTGAACGTGACCATCGACGGCGCCACCCGCGGCGTCCAGATGCAGGAAACCGATCCCGGCCAGTACAGCGGCAGCTATGTGATCGGCAACCACGACCGCTTCCAGGCGAACAGCCCGGTGACCGCCGAAATGCGTCTGGGCAGCCAGGTCGCGACCACCGTGCTGCGCGACGGCCTGGTGAGCGGCGCGGCGGCCTCGGCGCAGGCGCAAGAACCCGCGCGGCAACTGGCCTCGAAGGAGGCCGGCGTCGCCAGCGCGGCGCCGGGCGCCGCGCCACCGCCACCGCCGCGCACGACCGAGCGTCCGCGCGTGGCGCGCTACTGCACCAGTTGCGCGGTCGTCGAGAAGGTCGAGATCGTACGTGAGGCAACCGGGGCAGCGCGGCCACTGGCCAGCGACGTGCAGGCCGCCCAGCGTTACAGGGTAACCGTTCGCTTCGACACCACGGAAGCGACGCAGGCGATCGAATACGACAACAACCCGGGCTACCGCAAGGGCGACCGGGTGCGTGTCAATGACGGGGTGCTGTCGCTCGACAAGGAGTAAGGCAGGCGGCAATGAAAATGCCCGCCTTGGCGGGCGGGCATCGTCGTTGGCTCGATGAGGGATAGTCAGACGGTGGCCAGCACCTGGTCGTCACCGGGCTGGTCGAGCTCGGCCTTCTGCTTGGCGCTGCCCTTGGTGCGCGAACGCGAGGGCGGCAGGCGGCGCAGCGTCTTGAGCGATTCGGCATCCTTGATGCCGATGGTGCGCTGGTCGACGGTGATCAGGCCGATTTCATTGAAGGCCGACAAGGTGCGGCTGACGGTCTCGAGCGTGAGGCCGAGGTAGCTGCCGATCTCGTGGCGCGTCATGCGCAGGTTGAACAGCTTGCTGGAATAACCCATCGCGGCGAAGCGGTCGGCCAGCGAGACCAGGAAGCGGGCCACGCGCGCCTCGGCCGACAGGGCGCCGAGCATGCCGATCATGGTCTGCTCGCGCACGAGTTCGCGGCTCATCACGCCGTACATCATGTTCTCGAGCTCGCTGTGGACGCGACCCAGTGCGGTCAGTTTCTTGAACGGCAGCAGGATCAGGTCGCAGTCGGACAGCGCCACGGCCTCGGAGGCGTAGTGGCGCGTGTGGATGCCGTCGACGCCGAGCATATCGCCCTTCATGGGGAAGCTCAGCACCTGTTCGTTGCCGAATTCGTCGATCAGCACCGTCTTGAGGAAGCCCGAGTTGACGATGTACAGGGTGTCGAAGGCCTGGCCGATCGTGTGCACGCGCTGGCCCGTCTTGAACTGCACGTGCTGGAACAATAATTCTTCGGAGCTCACCGACACGCTGGCTGGAATACGGAGCAGGTCGCACACTTCTTTCAGGTTGGACCAGAGGCGACCCTGGCGCTGGCGTCCGGCTTCCATCGGGGAATGCAGGGTAGGCTGGGTAACGTTGCGTTGATCTGACGGTGGCTGGGACTGCATGCTCATCTCCGGTAAGGAACTCAGGTTTCACGCGACCCCGGCGGCACGGCAGCGTGCGGAAAGCGCGTCTGCCATGCCATGGTTTTATATGGCTGACGCCGTGACTTGGATCGCAAGCAAGTCGAAACGCTGAATTCAGTATGCCAACACGAGTCCGGCACGAATATCAGCGTTGCCTGAATATGTAGGTAGGACAGATGGTGTGGTTGTAGGAATACTCCTACTACCAGGAACGCCGCCCGAATGACGGAAGGTGGCACAACAGAAACAGCAGGGGTGTGTCCGGGTGCCGGCGCCAGCCTGCGAAAAGAGGCGCACGCCGCACGAAAACCACGCGCGGCGGTCAAAGGAAATCAGCGAGTCACGCCTTCAGTGGCGACAACAGGCGGTGTGCGACGGCATATTGCACCATTTCGGACAGCGAACTCATGCCCATTTTCTGCATGATGCGGGTCTTGTGGGTGCTGACGGTTTTCACCGACAGGTGCAGGCCGTTGGCGATCTCGGTAATCGACTTGCCGCTGACCAGCAGCGAGAATACCTCGAATTCGCGGTCCGACAACTGCTTGTGCAACAACTGTTCGCTTGGCGCCATGATGTTCAGCGCCAGTTGTTCGGCCACTTCGGTACTGATGTACGGGCGTCCCGAGGCGACCTTGCGGATCGCCCCCACCAGCTGCGTGCCGGCGCTTTCCTTGGTGAGATAGCCCTGGGCGCCGGCCCGGATCGCGCGCACCGCGTACTGCTCTTCTTCGTGCATGGTCAGGATCAGGATGGCCAGCTTGGGCGCTTCGCTGCGCACCTGCCGGATCAGGTCGACGCCGCTGCGGCCGGGCATGGACAGGTCGAGCAGCAGCAGGTCGAAACCGCCCTGGCGTACCAGCGACAAGACTTCGAAGCCATTGGTGGCTTCGCCCACGATGTCGACTTCCTCGGCGCCGTCCAGGATGCGCTTGAGGCCTTCGCGCATGATCGTGTGGTCATCGGCGATGACGATTCTTACCATTATCGTTTCCTCGAGCCTGAAGCGGTTTCCTACCCTGATCAGCAAAAAAACTATTGTAGCTGTAAATACAAGAGCGCGTGGGCGGCGGGGTCAGGAAGCCGCCGGCTCGGCGATCAGGCGGTGCACCAGCACCGGCTTGGTCGTATGCGACAACACCTTGTTGGTGACGCTGCCCAGCAGCAGCTGGTTCCAGCCGCTGCGGCCGTGCGAGCCCATGAAGATCAGGTCGCAGCCTTCCTGCTCGGCGACGTCGACGATCTTGAGCGCCGCCGAATCGGAAAACGCCGTCATGCATTGGTACTGGAGATTGGCGCCGGCGCAGGAGCGCGTGATCTTGCCCATGTATTCCTCGCCCATGCGCCGCATCTGGGCGATGTAATCCTCTTCGCTGGGATAGGAGGGCGGGATGATCTCGACGTAGACGGGGTACTGGTACTCGGGAGCGACGAACAGGGCCAGCACCTCGGCGCCCATCTGCTGCGCGAATTTGACGCCGGCGCAGGCGGTGTGCTGCGACACGGCCGAACCGTCGGTGGTGATCAGGATCTTGCGGTACATGATGTTTCCTCCTCCTTGCCACGCCCATTCTGACGACTCAGTGCAGGATGGCGATTTCTGAGACGCAAACAGTTGAGGTCTATCAAATGAACAAACACTGCTGCGCTGCGACGGGAAAACCGACCTACGATTACAAAATACAACACCATGCTTATGAAAAGCATCAGGAACACCCGGTTTTAATTGTCGCGGAATTAAGTTTCCCTGTCCATTTTGTTGCATTGCCTTCTCTGAGATTTACCTACGGCAACCACACTGCTACACTCGCTTCAATTACTCCACCGCACTTTTTACGGCCGAACCGGCCCGGTGGATGCAGCAGAACCCCCGGATTGCAGAGCTGATTGCACATTTATACATTATGGAGAAGCAGGGATTATGACCGACGCCGCTGACGATTTCGACGCACTATTCGAGGAAGTGGCGGCGCAGCGCACCAGCGCACCGCCCGGCCCCTCCGCCGCGGCCGAGCCGGCCCTGGCCGCGGCCAGCAACGACGAGGACGACCTGGAATCCTTGTTCGACCAGGTGTCCGCCACCGCCGCGCCGGCTGTCGCCGCCGTGGCCGCCACTGCCGCGGTCGCCACCGTGGCGCCGGCCGCCGCACCGGCCGCTGGAACGCATGCCGACGACGGCCACGAAAACGGCATGTTCGAGCGCCTGGGCGGCATCGTTCGCCTGCTGCACGACTCGCTGCGCGAGCTGGGCTACGACAAGGCGCTGACCGAGGCGTCGTCGCAGATTGTCGACGCCCAGGACCGCCTGGAATACGTCGCCACGCTGACCGAACAGGCCGCCAACAAGGTGCTCAATACCCTGGACGAGGGCATGCCCGCGCAAGACCAGCTGCAAAAGCAGGCCAAGGACATGGAGACCCGCTGGGCCGACCTGTTCGAGGGCAAGCTGAGCCTGGACGAATTCAAGGCCCTGGCCGGCGATTCGCGCCAGTTCGCCGCGCTGGTCAACGAAGCGACCGAAGCCGAACGGGCGCGCCTGCTCGAGATCATGATGGCCCAGGACTTCCAGGACATCACCGGCCAGCTGATCAAGAAAGTGGTCAAGATCACGCAGACCGTCGAAAGCGAGCTGGCTCAGCTGCTGCGCGACCACGCGCCGGCCGATATCAAGGAAAAACTGGCCAAGAAAGAACAGCCGGCGGCCGCTCCGGCGCCGCTGATGCAGGGCCCGTCGGTGCCGGACGCGGCGCTGAACCAGGACAATGTTGACGATCTTCTTGCCGATCTGGGATTCTAATGGACGATATGCTGAAGGATTTCGTCGTCGAGGCGATGGATCTGGCGGTAAACGTAGAAGAGCACCTGCTGCGCCTCGAACGCGACCCCGATAACAAGGAAACGCTGAACGCGGTGTTCCGCTCGTTCCACACGATCAAGGGCGGCGCCGGTTTCATGGGCCTGCCGGCGCTGGTGGCGGCCTGCCACCTGACCGAGAACCTGTTCGACGCGCTGCGCACCGGCGCCGCGCCGGTGACGCCGCTCGCGGTCGAGGCCGCGCTGCAGGCGTCGGGCTTCGTGGCCGATCAACTGGGTGACCTGAACAACGGCACGCCGCCGGAAGGCCTGGCGCAGATGCCGGGCGACCTCGAACGCATCCTGATGGATGCGATCGAAGGCAAGGACAGCGCTCCGGCGGCGGCTGTTGCCGCACCGGCGCCGGTCGCCGCGGTGGCGGCTGCGGTTGCCCCGGAAACCGTGCCTGCCGCCGCGCCCGCCGCCGGCGAGGACGGCCTGGACTGGACCGGCATGTACAACGCCGTGGTCCCGGCCGCGAACGCGATCGATGCAAGCGCCGCAACCGCGGCTGTCCCTGCTGCCGCCCCCGCTGCTGCCGCGGTTGCCGTCGCCGCCCCGGTTGCCGCCCCTGCCGCTGCCGCGCCCGCCAAGAATTGGGACGGCGTCGAGCGCCGCACCGACACCAAGCCCGCCGCCGCCGCGCCGGCCAAGGACGAAAGCATCCGTATCGACGCGGTCAAGCTCGACGCGCTGCTCGAAGTGGCAGGCGAGTCGGTGCAGGCCGCCAACCAGGCCGCCGTGCTGCTGGAACGCCTGCAGCAGTTCAAGTTCGAAGGCCAGGCTGCCGTGCTGATCGCCACGCTCACCGAAACCCTGGAGCGCGCCTCGCGCTACTCGGCCGAGCTGCAGCGCGCCACGCTGGCGACCCGCATGCAGCCGGTGGGCCGCCTGTTCCAGAAATTCCCGCGCCTCGTGCGCGAGCTGGCGAAAGACCTGGGCAAGGACGTCGAGCTGACCATCGAAGGCGCCGAGACCGAAGTCGACCGCGTGGTGGTGGACAGCCTGTACGATCCGCTGGTGCACATGCTGCGTAACGCGCTCGACCACGGCGTCGAATCGCCCGAGGAACGCGTCGCCGCCGGCAAGCCGGCCAAGGCCTTCATCCTGCTGAAAGCCTGGCAAGAGGCCAACAGCGTCATGATCGTGCTGCAGGACGACGGCAAGGGCATGGATCCGGTCAAGCTGCGCAAGAAGGCGGTCGACAAGGGCCTGATCGGCGAGAACGGCGCCCAGAGCGACGAAGACGCCTACCAGCTCGTGTTCCTGCCGGGCTTCTCGACCAAGGAAGTGGCTTCCTCGGTGTCGGGCCGCGGCGTGGGCATGGACGTGGTCAAGACCGCGGTCGAGAAGAACCGCGGCGCGATCCGTATCGAATCCTCGCTGGGCAAGGGCACGCGCTTCGCGATCCGCCTGCCGATCGAGCTGTCGATCGTGCCGACCATGCTGGTGTCGACCTCGGGCGCGCAACTGGCGCTGCCGATGGCCGTCGTCGAGCGCGTGGTCGAGCTGCCGGACGATTTCGCCTGCGTCGGCGGCGCCCCGGTGCTGAAGGACCAGGGCCGCCCGCTGCCGGTGCGTTCGCTGGCGCTGGCGCTGGGCTACGAGGCCGCTTCCGAGAAGGTCGGCATCGTCATCAACGCGCCGCAGCCTTACATCCTGGCGATGGAAGCGGTGGACGGCACCGCCGACCTGGTGATCAAGCCGATGACCGCGCTGACGGTCGAAGGCATCACCGGCACCGCGCGCTCGGCCGAGGGCGAGCTGGTGCTGGTCGTTGGCCTGTCGTTCCTGATGGATGGCTGCCGCAGCAGCGTCAGGCTCGCAGCCTGAGGTAATTCGCAATATCGCGATCCGCGCCAAAAGCGCAGACAAAAGCCTGTGTCCTCGACACAGGCTTTTTTTATTTGCATCCAGCAAACCCCTTGCAAATATTATTTGCTGCGTGGTGAGGTCGTTGGCATAAACTGGCGCTGCCCCGCCTTGGTGCGGCACTGCACAACTATGGCATAATCGAAAACCGTCCCGCCTGTCGCACGATGGCGGGCCGCGCTTCACTTCACCGCAACACTGGATCGACCATGCAAAAAACGCTCTACGACAAACTCTGGGATTCCCATGTCGTGCGTGCCGACGCCGATGGCACCACAGTCCTCTATATCGACCGCCACCTGGTGCACGAAGTCACCAGCCCGCAAGCCTTCGACGGCCTGCGCGAGGCGGGGCGTGGACTATGGCGCGTGTCCGCGAACCTGGCCGTGGCCGACCACAACGTGCCGACCACCGACCGCGCCCAGGGCATCGCGGATCCGACCTCGCGCCTGCAGGTCGAGACGCTCGACGCCAACACCAAAGCGTTCGGCCTCACGTACTTCGACATGAACGACAAGCGCCAGGGCATCGTGCACGTGATCGGGCCGGAGCAGGGCGCGACCCTGCCGGGCATGACCGTCGTCTGCGGCGATTCGCATACCTCGACCCACGGCGCCTTCGGCTGCCTGGCGCACGGCATCGGCACCTCGGAAGTCGAGCACGTGCTGGCCACGCAGACCCTGCTGGCCAAGAAATCGAAATCGATGCTGGTCAAGGTCGAGGGCGAACTCAATCCCGGCGTGACCGCCAAGGACATCGTGCTGGCCGTGATCGGCAGGATCGGCACGGCCGGCGGCACCGGTTACGCCATCGAATTCGGCGGTTCGACCATCCGCGCGCTGTCGATGGAAGGCCGCATGACGGTCTGTAATATGGCGATCGAAGCGGGCGCGCGCGCCGGCATGGTGGCGGTCGACGACACCACGATCGCCTACGTCAAGGACCGTCCGTTCTCGCCCAAGGGCGAGCAGTGGAGCCAGGCCGTCGCCTACTGGCGCACCCTGCACACGGACGAGGGCGCGGTGTTCGACACCGTGGTCGAACTCGACGCCAAGGACATCCGGCCGCAGGTCACCTGGGGCACCTCGCCCGAGATGGTCACCGCGATCGACGGCCGCGTGCCCGATCCACAAAGTGAGCCCGACCCGGTGCGCCGCGGCGCCATCGAAAAGGCGCTGGCCTATATGGACCTGGCGCCGAACACACCGATCGACGCCATCGCGATCGACAAGGTATTCATCGGCTCGTGCACCAATTCGCGCATCGAAGACCTGCGCGCCGCCGCCGAGGTGGTGCGCGGCCGGCACCGCGCGCCGAACGTCAAGCTGGCCATGGTGGTGCCGGGTTCGGGCCTGGTCAAGGAGCAGGCCGAGCGCGAAGGGCTGGACCGCATCTTCGTCGATGCCGGCTTCGAATGGCGCGAGCCGGGCTGCTCGATGTGCCTGGCGATGAACGCCGACCGCCTGGAGCCGGGCGAGCGCTGCGCCTCGACCTCGAACCGCAACTTCGAAGGCCGCCAGGGCCAGGGCGGACGCACCCACCTGGTGTCGCCAGCGATGGCGGCGGCGGCGGGCATCGCCGGCCGCTTTGTCGACGTGCGCGCGCTCTGATGCGTTAACCGGACACGACCGTATATCAAGTAACAGGAAGATCATGAAAAAAGCACTCGCACTGTCCCTCATCACTGTTCTGCTGGCCGGCTGCAACACCATCTCGGGCATTGGCCGCGACGTGTCGAAAGTGGGCCAGGTCGTCACCAGCGCCGGCGGAAAGTAAGCGTTCAGATGGATAAATTCACCGTACACCAGGGCCTGGTGGCGCCGCTCGACCGCGCCAATGTCGATACCGACGCCATCATCCCGAAGCAGTTCCTGAAATCGATCCGCCGCACCGGCTTCGGCCCGAACCTGTTCGACGAGTGGCGCTACCTGGACCACGGCGAGCCGGGCCAGGATTGCAGCACGCGTCCGGTCAACCCGGACTTCGTGCTGAACCAGCCGCGCTACGCCGGCGCCTCGATCCTGCTGGCGCGCAAGAACTTCGGCTGCGGTTCCTCGCGCGAGCACGCGCCGTGGGCGCTGCAGCAGTATGGTTTCCGCGCCGTGGTCGCGCCGAGCTTCGCCGACATCTTCTTCAACAACTGCTTCAAGATCGGCCTGCTGCCGATCGCGCTCTCCGAAGAAGAAGTCGAGGCGCTGTTCCAGGCGGTGGAAAGCAATGAAGGTTTCCAGCTCGTGATCGACCTGGAGCAGCAGCTGATCGGCACCCAGGACGGCAGCCTGTCGTTCGCTTTCGCCATCGACGAGTTCCGTAAGTACTGCCTGCTCAACGGCCTGGACGACATCGGCCTGACCCTGCGCCATGCCGACGAGATCCGCGCCTTCGAGCAGCGCCACGTCGCGGCCCAGCCGTGGCTCGCCAACACCATCTGATAGAAAGCAGCTGAATGAAAATCGCGATCCTGCCGGGTGACGGCATCGGCCCGGAGATCACCGCGCAAGCAGTGAAGGTATTGAACGCCCTCGGCGAATCGTTCGAGATGGAAAGCGCGGAAGTCGGCGGCGCCGGCTATGCGGCCCACGGCCATCCGCTGCCGGAAGGCACCCTGAAGCTGGCGAAACAGGCCGATGCGGTGCTGTTCGGCGCCGTCGGCGACTACAAGTACGACACGCTCGAGCGCGCGCTGCGTCCGGAACAGGCCATCCTCGGCCTGCGCCGCGAGTTGAACCTGTTCGCCAACCTGCGTCCGGCGATCCTGTATCCGGAACTGGCCGGCGCCTCGACCCTGAAGCCCGAAGTCGTCTCTGGCCTCGACATCCTGATCATCCGCGAACTGACGGGCGACATTTATTTCGGCAAGCCGCGCGGCGTGCGCGAGTGCCCGGACGGTCCATTCAAGGGCCAGCGCGAAGGCTTCGACACCATGCGCTACGCCGAAGGCGAGATCCGCCGCATCGCCCACGTCGCCTTCCAGGCCGCCCGCAAGCGCGACAAGCGCGTGACCAGCGTCGACAAGGCCAATGTGCTGGAAACCTTCCAGTTCTGGCGCGACATCGTCACCGAGGTGCACCAGGAATACCAGGACGTCGCGCTCGAACACATGTATGTCGATAACGCGGCCATGCAGCTCGTTCGCGCCCCGAAAAAGTTCGATGTCATCGTTACTGGTAATATGTTCGGCGATATCCTGTCGGATGCCGCGGCGATGCTCACCGGTTCGATCGGCATGCTGCCGTCGGCCTCGCTCGACGCCAACAACAAGGGCCTGTACGAACCGTCGCACGGCTCGGCGCCCGACATCGCGGGGCAGGGCGTGGCCAATCCATTGGCGACGATCCTGTCGGCGGCGATGATGCTTCGCTTCTCGCTCGGCCTGCTCGACCAGGCGGACCGCATCGAGAACGCCGTCAAGCGCGTACTGGCGCAAGGGCTGCGTACGCCGGATATTTTCGAAGCAGGTTCCACGAAAGTGGGCACCGAAGAGATGGGCAACGCGGTGGTCGCGGCGCTCGCATAACGTTTAGTTAACCCTGAAAGAAGATGATGAAATTAGTTGGTCTGGTAGGTTGGCGCGGCATGGTCGGCTCGGTCCTCATGCAGCGCATGCAAGAGGAAGGCGATTTCGACCACATCGAGCCGGTGTTCTTCACCACCTCGAATCCGGGCGGCGCCGCGCCGAAGATGGCGAAAAACGAAACCACCCTGAAAAGCGCGACCGACATTACTGAACTGTCGAAATGCGAGATCATCATCTCCTGCCAGGGTGGCGACTATACGAGCGAGGTGTTCCCGCAACTGCGCGCGGCCGGCTGGAACGGCTACTGGATCGACGCCGCGTCGACCTTGCGCATGAACGATGACGCCGTCATCGTGCTGGATCCGGTCAATCGCAGCGTGATCGACGCCGCGCTGGCGAAAGGCGTGAAAAACTACATCGGCGGCAACTGCACCGTGTCGTGCATGCTGATCGGCTTGGGCGGCCTGTTCGAGCAGGGCCTGGTCGAGTGGATGACCTCCATGACCTATCAGGCGGCATCGGGCGGCGGCGCCCAGCACATGCGCGAACTGCTGACCCAGTTCGGCACGATCAACAATTCGGTGAAGTCGCTGCTCGACGATCCGGCCTCGGCCATTCTCGAGATCGACCGCACCGTGCTGGCGACCCAGCATGGTCTCTCGGCCGACGAGACGAAGCAGTTCGGCGTGCCGCTGGCCGGCAACCTGATCCCGTGGATCGACAAGGACCTGGGCAACGGCCAGTCGAAAGAAGAGTGGAAGGCGGGCGCCGAGACCAACAAGATCCTGGGCCGCGGCGCGGGCTTCGACACCAAGGCAATCCCGGTCGACGGCCTGTGCGTGCGCATCGGCGCGATGCGCTGCCACTCGCAGGCATTGACCATCAAGCTCACCAAGGATGTGCCGCTGGACGAGATCAACGACATCATCGCGCAGCACAACGGGTGGGTGAAGGTAGTGCCGAACACCCGCGAAGCGTCGATGCGCGACCTGTCGCCGGCAGCCGTCACCGGCGGCCTGGGCATCCCGGTCGGCCGCCTGCGCAAGATGTCGATGGGCGACAACTACCTGTCGGCCTTCACGGTCGGCGACCAGCTGCTGTGGGGCGCCGCCGAACCGCTGCGCCGCATGCTGCGCATCGTGCTCGAGCGATAATCTTTCCTGTTGCCTTGATGGCAACTGACATGCAATCCGAGTATCGAATGCCCCGCTAGCGGGGCATTTGTTTTACAGAAGGCGCATACTCCGGTCGTCCGGGTGCGTCGAGACCTTGCGTGCTCCAGAGCATGATGTTATGTTGAGACTCCGGGAAACCGCCTTTCCCTCGGCCAACTCATTCCGCTGCTAACTATGCATTCTTCGCACCAATCTCCGCTCGTGGCAACCGCGCTGAAATCGATCACCGCCGCCGTCGCCAGTGCAGTGTTCCTGACTTCCGCCGCCAACGCAGCCGGGCTGGGGAAATTGACGGTGCTGTCGGCGCTTGGCCAGCCGCTGCGCGCCGAGATCGAGCTGACGGCCGGCGCCGGCGAAGACCCGGCAAGCATGGCGGTCAAGCTGGCTTCGCCCGAAGCCTTCCGCGCCGCGAACATCGAATTCAACCCGGCCCTGCTGTCGCTGCGCTTCGCGGTCGAAGAGCGCGGCGGACGCCAGGTGATCCGGGTCAGCTCGACCCAGCCGCTCAACGAGCCCTTCGTCGACATGCTGCTGGAGCTGACCTGGAATAACGGCCGCCTGGTGCGCGAATACACCTTCCTGCTCGACCCGGCCGAGCTGCGCACGACCCAGCCGGCCCAGGTGGCGGCGGCGCCGCAGAGCCGGCCCGCCGCGCCGCGCGCATCGACCACGCCTGCCGCGCCAGCGGCTGCGGCGCCTGCTGAAGAAGCGCGCATCGCCGCCGCCCGCCGCGGCGCCGAGCGCCAGGCGCGCGAAGCCCAGGCGCGCGAAGCGCAGGACAGCTACCGCGTGCGCCGCGGCGACACGCTCAGCGGCATCGCGCTCGACGTCAAGCCGGCCGACATCTCGCTCGACATGATGCTGGTCGCGCTGTACCGCGCCAATCCCGACGCCTTCATTGGCAACAATATGAACCGCCTGAAGTCGGGCCAGATCCTGAGCATCCCGGACGCCGATTCGGTGCGCGGCGGCGCCAGCCAGGGCGAGGCGCGCGGCGTGGTCGTGGCCCATGCGGCCGACTTCGACGCCTACCGCAACAAGCTGGCCGGCCAGGTGGCCAGCAGCGCGCCGAGCGCCACGCCGCAGGGCGGCCAGAGCGCCAGCGGTCGCGTCACCGCCCGCGTCGAGCAGCAGCCGACCGCCGTCAGCGAAGCGCAGGACAAGCTGCAGCTGTCCAAGGCCACGCCCGGCGCGGCCGGCGCGCCGGACGACGGCACCGCCAGCGTCGAGGATACGGTGGCCAAGGAGCGCGAGCTGGCGCAGGCCGAGGCGCGCGTGAAGGAACTCGAACGCAACGTCAACGAACTCGAAAACCTGATGACGGTGCCGAGCCGCTCAGGCGCCGAAGCCGAGCAGGCCGCCGCCGCCGCTGCTGCGACGGCCGCCGCCGAGAAGCCGGCGGCCAAGCCCGCGCCGCGCCCGCGTCCGGCAAAGCCGGCCCCGCCGCCGGAAAAAAACCTGGTCGACACCATCCTGGACAATATGCTCTACATCGGCGCCGGCGCGCTGGTGCTGCTGCTGGCCGCGCTCGGCATCTCCCAGCGCCGCAAGCGCAACGCGCAAGCGGTCAAGCCCCCGCCGGCCGAACCGTCGGTGCTGGGCGTGCCCGGCGCCAGCGCCCACTCGCTGTTCGCCGAAACCGGCGGCCAGAGCGTGGACACGAACAATAGCGTGTTCAATTCCAGCTTCGCGCCATCGGCCAGCCAGCTCGACACCAACGAGGTCGATCCGGTCGCCGAAGCGGACGTCTACATCGCCTATGGCCGCGACGCCCAGGCCGAGGAAATCCTGAAAGAGGCGCTGCGCGTCCATCCGGAACGCCATCCGGTGCGCCTTAAGCTGCTCGAGATCTACGCCACCCGCAAGGACCTGCGCGCCTTCGAAGCCCAGGCGCGCGAGCTGCATGCCTTCACCGGCGGCCAGGGCGACGAATGGGCCCAGGCCGCGGCGCTGGGCCTGAGCCTGGACCCGACCAATCCGCTGTATGCGAACGCCGCCCCGGCCGCGGCCCCGACGCCGTCGCCGCAGGAACGCAACCAGCAGGCGATCCTGTCGCAGCAGTTCGAGGACGCCTTCCGTGGCGGCCCGTCGGTGGGCGCGGGCGCCGCGGCCGGCGTGGCTGCTGGCGCTGCCGCCGGCGCTGCCGCCGTGGCCCTGGCCAAGGACGACGAGGATCGCACGGCCGCGCCGCAGGCCGAGCCGGCCCCGGAGGCACGCACCGAAACCCGCAACGACGACAACACGCTCGACTTCGACCTCGGCGGCCTGACGTTCGAGCCGGTGACGAATGCCGACACGGCGCCGCCGGCGGCCAGCCGTCCTGACCCGGATGCGACCGCCGTGCCGGACCTGGAATTCGACATGGCGCCGTTCGCGCCGCCAGGCAGCGCGCCAGAGCAGGTCAAGAGCACGGCGGATGCGAACGACCTCGATTTCGACATGGACTTCGGCACCGGGGCGACCTCCCGGCCAGCGGCTGCCGCGGCCACGGTCGACGATGACGACGACTTCACGCTCGACCTGTCGCCGCAGTCGCAGGTGCAGGCGACCCCGGTCGACATGGCCGGCCTGGCCAAGGACTTCGAGGGCTTGCCGCCGCTGCCGGGCAGCACTCCGCAGCCGACCGTGGCGCAGGCCGATCCGCTGCACGACCTCGATTCCATGGACTTTTCCGCGCCAACCCTGCCTGTGACGCCGGCGTTCGACGAAACGCCGGCGCGTCCTGCCGCCGCGGCAAGCGCATCGGAAGATCCGTTGTTCGACCTGGACAGCATGGACTTCGGCACGCCGGGCGAAGCACGCGCGGAAGGCGGCGCCGAGCCGAAGGACTTCGGTGCGCGCGTCGACGATCCGTTCGACATGTTCGACCTGCCCGAGACCCCGGCGCCAGTGCCGGCGCCGCAGGAAGTGTCGGCGCGCGACGCCTTCGAACCTGCTTCGGCTCCCCCATCGGCGCCGGCCGACGACAGGGCCGCGCCATCGTTCGACCTGGCCGAGTTCGACCTCGACCTGCCGCCCGAACCTGCCACCGCGCAGCCCGCGGCGACCGCGGCGACCGAGCTGGGCGCGGTGGAATCCGAGCCGGGCCAGATGTCGCCCGAGCACATGGAGATGGAAACCAAGCTCGATCTCGCCATCGCCTACCAGGAGATCGGCGACAAGGAAGGCGCGCGCGAGCTGCTGGACGAAGTCATCAAGGGCGGCAATCCCGAACAGGTCGGCAAGGCCAGCGCGATGAGGGAACTGCTGGCGTGACCCGTATCGCTTTGGGTGTCCAGTACATCGGCACCGGTTGGAACGGCTACCAGAAACAGCCGGAACGAAACACCGTCCAGGACCGTCTCGAGATCGCGCTGGAGAAGTTCGCCTGCGTCCCGCTGCACACCACGTGCGCCGGCCGCACCGACGCCGGCGTGCACGCCATCGAGCAGGTCGTCCATTTCGATACCGACCTGGCGCGCCCGGCCCAGTCGTGGGTGCGCGGCGTGAATGCCTTCCTGCCCGAGTCGATCGTGGTGCGCTGGGCCGCCGTGGTGGAGCCCGACGCGGAAGGGCAGGATTTCCACGCCCGTTTCTCGGCCCGCTCGCGCACCTATCACTACGTGCTCTACAACCATCCGAACCCGTCGGCGCTGCTGGCCAAGCGGGCAGGGTGGGTGTTCCGTCCGCTCGACGTCGAGCGCATGCGCGAAGGCGCGCGGCACCTGATCGGCACCCACGATTTCTCGAGCTTCCGCGCCAGCGGCTGCCAGGCGAACACGCCGGTGAAGGACATGCACGAGGTGAGCATCGCGCGCCATGGCGACATCATCGTGTTCACCCTGCGCGCCAGCGCCTTCCTGCACCATATGGTGCGCAATATCGTCGGCTCGCTGATCTATATCGGCACCGGCCGCAACGAGCCGGCGTGGATGCGCGAGGTGCTCGAAGCCCGTTCGCGCGACGCCGCCGCGCCGACCTTCATGCCGGACGGCCTGTATTTCGCGAAGATCGAGTACGATCCGAAGTGGAAGCTGCCGCAGGAGGACGCCACGCCCCTGCCGTGGCTGTGATCGATTTTCCAGGAATAGCCATGCGACGTACCCGTATCAAGATCTGCGGCATCACCCGCGAGCAAGACCTGCGCGCGGCGGTCGAGCAGGGCGCCGACGCGCTCGGCTTCGTCTTCTATCCGAAAAGCCCGCGCTACATCACGCCGGCGCGCGCGGCCGAGCTGTGCGCGATCCTGCCGCCGTTCGTGAGCGGCGTCGCGCTGTTCGTGAACCCGACCCTGGACGAGGTGCGCGCGGTGGCAGGCAGCATGCCGCTGGGGCTGATCCAGTTCCACGGCGACGAAACGGCCGAGGAGTGCGCCGCCATCGCGGCGGAAGTAGAGCGGCCTTTCGTGCGCGCCTACCGCATCAAGCCTGACACGCCGCCCGCGGCTTTGCTAGAATGCGAATCTGCATACCGCGCCGCCAGTCCATGGTTCTCGGGCCTCCTGCTCGACACCTGGGTGGATGCTTACGGCGGCGCAGGAAAGGTCTTCGATTGGTCTCTTATTCCAAAAGAGCTCGCGCCTCGGGTCGTTTTGAGTGGTGGGTTGAGCGTACACAACGTCCTTGAGGCGACCGAACGTGTTCGTCCCTTTGCCGTCGACATCAGCAGTGGTGTCGAGGAAGCGAAGGGGATCAAGGATGCCCGCAAGATCGCCGCCTTCGTGGCGGCGGTGCGGGCAGCCGATGCCACCATCGATAGCGAGTCGCACCATGACCACCAAAGACACCATCACGGCCCAGCTTAACGCTGCGCCCCTGTTCAAGACCCCGGATTACGCCCTGCCCGATGCGGTCGGGCACTTCGGCCCCTATGGCGGCAGCTTCGTCGCCGAAACCCTGTCGCACGCGCTGGCCGAGCTGAACGAGGCCTATGCGAAGTACGCGCAGGATCCTGAATTTCTCGAGGAATTCCGCTACGAGCTGGCCCACTTCGTCGGCCGTCCGTCGCCGGTGTATCACGCGCGGCGCTGGTCCGAGCTGGCCGGCGGCGCCCAGGTCTATTTCAAGCGCGAAGACCTGAACCACACGGGCGCGCACAAGATCAATAACGTGATCGGCCAGGCCCTGCTGGCGCGGCGCATGGGCAAGCAGCGCATCATCGCCGAGACCGGCGCCGGCCAGCACGGCGTGGCCACCGCCACCATCTGCGCGCGCTTCGGCCTGGAGTGCGTGGTCTACATGGGCGCGGAAGACGTCAAGCGCCAGGCGCAGAACGTGTACCGCATGAAGCTCTTGGGCGCGACCGTGGTGCCGGTGGAATCGGGCTCCAAGACCCTGAAGGACGCGCTCAACGAGGCGATGCGCGACTGGGTCACGAATATCGAAAACACCTTCTACATCATCGGCACGGTGGCGGGCCCGCATCCGTATCCGATGATGGTGCGCGACTTCCAGTCGGTGATCGGCGAGGAATGCCGCGTGCAGATGCCGGCCATGGCGGGGCGCCAGCCTGATTACGTGGTCGCCTGCATCGGCGGCGGCTCCAACGCGATGGGCATCTTTTACCCGTATATCGGTGAGCCGGGCGTGCAGCTGGTGGGCGTCGAGGCGGCGGGCGAGGGGCTCGGTTCGGGCAAGCATGCGGCTTCGCTGACGGCTGGCCTGCCGGGCGTGTTGCACGGCAACCGCACGTATCTGCTGCAGGACGAGAATGGCCAGATCATCGAGACGCATTCGGTGTCGGCCGGCCTGGATTATCCGGGCGTCGGTCCGGAACACGCCTGGCTGAAGGATTCGGCACGCGCGCAATACGTGTCGATTACCGATGAAGAGGCGCTGCAGACCTTCCACGACTGCTGCCGCATCGAGGGGATCATTCCGGCGCTGGAATCGTCGCATGCGATCGCCTATGGCGTGAAGCTGGCGGCGACCCTGCCGAAGGACAAGATCATCCTGGTCAACCTGTCGGGCCGCGGCGACAAGGACATGCACACGGTGGCGCAGCGGATGGGAATGGATTTCAGCTGAGATCCAGTTCCGTCTTGTTCCGGCCGTACGCGGCCGGAGCACCGCACCATCCGTGACTTTTACAAAGGAAGAACAGCATGTCCCGCATCGCATCCACTTTTACCGCACTCAAGGCGCAGAACAAGACCGCCCTGGTGACCTTCATCACCGCCGGCGACCCCGGCCCCGAACTGACCGTGCCGCTGATGCACGCCCTGGTGGCGGGCGGTGCCGACGTCCTGGAACTGGGCGTGCCGTTCTCGGACCCGATGGCCGAGGGCCCGGTGATCCAGCGCGCCTGCGAGCGCGCGCTCAAGTTCAATATCGGCCTGAAGGACGTGTTCGCCTTCGTGCGCGAATTCCGCCAGACCGACACCAGCACCCCTGTCGTGCTGATGGGCTACGCCAACCCGATCGAGCGCATCGGCCAGTCTGAATTCATCCGCTGCGCGAAAGAGGCGGGCGCCGACGGCGCCATCGTCGTCGACTACCCGCCCGAAGAATGCGCGGACTTTGCCGCCGCCATGCGCGACAACGGCCTCGACCTGATCTTCCTGCTGGCGCCGACCTCGACCACCGAGCGCGTGAAGCAGGTGGCCCAGTACGGCGGCGGCTTCAGTTATTACGTCTCACTCAAGGGGGTGACGGGTTCCGGCGCGATCGACACCGACGACGTGGCGCGCCGCGTGAGCGCCATCCGCGAACACGTGAAGCTGCCGATCGGCGTCGGCTTCGGCATCCGCGACGGCGCGACCGCGAAGGCGGTGGCGCAGGTGGCCGACGCGGTCGTGATCGGCAGCCGCATCATCCAGGAAATCGAAGCGCACCCCGCAAGCGAGGCCGTGGAGGCCGTCCGCAGCTTCACCTCCGGCATCCGCACCGCCCTCGACGCGCGCTAAGCCGCTAATGAGGGTCAGATACCGTCTTGGATTGCAAGGTTTTTGTGAAGGTAATTGGCGTCAAATGGCTTGCCGGTTCGAACGACGCCGTAGATCAGATG
>NZ_JBNDIK010000045.1:0-22853 GCF_050434365.1 Massilia sp. UYP32
TTGTGCGAACATTTGATATTTTAAGTATGCAGCTGAACAAGTCAGCTGGCACCTTCATCAAACGCCCACACTTATCGACTGTTAATTTTTAAAGATCAGAATTCGGTACTGCCTTGCTGCGCTTGCGAATCGTTTTGTTCGTCAGCAGCAGAGGAGTGAGATTATGCTGTATTCCTAAAACCTCGTCAACCCCTTCGTTTCGCTTCGTCGCAGTTTTCACTGTTGACTTCATCGCGCTAACCGTTTGATTTGGCTTGCGTTTTTCGGTCAGTGCCGAAGCGGAGGCGAACTATAGCAAACCAACCGCCGGGTCCGCAAGAGGGCGGGAAAGAAAGTGTGGCGACTACAACAGCCAGTCGATCGGCAACCATGACAGCGCTCTTACCGCAGCCCGCTTGAACCAACTCGTGCCGGGCTCCTTCTCATGCCGGATCACCTGGTCGCCACGCCGTTCCAGCCAGATCACCGAACCACGATCGTCGAGCTTCACTTCATAGGCGCGCGTCGGCAGGGTCCGGTCCAGCGTTTCGGTCAGGCGCGCGACCAGGGCCGGGCTGTCGATCACCATCCCCATTTCGGTATTCAGGTGAATGGAACGCTGGTCGAAGTTGAACGAGCCGACGAAGACCCGCTTCCCGTCCACGCCAAAGGTCTTGGCATGCAGGCTGGCATCCGAACTGCCGATCCCACTGCCGCTGCCGCGCTTGTCCCGCGTGGGCTCGTCGGTCGCCTCCCTGCGCAATTCATACAGTGTCACCCCCGACTCCAGCAGCGGCTTGCGCCACTTGGCATAGCCCGCGTGCACCGCCGCGACGTCGGTCGCCTCCAGTGAATTGGTCAGTATTCTGGTACGGGTGCCTTTTTTGGCCAGATCGACGAAAGCCGCGGTTCCCTCCTTGCCGGGAACGAAATACGGCGAGACGAGATCCAGGCTGCGTTGCGGCTCTCCCAGGATGTCTCTCAGCTTGAAAGCGATATTCGCCTCCGGCGCCGCCGTTCCCATGACCTTGGCCGGATCGTCGCTGACGAACCTGGCGCGCGCCCATTCCAGCGGCAAGCTCCCCTCTACCAGCTGCTCGAGGAAGGCGGAGCGCTTGATGGCTTCGATATAGGCCTGCGCCTCGGCGTCCGGTTTCAAGGCCGGTGCGGCGGCGGCGTCCGGCGCCAGCAGCACCAACGGATAAGCCGAGGGGCTGTTCCAATACAGGTCGAAATCGTCCGACACGGCGCGCACGACCGGGCCGGCGGCAATGACGTCCAGATCGGCAAACGAGATCTCGCCCGCCGCGCCGAAATATTCGTCGCCCACATTGCGTCCGCCAATGATCGTGACCTGGTTATCGGCGGTGAACGATTTATTGTGCATGCGCCGGTTCAGGCGCATGAAATCGGCGGCCATGCCGACCGCCCGCACGGCGCGGATGCCGTTCGGGTTGAACAGCCGCACCTCGATCATCGGATGGGCGTCGAGCGCGGCCAGCGATGCATCCAGCCCGGCCGTATTGTTATCGTCGAGCAGGAGTCGCACACGCACCCCGCGCTCGGCCGCAGCCCTGAGCGCGTCGAACATGAGCCTGCCGGTAGTGTCATTACGCCAAATATAGTACTGGACATCCAGGCTGCGATCGGCAGCCTGCGCCAGCACGGCGCGCGCGGCGAAGGCGTCGCGCCCGTCCGCAAGGGCGTGGATGCCGGCCAGGCCGGGATGGGCCATCGTCAGGGGCATCAACGCCTTGCCGAGACGGGTGTCGTCGGTGTCGGCGATAGCCGTGCTCGCCACCCTGCCCTCCAGCGGCGGCAGCGAGGAACAGCTCGTCAGCGCCAGGGACAGCGCCAGCAGCGCCGCCGGTACCACCAGCCACACCCTGCGCGCGCCCATCGATTACAGTCCCTCGAAATCCGGCTTGCGTTTCTCGAGGAAGGCCGACATGCCTTCTTTCTGGGCAGGCGTGCCGAAACCGGCGTGGAAATAGCGGCGCTCGTAGGCCACGCCCTGGCGCAGGGTCGTCTCATACGCCTGGTTGACGCAATCCTTGATCTGCATCGCCACCGACACCGGCATCTCGGCGATGCCCTGGGCGATCTTGATCGCCTCACTCATCACCTCGGCCGCCGGATACACCCGCGACACCAGGCCGGTGCGCTCGGCCTCGACGGCGTCGATCATGCGCGTGGTGAGCAGCATGTCCATCGCCTTCGACTTGGAAATCGCGCGCGGCAGGCGCTGGGTGCCGCCCGCGCCCGGCGTGACGCCGACCTTGATCTCGGGCTGGCCGAATTTGGCGCTGTCGGCGGCAATCAGGAAATCGCACATCATCGCCAGCTCGCAGCCGCCACCCAGGCAATAGCCCGATACCACGCCGATCACCGGCTTGCGGATGTCGAGGATGTGCTCCCAGTTGCGGCCAATATAGTTATTGCCGTAGGTTTCCTGGTAATCGTAATTGGCCATGGCGGCGATATCGGCGCCTGCCGCGAACGCCTTCTCGCTGCCGGTCAGCACGATCACATTGATCGCCGGATCCTTGTCGAACTTGCGCAGGGCGTCGCCCAGCTCGTTCATCATATTGTCGTTCAGCGCATTCATCGCCTTGGGACGATTCAGGCGCACCACGGCAACCTTGCCGTGGTTTTCGATCAACAGGTCAGCATATTCCATATCACACCCTTTATTGGTTAATCACGACTCTGCGATTCTAGCGCTTTACGTACGCGTCAAGTCGAGCGGGTTGTCGAGTCGCGAAAGATACGCTGCGGATTGGCTGGCCGACGCGGCCTTAGCGGGCAGCGTCCGATGCCACGCCCTTGGGCAGCAGCACCCACAACGAACCCTGCTGCTTCATCAGCCCCGCATTCTCCGTCGCTTCAGGCCCGAAGCCAAAGAAGAAATCGGCCCGCACCGCGCCGCGGATGGCGCCGCCCACGTCCTGCCCCATCACCAGACGCTGCAGCGGCGCGCCATCCCTGGGCATGGTGGTCGACAGCCAGACCGGCGCGCCCAGCGGCAGGATGCTGCGGTCGATCGCGAGCGAGCGGCCCGGCGTGAGCGGCACGTTCAGCGCGCCGCGCGGGCCGGCGTTCGGATCGGTCACCTTCTGCTCGGTAAAGAAGATATAACTGGCGTTCACGTTCAGCACTTCCTGGCGGCGCGCCGGATTGGCCGCCAGCCAGGCGCGGATCGACTGCGCCGATACCTGATCCGGCGTCATGATGCCCTGCTCCACGAACCAGCGCCCGATCGCTTTATATGGATGGCCATTCTGGTCGGCATAGCCGACGCGCACCGTGTCGCCGCCATCGAGCTGCACGCGGCCCGAGCCCTGCACCTCGAGGAAGAAAGCCTCCACCGGATCGTTCACCCACAACAGTTCCCTGCCCTTCAGCGGCGCGCGGTCGATCTCGGCGCGACTGTAATAGGGCACCAGCGTCTTGCCGGACAGCCGCCCGCGCAGGCGCCGGTTCTGCAGGTCGGGATAAATGCCGCCCAGGTCGACCGTGACCAGGTCGTCCGGCACCCGGTACAGCGGAGTCTGGTAAGCGCCGCCGCGCTTGCGCGAGCCGTACAGCATCGCCTCATAGTAGCCGGTGATCATGCCGGTGTCGCTGCCGTCCGGATTGCGCACCCGGTTGGGCACGAAATACGTCTCGAAGAAGCGGCGCACCGCCGCCGCATCGCCGGCGTCGACCGAGCGCGCCGCGGCGCATGGCGTCTTCCACTCGGCCGCGCGCGTGGCCAGCACGCTGCACGACTGCTGGAAGGCCGGCCAGGCCTGGCGCACGTCGTCCTGCTGCCAGCCGGGCAGCGCCTCGAAACTCACCGGGGTGAGAGGCGGCGTCGGTGCCGGAGGCGGCTCGGGCGCGGGCGCCGGCTGTTCGGTGGGCGGCGTCGGCGGCACCACCACCGGCCCCACCGGCGGCGGCATCGTGATGGGCGGCTGCTCCGGCTGCGGCGTGGTCGAGCAGGCGCTCAGCAGGCAGACGAAGGCGATCAGGGAAGGTACACTGCGGCGTGTCGTATACATAACAGGCATGGAGACGAATATGTGGATCCTGATGGTGGAAGCCGGCGTGGCGCTGTTCCTGCTCGTATTTATCGTCTGGTGGACCATGTTCGCCGGCCGCAAGGACGTCGACCGCAAGGACGTCGACAGCAGGGTCGACGAACGCGACGACACCCGGCCCTGATCAGTGCAGCGAGCGCGGCGGCGACAGCACGAATTCGGGGATCGGGGTCTCGAAGCGGTGGCCATCCTCGGCCACGCAGAAGTACTCGCCGCGCATCGAACCCTGGGCGGTGCCGAGCTGGGTGCCGCTGGTGTACTCGAACTGTTCGCCCGGCTGCAGCAGCGGCTGGTGACCGACCACGCCCAGCCCGCGTACTTCCTGCATCTGGTTGTTGGCGTCAAGGATCACCCAATGGCGTGAGATGAGCTGGGCCGCGATGCTGCCGGTGTTCTTGATCGTGATGGCGTAGCTGAACACGAACTGGTTCCGGTCAGGGTCGGACTGCTCCGGCAGGTATTGCGTTCTGACGGTGACAGTGAAATCGTAGGCGGGCATCGGGTTTCCTTGGATGATCATTAACAAGGCCGCTGCGCTCTCTACGCGGCGGCCAGCGCGCCGTGTGGCGCAAACAGCAACAATGATACCGCCTGCGGCCCGATCCCGGCGCTGCAAGCGGGAAGAACGGGCCGCAAGCCGCCACCCCGGCGCTTGAGCGGCGTAGAATAGCGGCTTCTTGTTCAACCCCGCCCCATCGTCCCATGACCACCTACCGCATCGCCCCCAGCATCCTGTCCGCCGATTTCGCCCGCCTGGGCGAGGAAGTGCGCAACGTCGTCGCCGCCGGCGCCGACATCATCCACTTCGACGTGATGGACAACCACTACGTCCCGAACCTGACCATCGGCCCGCTGGTGTGCCAGGCGATCCGCCCCCATGTGGACGTGCCGATCGACGTGCACCTGATGGTCAAGCCGGTGGACCGCATCATCCCCGATTTCGCCAAGGCCGGCGCCAACATCATCACCTTCCACCCCGAGGCGTCGGAACACATCGACCGCACCCTGCAGCTGATCCGCGACCACGGCTGCAAGGCCGGCCTGGTGTTCAACCCGGCCACGCCGATGCACTACCTTGAACACGTGATGGACAAGATCGACATGATCCTGATCATGTCGGTCAACCCGGGCTTCGGCGGCCAGTCCTTCATCCCCGAAGCGCTGAAGAAGATCGCGATCGCGCGCCGCATGATCGATGAATCGGGCCGCGACATCATGCTGGAAGTCGATGGCGGCATCAAGGCCGAGAACATCGCCGCCGCCGCCGCCGCCGGCGCCGACACCTTCGTCGCCGGCTCGGCCATCTTCGGCAAGCCGGACTACAAGGCAGTGATCGACGCCATGCGCGCCGAACTGGCCACGGTAGGTAAATAATGCGGGCCGGCGCAGCAGCCATCCGGGCCGCCATCGTCGACCTCGACGGCACCATGCTCGACACGGTGCCCGACTTCGAGGCGGCCCTGAACGGCATGCGCCTAGACCTGGGCCTGGGCCCCATCACCCAGGCCGTCATCAAGCCGCTGGTCGGCAAGGGTTCCGAAAAGCTGGTGCGCGATGCGCTCCTGCTCGACTGGGACGCGGCGCGCGTGGAAGCGGTGTACGAAGAAGCGATCGCCGGCTACCAGCGTCACTACCTCGCCATCAATGGCGACCGCAGCACGCTGTTCGACGGCGTGCTCGAGGGCCTGCAGGCCATGCGCGACCTCGGCCTGCGCCTGGTGTGCGTGACCAACAAGCCCGTCGCTTTTACCCTGCCCCTGCTCGAGCAGAAAGGCCTGGCGCCCTACTTCGAGCAGGTGTTCGGCGGCGATTCGTTCGCGAAGAAGAAACCCGACCCGATGCCGATGCTTGGCGCCTGCGCCGCGCTCGACCTGCCGCCGGGCCAGGTGGTGGCGATCGGCGACTCGTCCAACGATGCCGAAAGCGCCCGTGGCGCGGGGTGCTTCGTGCTGACCGTCCCATATGGTTATAACCACGGACGCCCTGTACAAGAAATTCAATCCGATGGTATAGTTGATTCGCTTCTCGAAGCAGCGGCCCTGATCGCCGCACACAACCGCACTGCAAACTAAGTCATCTATACATGTTTTTCACCAAAAAACACACTGTCAACCAGACCGGCGCCCTCGAGGCCTGGCTGTGGCGACGCTGGCAATCCTGGGCTAACTAAGCCGTACCGATTGCTGCCGGCGCTTGTATCCGCGATAGTGTCCGCGATACCAACCCGGCAGGTTTTTTGAAGCACACCACCGCCCCACCTTGCCGGGCGGTCCGGAGAAAACATGACCGAACTCGAATTCAAATCGCTGGCCAACCAGGGCTATAACCGCATTCCATTGATCGCGGAAGCCTTCGCCGACCTCGAAACCCCGCTCACGCTCTACCTCAAGCTGGCCCAGTCGCAGCACACCGGCAAGAACACCTTCCTGCTGGAGTCGGTGGTGGGCGGCGAGCGCTTCGGCCGCTATTCCTTCATCGGCCTGCCGGCCCACACGCTGCTGCGCACCACCGGCAATCTCACCGAGATCGTCAAGAACGGCGAAGTAATCGAAACGCACGAGGGCAATCCGCTCGACTTCATCGAGCAGTATCAGGCGCGCTTCAAGGTGGCGCTGCGTCCCGGCCTGCCGCGCTTCTGCGGCGGCCTGGCCGGCTACTTCGGCTACGACACGGTGCGCCACATCGAGCGCAAGCTGGCCGACACCTGCCCGCGCGACGAACTGGGCCTGCCGGACATCCAGCTGATGGTCACCGAAGAGCTGGCCGTGATCGACAACCTGTCGGGCAAGCTGTACCTGATCGTGTACGCCGACCCGAGCCAGCCAGAGAGTTACTCGCGCGGCCGCCAGCGCCTGAAAGACCTGCGCATGATGCTGCGCCGGAGCGTCGACGCGCCGGTCACCTCGAGCTCGGTGCGGACCACCGAAGTGCGCGACTTCAGCAAAGAGGATTACCTCAAGGCCGTCGCGAAAGCCCACGAATACGTGATGGCCGGCGACCTGATGCAGGTGCAGATCGGCCAGCGCATCCGCAAGCCGTATGTCGATTCGCCGCTGTCGCTGTACCGCTCGCTGCGCTCGCTGAATCCGTCGCCGTACATGTACTACTACAACTTCGGCGACATGCAGATCGTCGGCGCCTCGCCCGAGATCCTGGTGCGCAACGAGCTGTCGCCGGAAGGCGGCCGCAAGGTCACCCTGCGCCCGATCGCCGGCACCCGGGGCCGCGGCGCGACGCCCGAGCAGGATGCGGCGCTGGCCGAAGAGCTGCTCAACGATCCAAAGGAAGTCGCCGAGCACGTGATGCTGATCGACCTGGCGCGCAACGACATCGGCCGCATCGCCGACACCGGCAGCGTCAAGGTCACCGACCGCATGGTCATCGAAAAATACTCGCACGTGCAGCACATCGTTTCCAACGTCGAAGGCAAGCTGAAAGACGGCATGTCGAACCTCGACGTGCTGCGCGCCACCTTCCCGGCCGGCACGCTCACCGGCGCGCCGAAGGTGCGGGCGATGGAAGTGATCGATGAGCTAGAACCCGTGAAGCGCGGCATCTACGGCGGCGCTTGCGGTTACCTGAGCTTCGGCGGCGAGATGGACGTGGCGATTGCGATCCGCACCGGCGTGATCAAGGACGGCAACCTGTACGTGCAGGCCGCGGCCGGCATCGTGGCCGATTCGATCCCCGAGATGGAATGGCAAGAGACCGAAAAGAAGGCGCGCGCCGTGCTGCGCGCCGCCGAGCAAGTGCAAGATGGCCTGGATGGGGAGTTCTGACATGCTGCTAATGATCGACAACTACGACTCGTTCACCTTCAACATCGTGCAGTACTTCGGCGAGCTGGGCGAGACTGTCCGCACCGTGCGCAACGACGAGATCACGCTCGAGCAGATCGCGGCAATGAAGCCGGACCGCATCTGCATCTCGCCGGGCCCGAAGGCGCCGAAGGATGCCGGCATCTCGCTCGACATCCTGCGCGAATTCAAGGGCAAGCTGCCGATCCTGGGCGTGTGCCTGGGCCACCAGGCGATCGGCGAAGCCTTCGGCGGCAAGGTGATCCGCGCCAAGCAGGTCATGCACGGCAAGACCTCGAGCATCGCCCACATCGGCGAAGGCGTGTTCACCGACCTGCCCAGCCCCTTTACCGTCATCCGCTACCACTCGCTGGCGATCGAACGTTCCTCGCTGCCGTCCTGCCTCGAAGTGACGGCATGGACCGACGACGGCGAGATCATGGGCGTGCGCCACAAGGACTACGACATCGAGGGCGTGCAGTTCCACCCCGAATCGATCCTGTCCGAGCACGGTCACGCCCTGTTCAAGAACTTCCTGACGCGCTGATGCGTCCATGCGTGAGCGCCACTTTCGCGGCGCCACGCCCTCATTACGTCTAGACGAACTGGAACCATCATGCCGATCACCCCACAAGAAGCGCTGCTGCGCTGTATCGAACACCGCGAGATCTTCCACGACGAGATGCTGCATCTGTTCCGCCAGATCATGGCCGGCGAGATGTCGCCGACCATGGTCGCGGCCCTGACCATGGGCCTGCGGGTCAAGAAGGAAACCATCGGCGAGATCACCGCCGCCGCCCAGGTGATGCGCGAGTTCTCGACCAAGGTGCCGATGGCCGACACCACCCACCTGCTCGACATCGTCGGCACCGGCGGCGACGGCGCCAACACCTTCAATATCTCGAGCGCCTCGATGTTCGTGGCCGCCGCCGCCGGCGCGCGCGTGGCCAAGCATGGCGGGCGCAGCGTCTCGTCCTCGTCGGGCAGCGCCGACGTGATCGAGGCCTTCGGCGCCCACATCGACCTGAAGCCCGAGCAGATCGCCCAGTCGATCGCCCAGACCGGCATCGGCTTCATGTTCGCCCCCAACCACCACGCGGCGATGAAGCACGTGGCGCCGGTGCGGCGCGAGCTGGGCGTTCGCAGCATCTTCAACATCCTCGGGCCGCTGACCAATCCGGCCGGCGCGCCCAACATCCTGATGGGCGTGTTCCATCCCGACCTGGTGGGCATCCAGGTGCGCGTGCTGCAGCGCCTCGGCGCCGAGCATGCGGTGGTGGTCTGGGGCCGCGACAATATGGACGAGGTCTCGCTCGGCGCCGGCACCCTGGTCGGCGAACTGGTGAACGGCGATATCCGCGAATACGAGATCCACCCGGAAGACTTCGGCCTCTCGATGATCTCGAGCCGCAACCTCAAGGTGAACAATGCCGAAGAGTCGAAGGCGCGCGTGCTGGAAGCGCTGCGCGGCGAGCCGGGTCCGGCGCACGACATCGTGGCCCTGAATGCCGGCACCGCGCTGTACGCGGCCGGCGTGACCGGCTCGATCGAAGCCGGCCTGCAGAAGGCGCGCGAAGCGATCGCTTCCGGCGCGGCCATCGCCAAGCTGGAGCAGTTCGTCCAGGTCACGCGCCAGCTCGGCGCGGTCAACTAAATCCACCTGCGAGTACATCGATGTCCGACATCCTCAACAAGATCCTGGCCGTGAAGGCTGACGAAGTGGCCGCCGCGCGCAAGGTGCGCGACCTGGCCAGCCTGCGCAGCGAGGCCGAAGGCGATCGCGAAGCGCGCGCCGCCATCCGCGGTTTCGAAGCCAGCCTGCGCGCGAAGATCGCGGCGGGCCAGGCCGGCGTGATCGCCGAAGTCAAGAAAGCCTCGCCGTCGAAAGGCGTGCTGCGTCCCGACTTCCAGCCGGCCGCGATCGCGCAAAGCTATGCCGAACATGGCGCGGCCTGCCTGTCGGTGCTGACCGACGTCCAGTTCTTCCAGGGCTCGTTTGAGTACCTGAAGCAGGCGCGCGCCGCCTGCGCGCTGCCGGTGCTGCGCAAGGACTTCATGGTCGACCACTACCAGGTCTATGAAGCGCGCGCGATGGGCGCCGATGCGATCCTGTTGATCGTGGCGGCGCTCGACCACGGCCTGATGGCCGAACTCGAAGCCTGCGCCATGGACCTCGGCATGGACGTGCTGGTCGAAGTGCACGACGGCGAGGAGCTCGATGCCGCGCTCAAGCTCAAGACGCCGCTGCTGGGCATCAACAACCGCAACCTGCGCACCTTCGACGTCACCCTCGACACCACGCTCGGCCTGCTGCCGCGCATCCCGAAGGACCGCCTGGTGGTGACCGAGTCGGGCATCCTGGGCGCCGGCGACGTGCAGCGCATGCGCGAAGCCGACGTCCACGCCTTCCTGGTCGGCGAAGCCTTCATGCGTGCGGAAAATCCTGGCCAGGAACTGCAGCGCCTGTTTGCCTAGCCGTTAATGGCAGAGGAACTCCGGATGCACGGATGGGTCGAATGGTTACGCCAATACCGGCGCAACCTGCGACTGTCCTGCATCCGCCATGAAGACTCCTCATCGCAGCACGCTGTTCCTCGTTCTTGCATCGATCGTGCTCGCGGCCCTGGCGGCCTGCAGCACCTCGACACAGGCGCCAGCCCCACCGCCCCAGGCTGAAGCGGTCACGATTGCGCTGACACCCATCCCCGCCCCACCCCCAACGCGCACGCTCGACGCCTATAAAGCCGACGTCGCGCGCCACGTCATGCAGCGCAATCCAGAAAGAGTGTTCGAGGGAGAATTGCCGCCCATGCTGCCGGCGGTGGTGGTGCTGAACATCACGGTCGACCGCGCCGGCCAGCTCCTTGA
Source organism: Massilia sp. UYP32 (assembly GCF_050434365.1). NCBI lineage: Bacteria > Pseudomonadati > Pseudomonadota > Betaproteobacteria > Burkholderiales > Oxalobacteraceae > Massilia > Massilia sp. UYP32. The sequence goes on from NZ_JBNDIK010000045.1 coordinate 10,727, forward strand.
GGTCCAGGTGCAGCGCTCGCGCGACCAGGGCGCCTCCGAGGTCGCGCTGGCCTCGCTGCGCCGCAGCGGTCCGCTGCCGCCACCCGATGGCCTCGGGCCGGCGCATGCCGACCTGATGACGTTTTCCGAGACCTTCCTGTTTGGCGAGCGTTACCGCTTCCAGCTGCGCACGCTGGCGGGGCCGCAGCGCGCAGGTTTATAAAAGTTAGTGAGGATGGCAGGATGCCGGCGCTGGATGGGCGGCGTCCTGTGCGCGGGCGCCGCAACGCTTGCAATGACGGCGGTTGCGCAGGTGCGCATACAGCAGCATGAAGCCGCTGATGACGGCGAATACCGCTTCGGCGGTTTCGCCGAACAGCGGGCTGACGACGAACACGGCGCCCAAAAAGATCGCCAGGCCGGCGCAGCCGACCAGCAAGGTGGTCTTGTCGCGGTGCTTCAGGTAGCCGGGCACCAGCGCCAGCAAGACCGGCAAGGTGATCGCCGCGATCAGCGTGTCGTGGAAGGTGTCATGCACGTGGGCCAGCCCGAGCATCGGAAACGCCAGGATCACGAGCGGCATCGCCATGCAGTGCAGCAGGCACAGGATCGATGCCGCCATGCCGGCGACATCGCCGTATTTGATCAGGGATTTCATGAACCCTTGTTCCTTTCTTTAGAACCGGGCCGCCAGAAGCGTCCGCGGCGCCGGTGGATTGGGTCCGGTCAGAACAGCACGCGCAGGCCGGCCGTCAGGTTACGACCGGTCAGCGGTGCATAGTCCTTGATGAACGAGGTGTGGCTATAGGCCAGGCGGTCGGTCACATTGTTCAGGCGCAGGTACAGCTGCGCCGGCAGGTTGCCGATGCGGGTCGAATAGTGCGTGCTGAGATTCAGCGTGGTGTAGCCGGGCGTCTCGGTCTCGAAATCGGCGATCCTGTCCTGCTTGCCCACGCGGACCAGCTCGGCCAGGCCGTTCCAGGCGCCCCAGTCGCCTTCGAGCTTGACGCCGATGCGGTGCGCCGGCGTGCGCGGGATGTCGCGGCTGCCCGGGCCTTCGTCGAAGCGGGCGCGCACGTAGTCGCCGAACAGGGTGGTCTTCCACACCGACGACAGGTTGTGCGCGACTTCGCCTTCCAGGCCGGTGAAGGTGGCGTCACGCTGGGCGTAGTTGATCAGTTGCAGGCCTTCGAACTCGCCGCGCGTCTGCGAATAGATGTAGTCGCCGATGCGGTTGTGGAAAGCACTGAGCGCAAAGGTCGTGCGGCCGGCGAACTTGCGCAGGGTCAGGTCGAGGTTGTTCGACGTTTCCTTGACCAGGTTCGGGTTGCCGATCTCATAGGTATTGGTCGCCAGGTGCGGGCCGTCCGCGAACAATTCCTCGGCGGTCGGCAGGCGGTGCGTGTGCGACAGCGAGGTGCCCAGCGAGTATTCCGGCGCGAACTTCCAGACCGCACCGACCGACAGCGAGGTGCCGCGCGTGTGGCTGTCGGGCTTGTCCACCTCGGCTTCGACGTCCTGCCATTCGTGGCGCACGGCGGCCTCGAAACGCACATTGCCCAGCTTGTATTCCTCGGTCAGGAAGGCCGCATGCTTCTTCGTCAGGGTCGGCGGCACATAGGCCTCGGCGCCGATGGCCGAGAAATCGCGGCGCGTGGTCTGCAGGCCGAACACGCCATGCCAGCCTTTCACCGGCGCATGCACGAATTCCAGGCGGCCGTCGTGGCCCTTGTTCTTGAAGGTGGTGGCGACCGCGCTGCCCTCGACCTCGTCGTGGATGTAGTCGGTGAACGAGGCGCGCAGCCGCACGCGCTCGACGCCGGCGACCGGATTGCGGTATTCGCCGCGCACGTCCCAGCGTTCGCTATCGAGATCCACCACCGGCGCCTCGATCTCGCCCGCCTCGTTCTCGAAGCCGTGGCCCGGCAGGCCATATTCGCCGCGCTCCTTGGTGAAGGCGGCGCCCAGGTAGCCATCCTTGCCGACCCAGGACAGGCCGACGGTGCCGGTCTCGGTTTCCTTGTAGCTACCCGGGACGCGGCGCCCGCCTTCCCAGTCCTTGCCGACGCGGTAGTCGTCGGCATCGCGCTTGACGCCTTCCACGTGCAGGGCGACGTTGCTGCCCGCCGCCGTGGTGAGTTCGACCGCGCCGGTCTTTTCGCGCGCCGCCGAATTGGCGCGCACCTCAAGGCTGCCTTCCAGGCCGTTCGCCGGCATCGCGGTCGGCACCTTGCGGTCGATGATGTTCACTACGCCGCCCACGGCGCCGCCGCCATAGGCCAGGGCCGACGGACCGCGCAGCACTTCGATGCGCTCGGCCAGGACAGGTTCAAAAGCGACGGCGTGGTCGGGGCTGATGGTGGACGCATCCTGGATTTCGGAACCGTCGGACAGGATCTTCACGCGCGGGCCGTCCATGCCGCGAATGATCGGACGGCTGGCGCCGGCGCCGAAGTGGCTCGAGGTAATGCCCGGCATGCTCGACAAGGTTTCGCCCAGGGTCGACTGGCGGGTGCGCACCAGCTCATTGCCGCCGATCGACGTCACCGGCGTGACCATGTCGTCGCTGGCCACGCCGAGTCCGCTGGCGGATACGACGACGGTCGCCGGGACGGCGGTCGATTGCGCGTGGGCAGTGGCGGCCAGCGGGCCGCCAAGGGCCAGTACGCAAGCCAGTGCGAGCGGCGTGCGCTTGCCGGTGAAGTCAGTCATGGGAATCCTTGGTCGTCGAAATGCGCCATGGTGGCAGTGATGCACCATAAGCGAAATCTAATGATAACTCATTATCGTTAAGGATTCAACGCAGCGCAGCAATTGCGCGCGGCAAAAAAAACCGGCGCAGGGCGAACCTCGCCCTGCGCCGGCCGGTATGTCTTGACGCGATGCGTCAGAAGATGACGCGAATGCCCGCCGTCAGGTTACGCCCGGTGAGTGGCGCCGCGTTCTTGATGAACGAGGTGTGGCTGTAGGCCAGTTCGTCGGTCAGGTTGTTCAGGCGCGCATAAAACTGGGTCGGCACGCCGCCAATGCGGGTCGCGTAGTGGGCGCCGACGTTGAGCATATTGTAGCCGGCGGTCTCGGTCTCGTACTCGGCCAGCTTGTCCTGCTTGCCCACGCGGTAGAACTCGACCATGCCATGCCACTGATTCCAGTCGCCGTCGAACTTGACGCCGAGGCGCGAGGCCGGGATGCGCGGCAGGTTGCGGCTGCCCTCGCCCTCGTCGAAACGGGCGCGCACGTAGTCGCCGAACACGGTCGCGCTGATCGATGGAGTCAGCTTCTGGCGGATCTCGCCTTCCAGGCCGGTGAAGGTGGCGTCGCGCTGGGCGTATTCCACCAGTTGGAAGCCTTCGTGGTTGTCCAGCGTGTGCGCGTAGATGTAGTTGTCGACGCGGTTGTGGAAGGCGCTCACCGAGAAGGTGGTGTCGCCTTCGAACTTGCGCAGGGTGAGGTCGACGTTGTTCGAGGTTTCCTTTTCCAGATCCTGGTTGCCGATTTCATAGGTGGCGGTGGCCAGGTGCACGCCGTCGGCATACAGTTCTTCGGCGGTCGGCAGGCGGTGACTGCGCGACAGCGAGGCGCGCAGCGAGTATTGCGGCGCCAGCTTCCACACGGCGCCGACCGAGGCCGAGGTGCCGCGCGCGTCGGTGTCGCGCAGATCGGGCGCATCGACCTCGATGTCCTGCCATTCGTGGCGCAGGCCGGCCTCGAAGCGCCAGTTATCGAGCTTGTATTCCTCGGTCAGGAAGGCGGCGTGCTTCTTGGTGAGGGTCGGCGGCACATAGGCTTCCTCGCCGACGGCCGAGAAGTCGCGACGCGTCGTCTGCAGGCCGAACACGCCGCGCCAGCCGGCCAGCGGCGCGTGCACCGCCTCCAGGCGGACGTCGTGGCCCTTGTTGCGGAACGAGGTCGAGACGACGTTCTCTTCCAGCTCGTCGTGGACGTAGTCGGTCAACGAGGCGCGCATGCGCACGCGCTCGATGCCGGCCACCGGGTTGCGGTACTCGCCGCGGACGTCCCAGCGCTCGCTGTCGAGTTTCACGACCGGCACGCCGTGCTCGTGCTCATGCTCGTGGTCGTGGCCTTCCTCGCCGTGTTCGTCATGGTCGTGGCCCTCTTCTTCTTCGTGGCCGCCGCAGTGAAGGTGCGAGCCATGCGGGTGGCAGCCCTCGAACTCATGGTTGTGGCCCGGGATGCCGTATTCGGTGCGTTCCTTGGTGAAGGCGGCGCCGAGATAGCCGTTCTTGCCGATCCACGACAGGCCGACGGTGCCGGTCTCGGTCTCCTTGTAGCTGCCCAGGACGTGGCGGCCTTCGCTCCAGTCCTTGCCGACGCGGTAATCGTCGGCGTCGCGCTTGACGCCTTCCAGGTGCAGGGCCAGGTTGCTGCCGGCGGCGGTCGTGAATTCGAAGGCGCCGGTCTTTTCGCGCGCCGCCGAATTGGCGCGCACTTCGGCACTGCCTTCCAGGCCCTTCTCGGGCATCGCGGTCGGAATCTTGCGGTCGAGGATGTTCACCACGCCGCCCACCGCGCCGCCGCCATAGGCCAGGGCCGACGGGCCGCGCAGCACTTCGATGCGCTCGGCCAGGACCGGTTCGAAAGCGACGGCGTGGTCGGGGCTGATGGTCGAGGCGTCCTGGATCTCGGCGCCGTCGGACAGGATCTTCACGCGCGGACCGTCCATGCCGCGGATCACCGGACGGCTGGCGCCGGCGCCGAAGTGGCTCGAGGTGATGCCGGGCTGGTGGGCCAGGGTCTCGCCCAGGGTCGACTCGCGGGCGCGCACCAGTTCACCGCCACCGAGCGAGGTCACCGGGGTGATCATGTCGTCGTCCACCACGCCCAGGGCGCTGGCGGAAACGACCACGGTCGGCACGCTGTCCGGATCCGACGCCGTGCGGCTGGTCGTCTGGGCCTGGACGGCCAGGGGCGCGCCGAAGGCCAGCATCAGCGCCAGGGTCAGCGGTGTGCGCTTGCAAGTGAAATGGGACATGGTGTTTCCTCGAAAGAAATGGAGCGGCAGATGAAGATGAGGCCGATAACGATAATCCGTTATCATTAAGAATGAAATGATAAGGCATTATCATTAAGCATTCAACCGCTTTTTGGCCCCGCCTTTTGATCAAGGTATGCGCTTTGAGGTATCCTTCGCCCCATGCAACGTAATACACGTCAAAAAACCGCCATCCTGCATGCGATCGAGCATGCGCAGCGCCCGCTATCGCCACAAGAGATCCTGGACGAAGCCAGCCGCCAGGTCAGCCAGCTGGGCATGGCGACCGTGTACCGCAACCTGAAGTCGCTGGTGGACGACGGCGCGCTCAAGGTCGTCACCCTGCCGGGCGAAGGCGCGCGCTACGAATCGACCAGCGCCGCCGAGCACCATCATCACCATTTCCAGTGCACCGTCTGCCAGCGCGTGTTCGACGTGCACGCCTGCCCCGGCGACATCGAGCACATGGCGCCGAAGGGCTTCAGCGTCGAAAGCCACGAGCTGACGCTATACGGGCGCTGCGCCGACTGCCTCAAGTCCTGATCCAGAAATAAAAACGGCCGGCGCGCAAGCGACCGGCCGTTTTCACATGGCTTGGCTGTTTATTTTCCGAGCACGTTCAGCACGGCCAGGGTCATCGCCTGGGCGCCGGTCTTGATCGACGGTTCCGGCACCGGCGCGTAGAACGGCGAGTGGTTGAAGGCGATCGGCTTGCCGCCCTCGCGCTCCGCCTCGGCCACCACCTTCGGGTCGTACACGCCGGTGAAGAAGAACATCGACGGCACGCCTTCGTTGGCGTACAGCGAGAAGTCTTCGCTGGCGGTCATGGCCGGCATGCGCTTGGCCTTGTCCGCGCCGAAGGCTTCCTTGAACACCACCTCGGTCTTGTTCACCAGTTCGGTGCTGTTGACGATGGCCTGGCCGCCGCCGCCGATCAGCATGTCGGGCTTCGGCGCGCCGGCCATCGCGGCCGAACCCTCGGCCACGCGGCGCACGCCTTCGAGCAGCTTGGCGCGCACAGCCGGACTGTACGAGCGGATGGTGCCGCGCACCTGCACGCTGTCCGGGATGATGTTGCCGACCGTGCCGCCCTGGATCGAACCGACCGTCACCACGCCGAATTCCTTCGGATCCTTCTCGCGGCTGACCACGGTCTGGACGTCGACCACGAAACGCGCCGCAATCGCCACCGGGTCGATGGTCTTGTCGGGCGCCGAGCCGTGGCCGCCGCGGCCTTTGAAGGTGATCTCGAGCCAGTCCGAGTTGGACGACACCGGGCCGTCGTTGAAGCCCACGGTGCCATGGGCCAGCGGCCACGAATGCAGGGCGAAGGCGTAGTCCGGCTTCGGGAAGCGCTTGAACAGGCCGTCGTCCAGCATGGCCTTGGCGCCGGCGACGATTTCCTCGGCCGGCTGGCCGATGAAGACCAGGGTGCCCTTCCACTGCGATTTCAGTTCGACCAGGGTGCGCGCCGTGCCCAGCCAGCTGGCCATGTGGACGTCGTGGCCGCAGCTGTGCATCACGAAGGTGTCGCGGCCTTCGCTGGTGGCGCGGGCGCGGCTCGCGTACGGCAGGCCGGTGCGCTCTTCCATCGGCAGGCCGTCCATGTCGGTGCGCACCAGGACCGTCGGGCCGGCGCCATTCTTGAGCACCGCGACGATGCCGGTCTTGCCGACCTTCTCGGTGACGGTGAAGCCGAGCTTGCGCATCTCGGCCGCCAGCTTGCCGGCGGTGCGCACTTCCTGGAAGGCGATCTCGGGATGGGCGTGCAGGTCTTTATAAATCCCGTCGAGCCACGGATACATGGCGTCGACCTTGGCGACGACGTCGTTCTTGAGCGGGGCGGCCTGCTGGGCCTGGGCGAGGTTTGAGGACAGTGCGAGTGCGGCGGAAACCGCGGCGGCGGCGGCGAGTCGGGTGAAGGTCATGGGATGCTTGTCGTTATGGTGAATTCGTGAAAATCAGATTGCGCTCGGCCGCTTGATCGCCGCCGACTTGCGCCCGGCCACGGCCTGGGCCAGGCTGATGCCCGGCACGCGGTCGCCCTGCAGGGTGACGTCGAAGGCCATCAGCTCGTCGCGGCGGAAGGCGTGCACGGTGACGCGGTCGCCGACGCGGTAGCGCGCCAGCAGCGCGTCGACGTTGGGGGCGGCGCCGTTCACGCGCAGGCCGTCGATCGCGATCACGACGTCCAGCGCCGACAGGCCGGCCTGGTGCGCGGCGCCGCCCTCGTGCACCTGGGTGAGCTTGGCGCCGAGCGGATCGCGGCCGATGCCGGCGTCCAGCGAGGCCTTGCCGCCCTTGCGCTCGTCGACCAGCTTCACGCCCAGCGGCGCGTACAGCTTGGCCAGCGGCAGGTCTTCGGTCCCGCGCACGTAGCGCTCGAACATGTTCTTGAGTTTGAGGCCGCTTATCTCGTCGAACAGCGCTTCGACTTCCTGTTCCGTCACCCCGCGGCCGGCGCCGTTGTAGAAGTCGCGCCCATAGCGCTCCCACAGCGCCAGCATGATGTCGTCCAGCGATTTCGCGCCGCCGGTCTTGGCGCGGATGGTCAGGTCGAAGGCCAGCGCGATCAGCGAACCCTTGGTGTAGTAGCTGATGATCGCGTTCGGCGAATTCTCGTCCTGGCGGTAGTACTTGCTCCAGGCGTCGAAGCTCGAATCGGCCACGCTCTGCTTGAGGCGCCCGCTGCCGCGCAGCACGCCGCCGATGGTCTTGGCCTGCAGCTTGAAATACGTGGCTTCGCCGATGATCCCGGCGCGCACCAGCATCAGGTCGTCGTAGTAGCTGGTGAAGCCTTCGAACAGCCACAGGAGCGGCGTGTAGTTCTCGGCCTGCAGGTCGTAAGGGGCGAAGGCGGCCGGCTTGATGCGCTTGACATTCCAGGTGTGGAAATACTCGTGACTGCACAGGCCCAGGAAGCGCAGATAGCCTTCGCCCGGCTCGGCCGCCTTCGGCGTGGCCAGGCTCGGCAAGTCGGCGCGCGCGCAGATCAGGGCGGTCGAGGCGCGGTGTTCGAGGCCGCCGTAGCCATCGCCCACGGCCATGGTCATGAACACGTAGCGCTCGAGCGGCGCGCGCTTCGTCTTCGGCTCGAAGAACGCGATCTGGGTCTCGCAGATCGCCTTCAGGTCGGCCTGCAGGCGCGCCATGTCGAGGTTGGGCACGCGGCCGGTGATCACGATGTCGTGCGGGATGCCATGGGCCTTGAAGGTGGCCAGCTCGAAGTCGCCCATCTCGACCGGATGGTCGATCAGTTCGTCGTAGTTGGCGCAGGCGTAAACGCCGAAGCCGTAGCGCTTGGCGCCTGCTTCGGGCATCGCGGTGGCCACGCGCCAGGCCTTGGCGGCCGGATCGGCGGGGCGCTGGATGTCGACCTGGTGGACCAGCGACTCCTGTCCGAGCACGCGCAGGAACACGCTGGTGCCGTTGAAGAAGCCGTGGGTCTGGTCGAGATGGGCGGCGCGCACCGACAGGTCCCAGGCATACACCTCGTAGTGCAGGGTCAGGGGGCCGGTGGTGGGCGCGGCGCGCCAGGAGTGTTTATCGAGCTTGGTGAGCGCGAGCGGCTGGCCGCCGCTGTCGGCGCGGATGCGCACGATATTGCGCGCGAATTCGCGGATCATGTAGCTGCCCGGGATCCAGGCCGGCAGCGCGAACGTCTGGCCGTCGGGATCGGGATTGGCGACCGTGACGGTGACGTTGAACAGGTGACCGGCCAGGTCCTTGGGAACGATGGTGTAGTGAATGGCGTTCTGCTTTTTCTGCGATGGCTTTTTCATGATCTTCTTGAATGGTCTCTCGGGACGCGCCGAATGGACATAGTGTAATCCATCGGGCGCAGCCAAACGCGCGCCATGCGAGGCGGATGGGCGGCGCGCGGGCTAGGCCGGCAGGTCGGAGGGGGAGTCGATGTCGCGCAGGATGCCGGAATCAAGCACGTCGATCGCGGCGACCGGGCTGCCGGCAAGCAGGCGCCGCGCGCCCTGGTCGCCGTCCAGCGCCAGCAGGTCGTCGCGGTGCCGGGCGCCGAAGGCGACCGGATTGCCGCGCCGCCCCCCGAACAGGGGCGCGGCGATGGCGGCGCCCTCCTCGATCGCGGCGGCCAGCGCCTGCAGGGTGGATGGGGCGACAAAGGGCATGTCGCCCAGCGCCACCAGCCAGCCCTGGCCGGGAGCATCGAGGGAATGACGGATCGCATGCGCCAGCGACAGGCCCATGCCGCCGTCGGCATCCGGGCACACCGTCACCTCGCAGCCGAGCTGGCGCAACACGTCCCCCACGCCGCCGTCATCCGGCGGCGCCACCGCCACCACGCGCGGGAACACGGCCAGCAGCGTGCGCGCGCTGGCGGCGACCACCAGTTCGCCGCCGGGCAGGCGCTGCAGCAGCTTGTTGCGCTGGCCGGCCGGGTCGAAGCGGCGGCCCCGTCCCGCGGCCAGCAGGATGCCGGTCAGCGCCATGGCTTCACGCCTCCAATGCCGCGGCGGCATCCTTGATCGCCGCGCGGATCCGCTGATAGGTGCCGCAGCGGCACAGATTGCCGCTCATGGCGTTGTCGATGTCGGCGTCCAGCGGACGCCGGTTGGCGCGCAGCAGCGCGACGGCGCTCATCACCTGGCCGCTCTGGCAGTAGCCGCATTGCGGCACGTCGTGGCGCACCCAGGCGTCCTGGACCGCCTTGCCGACCGGATCGTCCTGCATCGCTTCGATGGTGGTGATCGCCTGGCCCGCGACCGCCGCGATCGGGGTGATGCAGGCGCGGATCGGGGCGCCGTCCAGGTGCACGGTGCAGGCGCCGCACAGGGCCGCGCCGCAGCCGAACTTGGTGCCGGTCAGGTTCAGGTTGTCGCGCAGCGCCCACAGCACGGGCGTGGCGGGGTCGGCGTCGACTTGCAGGTCTCTGCCGTTGATGTTCAAGGTCAGCATGAACGCTCCTGGACGACAACCATGGCCGGCGGCTGCCTTATTTCGCCGGCTTCGCTTCCAGCGAATCGAACTTGGCTTCGAGCGACTTCAGGTCGATCGCGCCCGGGATGCGGGTGCCGTCGCTGAAGAAGATGGCCGGCGTGCCGGTGATGCGCAGCTTCTGGCCGAGCGCCAGCACCTTGTCGTTCGGCGATTCGCAGGCCGCCGGCGCCGCCGGCGGCACCTTGCCGTTGATCATCCAGTCATCCCAGGCCTTGTTGCGGTTCGGCGCGCACCAGATGTTCTTCGACTTCGTGAACGAATCCTGGGACAGGATGTTGTACATGAAGGTGTAGATGGTGACGTTGTCGATCTCGGCGAGCGTCGTCTGGCGCAGGCGCTTGCAGTAGCCGCAGTTCGGGTCCTCGAACACCGCGATCACGCGCTTGCCGTTGCCCTTGACCTGCTTGAGCGCCATCTCGAGCGGCAGGTCGCTGAACTTGATCTTGTTGATGTCGTCGATGCGTTCGCGCGTCAGGTTGCGCGAACTCTTGACGTCATACACCTGGCCGATCACGAGGAACTCGCCCTTCTTGTCGGTATACAGGATGTCGCCCGCGACCCGTACCTCGTACAGGCCGCCATACGGGGTCTCCTTGACCGACTCGATCTTGGCGCCGCCCAGGTGCGGTTCGAGCGCCTTCTTGATGTTTGCCTCGACCGTGTTCTGCGCATCGACGCACGATGCGAGCAGCGCCGTCGCCAGCAGGACGGCGAGCTTCATTTTGACCATGCTTGGTTCCTCAGATTGATGACTTGCCCATCGCATGCGCCATCAGGCGCCGCTTCAAAGCAGGCATTTTATCAAGCAAGTTGAGTCCAAGATTGCGCATGACGCGTACCGGCTCCAGATTGGCCCCGAACAGGCGCTCCAGGCCATCGGTCGCCAGTTGCATCATGACCACGTCTTCCTTGCGCTTGCGGGCATAGCGCGCCAGCACCCGTTCGTCGCCGATGGCGCGCCGCTCCTCGCGCTCGCGCACGGCGGCGAGCAGGTCGACCACGTCGCCGAACCCCAGGTTCATGCCATGCCCGGCCAGCGGGTGCACGGCGTGGGCGGCGTCGCCCACCAGCGCCACGCGCGGCGCCACGATCGCATGCGGCTTGACCAGCGCCAGCGGCACCGCCGCCACGGCCTCGGGTTGCAGCGGACGCAGGGCGCCCAGCTTGTCGTCGGCGTACTCGCCGAGCCGGATCGCCAGTTCGCCCAGCGACTCGTCCATCAGGGTGTCGGCCAGGGTCTCGGGCGCCGACCACACCAGCGAGACGCGGTTGCCCGGCAGCGGCAGCAAGGCGATGATGCCGTCGGCGCAGGTGAACCACTGATGGGCCACGCCATGGTGCGGCTTGTCGCAGGCGAAGTTGGTGACGATGGCGCGCTGGTGGTACATGCGGTAGTCGACGCCGATGTCGCACTGCCCGCGGACCCAGGATTCGCGGCCGTCGGCCCCGACCAGCAGCGCGCATTCGATGCGGCGGCCGTCTTCCAGGCGCAGCGCGGCGCCCTCGTCGCTGCAGGTGAGCTCGCAGGCCCGGCCTTCGATGCGCTGCACGTTGTGGGCGAACTTGAGCGCGGCATCCAGCGCCCCGTTCAGGTTATGGTCTTCGACGATCCAGGCCAGGGTGCCGACCCGGGCCCCGAAGGCGTCGAAACCGAGGTTGCCGCCGTTGTCGCCATCGCCATGCACGTCCATGGCGTCGACCGCGGCGACCCGCGCCAGGTCGAGGGCGCCCCAGACCTTGAGCGAAGCCAGCAGGTCGTGGGCCGTATGGTTGAGCGCATAGACACGCACGTCCCATGGACGTTCCGCGGCCGAAGCCGATGCTGACGACGGCGCCTCGGCCCCGGGACGCGCGGGCGGAGACAGCAGGGTCACGCGATGCCCGGCCTGGGCAAAGCCGAGGGCGGTGGTCTTGGCGATGGCGCCATTGCCGACGATGCAAACATCGGTCCGGGTGGTGGAGGTCGTGGGCGTGGTCATGGTGCTCATTATAGCGATATGCCAACCCCGCACCTCGCCGGCGTCGCCATGCCTGGACGGCGGCGCCGGGACCGATCTGCCGCCTGACACAGATAAAGCGTTCGAGAGCACTGTCAACGCTAAATAGAAATGTCCCCTGTTGCGCAAAGTAGAAATGTCCCTCTTGCCAATTTGATCACGGATTGGTGACAGGGGCCAGATGCGA
>NZ_JBNDIK010000046.1:0-16375 GCF_050434365.1 Massilia sp. UYP32
GATGCAAAGACGCCCATCCTCGCGCTCAAAGAATGGCAGCAAAAACGGCCGGAATTATTCGTTAAGCGGGTTTATGAACAGGCGGGACTTGACAGTTAACGAGGTCTATGGCGCCGGCGACGGCAATATGGGCGTGCAGACCGCGGCCTACAACCTGCCGAACGACGAGCGCGTGATCCGCGAACGCGGCTCCAAGCGCGTGATGCTCAAGAACGTGCAGCAGGCCAAGTTCGCGTCGACGCTCACCCCGATCAGCAAGCAGGTGCTGGGGCCGGCGGACCAGAAGGACCTGGACTTCGATTCCTTCTTCACCCACATCCTGGCGCACGAGATCATGCACGGCCTGGGGCCGCACCACACGAAAAAGGATGGCAAGGACTCGACCCCGCGCCAGGACCTGAAGGAAACCTATTCGACCATCGAGGAAGCGAAGGCCGACATCACCGGCCTGTGGGCGCTGCAATACATGATGGACAAGGGCCTGTTGAAGGACACGCTGGGGCAGGGCGCGGCGGCAGAGCGCAAGCTGTACAACACCTTCCTGGCCTCGAGCTTCCGCACCCTGCACTTCGGACTGGGTTCGTCGCACGCGCGCGGCATGGCGATCCAGGTGAATTACCTGCTCGACAAGGGCGGCTTTGTCGCCCACGAGGACGGCACTTTTTCGGTGGACTTCAAGAAGATCAAGGGGGCCGTGATCGACCTGGACCGCGAATTCCTGACCATCGAAGCCACCGGCGACCATGCGCGCGCCAAGGCAATGATGGACAGGTACGTCGTGATCCGTCCCGAGGTGCGCAAGGCGCTCGACAAGCTCAAGGCGGTGCCGAACGATATCCGTCCGGCCTTCGTGACGGCGGACAGTTTGCTCAAATAAGCCTGCTGTAAGCACGCCGCGCAGCACCGTGCTATAGTCAAGTCGTTTCCAATAGGAAATACCTATGGTGTTTCCTTTCACTGAACGACTGACACGGTGCTACCCATGAAAACCAAGAATCTGACCATCGGCGCCCGGCTGGCATTCGGCTACGGCGCCGTTTTCTTGTTGATGATCGCCCTGGTCGCGCTGGCGGTGAGCCGCGTGGGCCGGATCGAAAGTGTTCTCAACCATATCAACGAGGTCAACAGCGTCAAGCAGCGCCACGCCATCAATTTCCGCGGCAGCGTGCACGACCGCGCGATCGCCCTGCGCGACGTGGTGCTGGCCCAGGACGGGGCGGCGGCCGCCGCGCCGATCGCCCTGATCCGCACGCTGGACGACAACTATGCGCGCGCGGCCGGCCCGCTGGATGCGCTGTTCAATGAACGCAAGGACATCCTGCCGGAAGAGAAGGAGGCGCTGGCCGCGATCAAGACCCAGGAAAGCCTGGCCAAGCCGCTGATCGCGCGCGTGATCGCGCTGCACGCGGCCGGCCAGCTCATCGAGGCGAATGCGCTGCTGACGCAAGAGGCGGCGCCGGCCTTCACTGCCTGGCTGGCCAGCATCAACCACCTGATCGATCTCGAGGAAAAGCTGAGCCACGAGGCGGCCGCCGAGGCGCGCCACATGGCCAACGGCTTCTTCGGCTGGATGGCGCTGCTGTGCGCTGGCGCGATCGCGGCCGGTTCGCTGGCGGCCTGGTACATCAGCCGCGGCCTGCTGCGCCAGCTCGGCGGCCAGCCGGACTACGCGGCCTCGATCGCCAGCGCCATCGCCAGCGGCGACCTGGGCGTGGAGATCGTCACCCGCCCGGGCGACCGCGGCAGCCTGCTGTTCGCGATGCAGGGCATGCGCGACAGCCTGGTGCGCATCGTGGCCCAGGTGCGCAACGGCACCCTGGCGATCGGCGCCGTGTCGACCGAGATCGCGGACGGCAACCGCGACCTCGCCAGCCGCACCGAACGCCAGAACGGCACCCTGCAGGCCACCGCCGCCTCGGTCGAGCAACTGACCGGCACCGTGCGCCAGAATGCCGACAACGCGCGCCAGGCGAACATGCTGGCCGAATCGGCCTCCGAAGTGGCGCAGCGCGGCGGCAAGGTGGTGGCCGAGGTGGTGGGCACGATGGCGGCGATCAACGAATCGTCGAAGAAGATCGTGGACATCATCGGCGTGATCGATGGCATCGCGTTCCAGACCAATATCCTGGCGCTCAACGCGGCCGTGGAAGCGGCCCGCGCCGGCGAGCAGGGCCGCGGCTTCGCCGTGGTGGCGACCGAGGTGCGCAACCTGGCGCAGCGCTCGGCGGCGGCGGCCAAGGAAATCAAGGTCCTGATCGGCAGCTCGGTCGAGCGGGTCGATGCGGGCGCGCGCCTGGTGGACCAGGCCGGCGCGACGATGGACGAGATCGTCACCGGCGTCAAGCGCGTCACCGACATCATGGCCGAGATCAGCCATGCGTCGGTGGAACAGAATGCCGGCATCGAGCAGGTCAATGGCGCGATCGGCCAGATCGACGACGCCACGCGCCAGAACGCCGAACTGGTGCAGCAGGCCAGCCAGGCCGCGGCCTCGCTGGAAGAAGAAGCCGAGCGCCTGGCTCAGCTGGTGAGCATTTTCCGGCTGGAAGGGGCGACGGTGGCGGCCTTGCCGGCTGGCCGCAAGCGGCCTGCGTTGACAGCGTGACGCCGACCGGGGCCGCGCTGACGGCCCCTTGCTTTTTTGAACATAGGGAAATATTTTCCTGAAAGTAGTGCGCGATCTGGGGATAGAATTTCCGATAGGAATTTCGCTCATCCTGGAGAAGCACCATGTCCAAGCCCCTCCTATTCGCGGCCGTCTGCGCCGTCGCATCCGCCGTCCTTCCATCCCAGGCCGCCCAGCTGACCGCGCAGGAATCGCGCTGGCTGCGCGCCGCCGCGCCCGTGCTGGCGTACTCGAAATCGATCGACCTGCCGGTCGACGTCATCGTCCAGCCGAAGGCGCCGGCCGGCGCGGTGCCGCTGGCGATGGGCTTCGACAAGGGGCGCTGCAAGCTGGTGCTGTCGATGCGCGGCAATCCCGAGGCCGAGCAGGTGCTGGCGAACGTCCCCGTCGACAAGCAGGCGCTGCTGATCGAGGCCATGGCCGCGCACGAACTGGCCCATTGCTGGCGCTATGCCCAGGGCGAATGGCATCTGCTGCCGGCCGGCTTCGTCGAAACGGGCCATGAAACCTCGCACGATCCGGCACTGCTGGCGGCGGCGAAGGCGATGCGCGATACCCGGCGCGAGGAAGGTTTCGCCGACCTGGTAGCGCTGGCCTGGATCCAGCGCACCCAGCCGGGCGAATATGCGCGGGTGCATGACTGGCTGAGCGGCGTGCGCGCCGCCGTCGCGGTGCCGAACAGTGGCCACGACACGCGCGCCTGGGTCAGGCTGGCCGGCAACGGCCGCCAGTTCGACAGCCGCCTGTCGCCGTTCGAGGCCGCCGATGCGCTGTGGCGTGAAGGCTTGTTGCACGGTGATTGACGGTTCAGATAGATCGACGGTCGTCGCTATCGTCCCGATAAGCTTAATTGGTTTTTTAATAAGCGTTCGATGCCGCACAGAGTGCTCTGCGGCGCCGTCGTTTAATCGGTCTCACCAATAACCAATAGAGGGACTCAACATGAAATCGTTCATCGCCACCTTGATCGCCACCGCCGCCGTCGCCGCCATCGGCATCGCTCCCGCCACCGCCCAGACCAATAAGGACGCCCACAAGACGGCGATGGACAAGGCCAAGGCCGATTACCGCGTCGCCAAGGACAAGTGCGACGCCATGAGCGGTCACGCCGAAGACGTCTGCGAAGACGAGGCCAAGCTGGCCCGCGCGAAAGCCGAACTGGACGCCACCACCAAGTTCGACAATACCGGCAACAATGTGCGCAAGGCACGCGACAACGTGATCGACGCCGAGTATGAACTGGCCGACGAAAAATGCGATTCGCTGAAGGGCGACGCTGAAGACAAGTGCGAAGCGCAGGCCAAGTCGACCCGCGACGCCGCACGCGACGCCAACAAGGCCAAGTAATCGCTGAGCACGTCGCGTTCGCACCTCACTGCGGCCGCGATGCATTGCCCCGAGGACGTCGTTCCTGCTGCTGGCGGGAACGGCGTTTGTGCGTTAACGGGACATGCGCAAGGTAAGTGATTTGAGGCGATGTCCCACAGACCGGTTTGTCCGAACAAGGTACGTTGTCGCACAGATGTTGAAGGGTGCAGGGCGTTTAATGGATGCCATCCTAACAACGCATGCAAGGGAATCCGATCATGAAAACCCTCATCGCTACCCTGATCGCAACCGCCGTCTCCGCCGTCGCCGTTGCTCCCGCCAGTGCCGCCCCCGTCGACAAGGACGCCCACCGCGCCGCGATGGACAAGGCCGCCGCCGACTACCGCAGCGCCAAGGCCAAGTGCGACGCCAAGAGCGGCAATGCCGAGGAAGTGTGCGAAGACGAAGCCAAGCTGGCCCAGGCGCGCGCCGAACTCGATGCCTACACCAGATACGACACCACCGGCGGCAACCTGCGCGATGCGCGCGCCAAGGTGATCCGCGCCGAGCACGAATTGGCCGATACCCAGTGCGACGCCACCGCGTCCGGCGACAAGGACCGTTGCAAGGCGACGGCCGGCTCGATCCGCGACGCCGCGCTGGCGCGCCTGGACGACCGCAATATCGACCGCGCCGTCGGCCCCAGCAGCAGTGGCGAGCTGGTGAGCAGCATCGACTCGAAAGATCCGGCGACGGCCGCGGCCGTCCAGAAGTGCGAACAGATGACCGGAGATGCGCGCACCGCCTGCGTGGTCGACCAGCGCGGCAACGTCACCACCGCCACCAACGTGGCCAGCACGACCGGCGCGGCGGTTGCCGCCAATACCCGCGAAGCGGCGGCGAACGCGGCCGAGAACACCCGCGAAGCGGCGCGCAACGCGGCGGACAAGACCCGCGAGGTGGCGTCGAACGTGGCCGAGAAGACCGGCATGGCCGGCGCCGGCGAACGCACCCGCGAAGCGGTCGCCACCGTGAAGGAAAAGACCGCGGCCGCCGTCGACCGCACCAGGGAAATGGCGTCGAACGCCGTCCGCAAGACGGAAAACGCCACCGAGCGCGCGGGCGAGAAGACCGCCCGCGTGGCCTCGGACAGCACCATCACCACCAAGGTCAAGGCCGGCCTGGTGGCCGATCCGGCCCTGAAGGGCATGGAAATCAGCGTCGACACCGAAGGCGGCGTCGTGATGCTGAGCGGCTTCGTCGAATCGAAGGCCGAAGCCGACAAGGCCATGCAAGTGGCCAAGGGCGTCGACGGCGTGACCAACGTCAAGAGCGCGATCAAGGTCAAGTAATGTCGGCCTGACGTAGTGCGCCAGCCCGCGGCCGTCCGGCGCGCGGGCTGTTTTTTTTCGGTGAGTGCCTATGCCGTGTGGATGACGCGCCACAGTTTGGGCAGCCGGCGGAGATGGGGCCGCCATGGCCTCCGGTCCGGCATCCGGCGGGGGCTATAATTACCGACGTGAATAAACTCGAAGCATTTGGATACATCGCGGCGCAGGCCGTTCGCGGTGAGATCACTTTCCCCACCAGCGTCAATGCCG
Organism: Massilia sp. UYP32; assembly: GCF_050434365.1. NCBI lineage: Bacteria > Pseudomonadati > Pseudomonadota > Betaproteobacteria > Burkholderiales > Oxalobacteraceae > Massilia > Massilia sp. UYP32. The sequence continues at coordinate 5,536 of NZ_JBNDIK010000046.1, forward strand.
TGCTGCGCCTGCAGCTCGCCCTCGACGACCCCGATTGTCACATCGACGAGGCGATCCGCCTGGTGCTGGCCGAACCACAACTGGCCGCACGCACGGTCGCCATCGCCAATACGCCCGCCTTCGGCGGCAGCAGTGCGATGCCGGTGACCAATGTTCGCGCCGCCGTGGCGCGCATCGGCTACCGGCGCCTGCAGGCGCTGGTGGCCAGCCTGGTCGTGCGGCAATTTGGCAACCGCATCAACGATCCGGGCCTGCGCGCCAAGGCCGAGCAATTGTGGGCGCACACGACCCAGGTCGCCTCGATCGCCCATTCGCTGGCGCGCCGGGTCACCGGCGTCAATCCCGATACCGCCCTGTTCGCCGGCATCGTGCACGAGGTCGGCGCCTTTTACCTGCTGGCGCGGGCCGACGAGTTTCCCGGCCTGCTGGACGACGATCCGGAGAACTGGGGCGCCCTGTGCGAAGACGTGGTCAGCGCCGAGGTGATGAAGAAGCTGTCGATTCCGCCGGCGGTGTCGGACGCGATCGCGGACATGCGCGGCGGCTGGCTGAACATGCCGCCGGGCACCTTGCTCGATACGCTGCTGCTCGCGAACCAGTATGCGCCGGTGGCGTCGCCCCTCGACAGCCGTCGCGCCCGGCTGCCGGACCATGGCGAGAGCGCACTCGACTTCGTGTTCGACGAAGTCACCCTGCAAGATATCCTGGATGAGGCGGCCGAGACAGCGAAGGCCATGGGCGACATCGCCCTGGTCTGATGGGATATCCGCGAAAGCGTATCGTTTTTGCAACCAAGCAGCGCGCCAGGGGTGATACTCTTGATCATTATTAATTTCCTGTCGGATTTTTCATGATCAAGCTTGGCGTACTTCTGGGCATGGCGCTGGCCGGTACGGGCGCACAGGCCGGTGTCATCGACCTCGGTTCCATCATGGGCGGCGCCAACGTCTATACGGCGCGCGACTTCAAGGCGATCTCGAGTGACGTCGAAGGGGCGATCGTTGCGGGCGGTAACGTCACGATCCAGAATTACGCGGTCAACCTGAAGAACAAGGCGGCCTACGCCGGGTATTCGATCGTAGCAGGTGGCAATATCTCGCTGACGAGCGGCACGATTCACAATGGTCAAACCTATGCTGGCGGCCAGGTTTCTCTGGAAAGCGCGGCTACGCCGCCGCGTTCGACGGTCAATCCAGTCGATTTCGCCAGCGCGACGGAGCAGTTCAGGGATATCGCTGCCGGCCTGAGCCTGGTCGATGCGACCGGCCGGGTCGAGCGCGAGCACAGCGCCAACAAGCTCATCGGCAGTGGCAATGGTGTTCTTGACATATTCAATGTCTCGGCCGATTTTCTCAATGGCGGAAACAACTGGGTGCTCAGCGGCCTGACGAAGGATCAGACGCTGATCTTCAATATCAGCGGCAAGCACGGCGCCTTCACTGGCGGCATGGATCCGTTGAAGGACTATAACGTCCTGTTCAATTTCTTCGAGGCGGAAACGGTCGACGTGAAAGGCATTCTCGGCAGCGTGCTGGCGCCGCATGCGACCGTTACCGCCAACCATGGCGTCATCAAGGGGCAGGTCATCGCCGACGCCTGGGATTCAAGCGTGCAGGTGGACGCGGAAAATTATTTCAGGCCGGTCGACATTCCCGGCTTCGAATTGGTGAATGACAACCCACCGGTGGACACGCCGGCTGAAGTGCCGGAGCCCGGCACCCTCGCGCTGGTGATGGCCGGATTGGCCGGCGCAATCGCCATGCGGCGCAGGCGTGCCTGAGCAATCGTAAGCAATATCAAAGAGTGAACGCGGCGGCCATGGGCCGCCGTTTTTTATCGCGCGTTCAGACGCAGCCGGCCAGCACGCGCGTCTGCATGCGGTGGCGCGCCAGCATGATCGCCGACAAGCCCACGCCGCACAGCGCCAGGGCCGCCGCCACCCACTGCGGCGCCGTGTAGGCATAGCCGAGGGTCAGCGGGACGCCGCCGAGGAAGGCGCCCAGCGCGTTGCCGATATTGAAACCGGACTGGCCCAGCGAGGAGCCGAGCATCTCGGCTTCGCGCGAGTGCTCCATCAGCAGCAGCTGGATCGGCGGCCCGATCGCCAGCGCATTGGCGCCGGTCAGGAAGGCCAGCACGACCATTGCCAGCTTCGACTCGGCGAGGAAGCCATTGCACAGCAGCAGTACGGTCATCGACATCATGAGGATCAGCAGGGCAGGCAGCGGGTGCACGCGGTCCGCCAGACGGCCGCCGAACTGCACGCCGACCGTCATGCCGACGCCGACCGCGGTCATGATCAGGGGAATCGTGGTCGAATCGAAGCGCGTCACGTCGGTGAGCAATGGCGCGATATAGCTGAACCAGGCGAAGAAGCCGCCGGTGCCGATCGAGACGATGCCCAGCGCCAGCCACAGGTCGAGGTGGCGGAAGATGCGCAGGTCTTGCATGATGCCGGTGCGCTTGCCCGGTTCGATATGCGGCACCCACTGGCGCAGGCTCCACATGGTGAGCAGGCCGATCACGGCCACGATCAGGAACACCAGGCGCCAGTCGATGACGTGGCCGATCCAGGTGCCGAGCGGCACGCCCAGCACATTGGCCAGGGTCAGGCCGGTGAACATGGTCGCGACGGCGGCGGCAGTGCGGCCCTCGTCGGCCAGGCGGCTGGCCACGACCGCGCCGACGCCGAAGAAGGCGCCATGCGGCAAGCCGGCCAGGAAGCGCGACACCATCATGATCTCGAAGTTCGGCGCGAAGGCCGACATCGCATTAAAGATGGCAAACATCAGCATGAACCAGACCAGCACGCTGCGCGGCGGGCGGCCGGCCACCAGGCTGACCAGGGTCGGCGCGCCGACCACGACGCCCAGTGCATAGGCGGTGATCAGGTAGCCGGCTTGCGGAATGGTGATGTGCAAGCCGTTGGCGATGTCGGGCAGGATGCCCATCATGACGAATTCGGTCATGCCGATGCCGAAGCCGCCAAGGGCGAGTGGAAGTAGGCTTTTCTTGATCACGGGGATTGTTGTTGTTCGGGGTGGAAAGAGGAAAGCCGGCCGAAGCGTATGCGCGGCCGGGTCTGGCACTATACCGGGAGCGGGCGGGTGCGTCCGCTTTCGTGTCGTGATGACGGGTATAGGGCGCGGGAATGGCTTCAGGCGGGTTCGCGGTCCCCGTCGTCCGCGTCGGACGGCCATTGCAGGCGGCCGTGGCCGGCTTCGTCGAGGCGGGCACGCAGCGCGTCGGCGGCGTTGGCCGGCAGGCTGAAGGTGAAGCACACGTCGTCGCCGTGCTCGACCGCGTCGAGGCTGGCGCCGGCGGCATCGAGTTCGCGCCGCAGCATGCCTTCCATGGCGTACGGGGCGGTGCAGCGCAACCGGCGCAGCTTGATGATCGGAACCTTGGTCGCCGTCAGCAGGGCCTGGGCCACGCTGTCGGTATAGGCGCGCACCAGTCCGCCCGCGCCGAGCTTGACGCCGCCGAAGTAGCGCACCACGGTGGCCAGCACGCCTTCCAGGTCCTGGTGGCGCAATACGTCGAGCATGGGACGGCCCGCAGTGCCGCTGGGCTCGCCGTCATCGACGGCGGCCGACTGGCCGCCGGCCAGCAGGGCCCAGCACACATGGGCCGCGCCCGGATGCTGGGCGCGCAGCTCGGCCACGATCTTGACGGCCCCGGCACGGTCCGGCATCGGCTGCACGCAGGCGATGAAGCGGCTTTTCTTGATGACCAGTTCGTGCTGAACGGCGCTGGCGATCGTCTGGGGCATGGCGTTCGGAAAGTGAAAACAACAACGCCAACCTGAAGGCTGGCGTTGTTGTTTGAATCTTTGGTAGGCCGTGCGTGGCTCGAACACGCGACCAACGGATTAAAAGTCCGCTGCTCTACCAACTGAGCTAACGACCCGAAGAAGACGAGATTATAGCGGCACTTAGCCGATTTACCAAGTGCTTCGAATCACTTTTATGCGAATCACTTGATGGATTCAGGCGCACGCAGCCCGTCTCGTCTCATTCCTTGCGCTCGGGCGGGTGGCCGGGGTGCGGCTGTCCTGGCGCATGGTGGGGCGGTATTTCGTTCGCATGGACGGGCTCGGTCTCGGGTTTGTCGCCGCTGTCCTCGCCTTCGACTTCGTCGTCCTCGGCCTTGACCTCGGCCATGGCTTCCGGCTCGAGCTTCTCGGCTTCGGTATTCATGCGTACGAACAGGCCCCAGGTCGCCAGGATCGCCGCGGCGGCCAGGCCGACCGAGGCCGCATGCGGCAGGTACTCGGGTTTGCCGTGCACGAACTGGAATACGCCGATCAGGGTTTCCACCGACAGCGAGACCACCACCACGATCAGGAAGCGCGACAGGAAACGACGCACGCGGGTGGGCGAGCTGATGTTGGCCGAGCGCTGGATCTCTTCTTCCAGCACCGTCTGGCCGAGTTCGAGGGAAGCAACGGCAATGGTCAGCAGGCCAATGCACTCCAACAGGATTTCAAAACGGGCGCGCACGGGAGCGTCGATGCCCGGGTTGAGGGCATTCCAGGCTTCGAGTGCGGACAGGACGATCAGGCCGATGCCGCAGGTAAAGAAGAGGGCGACGATCAGCAGGTACCCGACGAGGAAAATTCTGGAAATAAGATGCATGGCGCGATGGTATAGATAGTTGCAATTACTTTAACATCAAATTCTCGCAGGGCTGCGTTCGGCTCGCGCTGTCGCGTGCGCGTGCTCTTCGTTCCGCGATTTGCCGCTAAGGCTTGCGCTAATGACGGTGCGCAATTCTCCACTGCCCTGCTGCTTATATCGTGTGCCTGATCAGTTGATGAGGAGCACGTATTGCCATGGCGAATGCATTGATCGAGGAGGTGAGCGCCGCGCTGGCAGAGTTTTCTGGAGCAAGCAGACTCATCGACCTCAGGATCGGCGAGCGTGATGAGTACGGGCTGCTGGTCGAGGCATTCGCGGCCGAAGAGGCGGTGCAGGAGGTCGGTCTACGGGATGTGATCGCCTTGTCGACCAGCGCCACTATCCCGGTGACAGCGCTGCTGGGGCAACCGGCCACGCTCGAACTCGCTCTAGCCGATGGCACGCGGGAACGGTTCTCGGGCGAGATCTGCGATGCCGCCATGCTGGGCAGCGATGGCGGGCTGGCGCGTTACCGGATTCGCATCTCCCCATGGATCTGGCGCCTGGCCCATGTGCGCAATTGCCGGGTATGGCAAGACAAGCGCGTGATCGACATCGTCGATGCGGTCTTCGCCGACTACCGGCCGGCGGCGCGCTGGCGCTGGAGCGACGAGACGGCTTCCTTCATGGCTGACGCACTGCCGCGCAGCTATTGCTGCCAGTATCGCGAGTCCGATCTGGACTTTGTGCTGCGCCTGCTGGCCGAGGAAGGCCTGTGCTGGCGGGTCGAGGAGGGCGACGAGGGACATGGCCTGGTGCTGTTCGCCGACAGCAGCCAGCCGGGCGCCGTGCCGGAGGATGCGAGCAGCGCGTCGGACGGCGGCATTCGCTACCACGGCGTCAGCTCGGTCGAGCAGCGCGACTCGGTGCAATCCCTGCATGCCCGGCAGCGGCTGCACGCCTCGCTCATGACGGTGCTCAGCAGCGACTACAAGGCCAGGCGCAGCGTGAGCGCGAATTCCCCGTCCCATGTGCGCTACAACAAGCTGCCGGAACTCGAATCGTATGACGTGCCTGGACAGTATGCCTACGCCAATAGCGCGCAGGCACGGCGTTATGTGGATCTGCAGATGCAGGGAAAGGAGGCGCGCGGCCAGCTCTGGTCGGGACGTTCGACCGTGCGCACCTTGCGTGCCGGCACGCGAATGGACGTGACCGGCGCGCCGCTGCGGCAACTGGGCGCGGCCGGCGCCTTCACCGTCCTGCAGGTGAGCAGCGTCGGCATCAACAATCTGCCGCCGCCGGCCCGGGATGCGCTCGCCGAGCTGTTCGGTCCTCTTCCGGAACTGCTGGAGCAGGCGCTGCGCGTAGTGCCGATGGATTTTGGGCTGGCGATCGCGCAGGCGCGTCGCACCGGCTATGCCAATTGCTTCGAGGCGATCCCTGCCGCGGCGCCTTGGCGTCCGGAACTGCCGGGCAGCGACGGACGCACGCACGCCAAGCCGACGGCGCGCGGGGCGCAGAGCGCGATCGTGGTCGGGATGGGCGGCAGCGACAGCGCGCAGGGCGCCGATGAACTGTGCTGCGACCGGCTGGGGCGGGTGCGGATCCGGTTTCACTGGCAGGACGGCGGCAGCGCGACTTGCTGGGTGCGGGTGGTGCAGCGGTCGGTGGGGTTCCAGTTCTTGCCGCGCATTGGGCAGGAAGTGCTGGTCCAGTTTTTGGAGAACGATATCGATCGGCCGGTGATCGTCGGCGCTTTGTATAACGGCCAGGGCGAGGGAGGCGTCGTGCCGACGCCAGGTGGCGAGCGGGTTGCCCAAGGCAAGGTGTCGCCCTTCGAGAAAGCGAATGATCATGCGCGGTCGGGACAGGGCAATCTGGCGGGCGGTAATAGTCCGGTGTGGCATGGGGCGTCCCCGGAGAGCGAGGGACATCGCAATGGCGCGGCGCAGTGGGGGATTCGGAGCAAGGAGTTTGGTGGTTCGGGGTATAGCCAACTGCTGTTCGACGATACCGATGGGCAGGGGAGGGTGCAGCTCAGATGTAGTCATGCGGCGACCGAGTTGAATCTGGGGCATTTGGTTCATTCTGCGGATAACTATCGGGGGAGTTTTCGCGGGCTGGGGGCGGAGTTGCGGACGGATGCGTCTGGGGCTGTGAGGGCCGGCGCCGGGTTGCTGGTGTCGAGTTACAGGATCGAGCATGGGGCGTTGGTACGGGAGCCTGTCGGCGAGAATGAGGCTGGGGTTGGGCTGGTTCGGCAGGCGGTGAAGATGGTGGAGATATTTCATCAGGCGACCACCACTCATCAGACGGTCGGATTGGCGGTGCACGCGGGGGCGAGCAAGACCAATTCGAGTGTGCTGGATGAGAATCGAGCGCCGTTCGAGGCAATGTTTGGTGCATTGACAGGCAGTACCAACAAACAGAATGTCGGCACAGCGGCGATGAACACTAGTGGCGCGGCAAGTGAGACTTCGTCAAAGATGACCGAGCCACTGATCGCAATAGCCGCAATGGACGGCTTTGGCGTAAATGCAGGCCAAAGTGTTCAATTGACTAGCGGGGAGACTATCTCACTGATGAGCGCCGGTAACGCGCAGTTTATCGGCGGAGGCATGGTTCATATCCATTCTCATCAATCCATCGGACTTTTGGCAGGCGCGATCAAGGCTGTCGATGGTGGCCTGGGACTACACCTTATGGCGTCCAAGGACGCAATCGATGTTCAGGCGCAGTCGGATGAAGTAAAGATTCAGTCTCGTGACGAAATCAATGTTGTAAGTGCTAATTCGCACATCGATTGGGCTGCGGCAAAAACTATCAGCTTATCCACATCCGGTGGGGCAAATATTTCCATCGATGGCGGAAATATAACGGTCGTGTGCCCGGGCTCACTTAAAGTTCATGCAGGGAAGAAAAGTCTTTGCGGCAGTGAAAATACGAAGCTTGATTTTCCCGTTATGCCAAGCAGCTTGAGTCAATATGATGAGCGGTTTGAGTTGTTGAATGAGGCAGGTGAACCCGTTCCAAATATGAGATATCGAATTGAAAGAAGTGATGGGGGGTATGTTGAAGGCGTGACTGATCAGCAGGGGCAACTCATTGTTCAGCAAGGTTTTTCGCCAGATAAAATATTGATAAAGTTACTCGGAAGATCTAAAAATGGGTGATATGAAAAATGGTGCCGATAAATCTGAAATGCTCAGATTTTCCGAACTCAGGCCTGAAAAAAACGGGAGATTGCAAGCATCGTGGACGCTAACTGAGTCTAAGCAGTCAGATATAGTGAAGCTGGTTATTCCTCCGACGCACGCTCTTCCGATAATATTTGTTCCAGGGATTATGGGATCCAATCTTTGCAATAACCAGAGTGTTCCAGTCTGGTTACTCAATTCCATTGCCGGTGTGCCGAAGAGTCTCGTAACAACTTGGGCAGGAAAAGATGCAGGGGTTAGGCAAAAGATTTTGCATCCAGATCGGACGCGAGTTTATAGGTTTGGCGCAGTGCCTGATAAAAGTATAAAACTGGGAATTGATAAGAAGGAATATATTGCGCGCGGGTGGGGTGAAGTATCGCAGGCTAGTTACCATGATTTTCTTTTGTGGCTAGAGGAAAAGATGAACTCTCAGAGGAATCCACTAGGCTGGTCGGATTTTACGAACTCTAAAGTCCCTGAATCCTCTGGTCTTAATGGTCGACTAGATGCCAAACTCCCTCCTGGCCTTGTAATGGAGATGTATGGAATTCCAGAATTGGCAGAAAATGGTTTTCCGGTGAGCCCTGTATCGTCTGATGAGCTCTTGAAGAGAGCAAATTTTTCCTATCCTATTTATGCTTTTGGATATAATTGGTTGCGCTCAAATGATGATGCGGCGAAAGCTTTAAAAAAAAGAATCGAAGAAGTAATCTTGGAAAATAATACGAATCACGTTAAATGTAAGCAAGTTATTGTTGTCACGCATTCAATGGGCGGGTTGGTTGCTCGTGCATGTGCAAAATTGCATGGCATGGCCGAAAGTATCGTGGGGGTCGTTCATGGAGTCATGCCAACGGTCGGGGCCGCTGTGGCTTACCGGAGGTGTAAAGTTGGAATGGCGGATGAGAGTTATGTTGCGGGCTTAGTCATCGGATCTACCGGGAAAGAGGTGTCTGCAGTTTTTGCACAAGCACCGGGTGCGCTTCAGTTATTACCCACAGCGGAATATGGAAAGGAATGGGTTGAAATTGAGGACCCTTCGACGGGGAAGTGCCGGATGTTTCCTCAATCTGATCCCTACGAAGAAATTTATTTAGAGAGAACAAAATGGTGGGGATTGATTAAAGAGGAATGGCTGGCACCTGCTGGTGGAATACCAATTAGTTGGGATAAGTATGCCGAAAACATCAAACTCGCGAAGGATTTTCATTGCACTATATCTGGATATTTTCATCCTAATACATTTGTGTTTTATGGGGGCGGAGCGCAGAAAAAGAGCTTCAATAAAATCAGATGGGACGTCAGAAAGGGAGTGTCTATTAGTGGTGTTTATTCTTCGCCATCTATGTTGCCCGATTTGTCTCACGGTGCCATGCGGACCGATGGCTCAAATAATTTGTATGCTGGTGAGGAGAGACTTACGCATGTAGCTTTACGCGGCAATTCCTCAGTCCCTGGCATGCAGGCAATGGATCACTGGAATATCCGGTGTGCACTTTATGACAGCGCGGGAGATGGCACTGTGCCGTCGCGATCTGGTGGATTTCCTAGAGGGAGAGGAGATAAGAGCATACTGCAACAATTTGAACTGCCGGACATTGAGCACGAGCCAGCTTATCGAGACTCGCCCTCCGTGCGACAAGTGGCATATTATTCGGTAACTAAATTAGCGGCATTGGCTAAAGTCACATGAAGAATCTGATCATATCGCTGGTTTGTGCTATTTTGTGTTCCGGTTGTTTCAATAAAAGGGAGGGCGCAATGAATTTTGAAGGCGAATTGGAGGTTGTTAAATATTGCGTTGGCCGAACATTTATTGAGGTTCCTAGGAATTTAAATGCGAGTTCTTCTAATTTGGGAATATTTAGAGAGGAGGGTTTAGGAAGTCAAGCGCCTACGATTGACGTCAATGTGTCCACTTCAGAGGTGTCGATGTCGAGTTATTTGGCGCAGATCAGAAGAAGGGAAGTTGAGTTGCGGGAGATGGAGGGTGCGAATATTAATATACTACGGCAGGTGCGGAAGATATCGGATACTATAACAATTTTTAGGGTGCAATCGATCGATGATGCTTACGTAAGTGAAGCAATTGCATTGGTTGAAGGCGCTTTAGTCAGTGTGAGGCTAGATTCGTTCCGTCATCAATTTGATCACGCAGAACAACGGCTAATCGATATTATACATCGCTTGAAACATCATAATTATTCGACGGTTGAAAGTATGTCCGGATTTTGTCTAGGACGATTGGTCCTTGTGGGAGAGTTTGACGTCGAAATTGGAAGCTACGCATTTTTTAGTAAGAATGGGGTACATCTAAGCGTTAACGTCGATACGTATGCGCCTAATGAGCATGTTAACTTGCTATCAAGGGTGTCGGGTCCCAAATCGTTACTTTCGATATTTAAAGTCGATCATACAGTCTTACGCGCTCGTGAATTCAGCATGGCTGGAGTGAAGGCGCAGGAGTGGCTTTCATGGGCTATTCTTCAGGACGATAGCGACGTTCGAACTCACACGTTTGAGTTACAGACGATCCGACCCATACCAAGTAAGGAAAAACCACTGATTTCAGTCACACTAAGGACGGCTCAAGCGCAAGAAGACGGAATGTACCCAGCGACTTCGACGCCAGATGAAGAGGTGATCAGAATATGGGACAGCATCGTTGAATCGATACAGCCTGTGGAAGCTTAATTTCCGACTACAGATGGCGTGCGGTCAATGTTTCGAGCTGCGCCAAAACAAAAAAGGCGTCACGATCACTCGCAACGCCTTCTTTGCTACAACATATTCTGGTAGGCCGTGCGTGGCTCGAACACGCGACCAACGGATTAAAAGTCCGCTGCTCTACCAACTGAGCTAACGACCCGAAGAGGCAGCATTATAGCCGGCGATTCCGGTTTGCGCTAGGGCTGTCCAACATTTTTGTTAGCGCAAAGTAGTAATGTCCCCTCTCCGCTAAGTAGAAATGTCCCCTAGGATGCCCTGAAGGGGGACGGGACAGTGCTCAAGATGACA
>NZ_JBNDIK010000047.1:0-13679 GCF_050434365.1 Massilia sp. UYP32
TCCCGAACAGGACCGTGAAACGACTTTGCGCCGATGATAGTGCTGCAACCAGTGTGAAAGTAGGTTATCGTCAGGCTAGTTATATGAAAAACCCCGTCCAGTGATCTGGTCGGGGTTTTTTGCTTTCAGCCGCCGATCTCGATCAGCCTGTTCAGCAACCCTTCCGCCGAATCCGCGATGCGATCCAGACTCGCTTCACGCAGCTGCGCCGTGTCGACGACATGTTCGCTGCGCGAACCAGCCCATTGCAGCAGTGCGCCGCAGGCTTCCGGGTGATCGAACAGTCCATGCAGATACGTTCCCAGGATCTGTCCATCCGACGACACGGCGCCTTCGCCGCGACCGTCGATCGAAAATGCTGGCGTCTCCATGGCCGCGCCATGCGACACACCCATATGAATTTCGTAGCCGCTCACCCGGCTGGCGGTGCCGTCCACACTGAACGCACACACGCCCTCCACCCTGGTCAGCCGCTTTCCGCGCGTTAGTTCGGTCTCGATATCCAGCAAGCCGAGTCCCGCAGACAGTCCCTGCGCGCCTTCGACGCCATGGGGATCCTGGACGGTCCGGCCCAACATCTGGAATCCGCCGCACACGCCGATCACCTTGCCGCCATAGCGCAGGTGACGCGCGATCCGTTCAGGCCATCCATTCGCCTCCAGCCAGGCCAGGTCCCCGCGCGTATTCTTGCTGCCCGGGAGGACGATCAGGTCCGCGCCCGGAATCGCCTCTCCCTGCCGCACGAAGCGCAGGTCGACGTCCGGATGCGCACGCAGCGCATCGAAATCGGTGTGATTGCTCATGCGCGGCAGGCTGGGAACGACGACACGAAACGCGCCCTTGTTCGTTTGCGTCGCCTGCACCGCATCCTCGGCATCGAGGAACAGCCCGTGCAGATAGGGCAGCACCGCCAGCACCGGCTTGCCGGTCTGCCGTTCCAGCCACTCCAGCCCCGGCTCGAGCAGCTTGATGTCGCCACGGAAGCGGTTGATGACGAAGCCGATCACCCGATCGCGCTCCGACTGCGACAGGCAGGACAGCGTGCCAACCAGATGCGCGAACACACCGCCGCGATCGATATCCGCCACCAGCACCACCGGGCAGTCGACCGCCTCGGCAAAGCCCATGTTGGCGATGTCGCGGTCGCGCAGGTTGATCTCGGCCGGACTGCCCGCGCCCTCGACGATCACCGTTTCGTACTGCGCCAGCAGGCGCGCATGCGATGCGAGCACCGCCCCCATCGCCACCGGCTTGTACTGGTGATAGTCGCGCGCATTCATGTCGGCGCGCACCTGGCCATGGATGATGACCTGGGCGCCGACGTCGCTCGACGGCTTGAGCAGCACCGGATTCATGTCGGTATGCGGCTCGATGCCGGCGGCGATCGCCTGCAGCGCCTGCGCGCGGCCGATCTCGCCGCCATCGCGCGTCACCGCGCTGTTGAGCGCCATGTTCTGCGGCTTGAATGGCGCGACCCGGATGCCGCGCCGCTTGAGCAGGCGGCACAGCGCCGCGACCACCGTGCTCTTGCCGGCGTCGGACGTCGTGCCCTGGACCATCAGGGTCCGGTAGGGAAAGCCGCTCATTTGGATCGACGCTGGCGCGCCTGCTCGAGCACTTCGCACATCGCGGCCGTGCCCTGGACCATGCGCGGCCCCGCGCGATTGAGCAGGTGGCCGTCCAGCGTGAACAGGTTATTGCTGCGCACCGCGGCCAGGGTGCCATACGGCTTCCACAGTTCGACGCCGCCATAGTTCTTCTCGGCGGTGGCGATGATCGCTTCCGGGTTGGCCTGCAACACGCTCTCGATCGAGACGATCGGCGCCGTCACGGTCAGCTTGTCGAAGATGTTCTCGCCGCCGCACAGCTTCATCGCGTCGGTCAGGATGTGCTTTCCGCTCAGTGTATACAGCGGCTTGTCCCACACCTGGTAGAAGGTGCGCACCGTGGAACGGTTCGCATACTTCGCGCGCAGGCCGGCCAGCTGCTCGCGCAGCTGCGTCGCGGTCGTCCTGGCCGCGGCGTCGGTGCCCAGCAACTGGCCCAGGCGCAGCACGGCGTCGGGAATGCCGTCCAGCGTTTGCGGGTCGCTCTGGAATACCGGGACACCCAGGCGGCGCACCATCTCGATCTGTCGCTCCGAGCTGTTGTGGCGCCAGGCCACGATCAGGTCGGGCTTCAGCGAGATCAGGAGCTCCATGTCGATCTCGCGGTTCGAGCCGATGCGCGGGATGCGATTGGCCGCTTCGGGATAATCGCTGTAGTTGACCGCGCCGACGATCTGGTTGCCGCCGCCGGCCGCGAACAGCAGCTCGGTGACGCTGGGCGCCATCGATACTACCCGCAGCGCCGGCTTGGCGACGGTGACCGCCAGTCCCGCATCATCCCTGACCGTGATCGCGGCCTGGGCCTGGGCCGCCAGGCCAGCCGCGGCCAGACCAGCCAGGCCGGCCAGCAGCATCGCTTTCTTCATTGCTTGCTCCATTCGTGAAGTGCTTGTTCGAGGCGTTGCCATTCATCCTCGCCGGCAGGCAGGCCGACCCGGATGCCGCGCGCCGCATCGCGAAACAGCCGGCACCAGATGCCGTGCGCGGCCATGTGTTCATGAAAGGCTTCGGGCCGCGTCTCGGGCCACCAGCGAAACAGCGGCGTGCCGGCGCTGGCGATGCCGTGCTCCCGCAGCAGCCGTTCCATCCGTTGGCCAGACTGCGCCAGCCGGGCCTGCGTATTTCGCTGCCAGCCGGTGTCGGCCAGCGCCTGCAGCGCAATCTCCTGCGCCGGACCGCTGACGGCCCACGGCCCGAGCAGGTCAGCCAGGTCCGCCAGCACGCGCTCATGCGCCGCGACGAATCCCAGCCGCAGCCCCGCCAGCCCGAAGAACTTGCCGATCGAGCGCAGCACGATCAATCCCGGCTGCGCCGCGTGCGGCGCCACGCTCAGCGCGGGCGAAGTATCGCCGAAGGCTTCGTCGACCACCAGCCAGCCGCCGCGCGCATGCAGCCGCGCCGCCCAGGCGAGCAGGCGCTCGGGCACGATGGTCTCGCCGGTCGGGTTGTTCGGATTGACCACCACGACGACGTCGCTGCCATCGACCGCGGCGTCCAGTTCCGCATACGGCGCCAGCCGCCGCGTATGGCCGTGCAGGTTCCAGTGAAACGCGTGTTCCGCATACGAAGGCGCCGACACCGCGACGCGCGATGGTGGACGCAGGCGCGGCAGGGCCTGGATCGCCGCCTGCGTGCCGGCCACCGGCAGCAGTTGCGGCGCGCCGTAATAGGCGCAGGCCGCCGCGAGGAATTCCGGATCGGGCTCCGGCAGGCGATGCCAGGCCGCGCTCGACGGCGCCGGCGCCGGATAGCCATGCGGGTTGATCCCGGTCGACAGGTCGACCCAGTCATTGCGGCCATAGTGACGCGCGGCGTCGCGCAGGTTGCCGCCGTGTTCAAGCATGAGAAACTCCGACCGCCAGCAGGCAGACCACGCCGGCCCACAGCAAGGTGGTGCGCAGCACCAGCCGCCAGGCGCGCAGGATGTCACCCGCGCCGGCGGCAGGCCCGAGGCCCAGCGGCGGACGCTGTTCGACTTCGCCATCGTAGACGGCGGCGCCGCCCAGCGACACGCCCAGGGCGCCGGCGCCGCTGGCCATCACCGGCCCGGCGTTCGGGCTGCTCCAGGCCGGGGCCTGGGTGCGCCAGCAGTGCCAGGCGCGCGCGCGGCCGCTGCCCGCCAGCAGCACGTACGACAACGCGGTCAGGCGCGCGGGCACGTAGTTCAATGCGTCGTCGATGCGCGCCGCGCAGCGGCCGAACAGGTTGAAGCGCTCGCTGCGATAACCCCACATCGCATCGAGCGTGTTCGCCAGGCGGAACAGCACCGCGCCCGGTCCGCCCAGCAGGACGAACCAGAATAGCGTGCCGAACACGGCGTCGTTGCCGTTCTCGAGCAGCGATTCGGCGCTGGCCTTGGCCAGGTCGGATTCGTCGGCGTGCGCCGTGTCGCGGCTGACAATGCGCGCCGTGAGCGCGCGCGCCTGCGCCAGGTCGCCGGCGCACAGTGCGGAATGGATCGGCAGCGTATGGTCGCGCAGGCTGCGCAGGCCGATGCAGAAATAGAGCAGCACCGCATGCAGCCACAGGCCGGCAAGGTCGGCCAACGCCAGGAACAGCAGGCTCAGTGGCAGGACGGCGAGCATCCAGGCCAGGGCTCCACGCGCCAGGCGCGCCTGTCCACGATTGAGCCGGCGTTCGATCGAGCCGGCCAGCTTGCCGAAGCCGACCAGCGGATGCCAGCGCCGCGTCTCGCCCAGCAGCAGGTCGAGCGCGATGCCGGCGACGAGCAACAGCGCGATGGTGGACAGCGACAGGCCGGTCAGCACGGGAGACCTTTCAGGACAAGTGGCAGGCCGGCCGCCACCAGCACTGCGCGGTCGGCGCGCGCCGCCACCGCCTGGTTCAGGCGGCCGGCTTCATCGATGAAGCTGCGCGAGATCGCGCCCCAGGGCACGATGCCCATGCCGACTTCGTTCGACACCAGGATCAGGTCGCCCGGCAGCTCCCCGTCCAGCAAGTCCAGCAGCGCCGCGCGCTCCTGGTGGAAGCATGCCGGCAAGTCGATTGCGCCGACCTCGGGATAGTCGCGGCCATCGCAGAACATCAGGTTGCTGAGCCACAGCGTCAGGCAGTCGACCAGCACCAGGCGCTGCGGCGCGCACCAGTCGCGCAGCGTCTGCGCCAGCGCCAGTTCTTCCTCGACCGTCCGCCATTCGGGCGGGCGCCGCTCGCGGTGATGGGCGATGCGGGTGGCCATCTCGCCGTCGCCGGCGCGCGAGGTGGCGACATAGACGACCTCCTTGCCCGATTCGCGCGCGATGCGCTCGGCGTAGGCGCTCTGGCCCGAGCGCGCGCCGCCGAAGACCAGGGTCACGCTCACGGCTGCGCTCCGAACAGTGCCGCCACCGCACGCGGGTTGGAAGGGAAGTAGCCGTGGAAGTAGGACGCGAACAGCGAGCCGACCCGGTAGGCGGCTTCGCCTTGCGTGCCCGTCCTCTGCTTCACGGTATGTGCTTGCGGCGCGACCGGGGAGTCCAGCAATGAATAGTGGAAGGTATGGCCGCGAATCTCTCCCTGCGGCGTCGGCATCGCATGCATGCCCAGTCCTCCCAGGCGCTTCTGCATCCTGACTTCGCCCGCCAGCAACCCGGCCATCTCGAAGCGTCGTCCCTCGTTATCGGTCAGGCCATCGGCAAGCGCCATCATGCCGCCGCATTCGGCGACGATCGGCACGCCACGTGCGTGCGCGGCGCGGATCGAGTCGCGCCAGCGCTGGGCCGCCTGCAGCTGCGCGCCGTGCAGCTCGGGATAACCGCCCGGCAGATACACGGCGTCGGCATCGTCCGGCACCGCCTCGTCGGCCAGCGGCGCGAAATACGTGATGCGCGCGCCGAGCTGCCCGAGCAGGTCGATATTCGCCGGGTAGACGAAGACGAAGGCCGGATCGCGCGCGATCGCGATCGTGCGTCCCGCCAGCAGTGGCTCCACAGGCATCGGGACCGTGGCAGCAGGCGTCATGACGGGCAGCGCATCCCACGCCGCTTCATTGAAATCGATGCTGTCGGCCAGCGCATCCAGGATGCCGTCCAGCTCCTCGACCTCGCCCGGCACCACCAGGCCCAGATGACGCTCGGGCAGCGGCGCCTCCTGGCGGGCGAGAGTGCCGATCAGCGGGATGTCGCGCAGCGACTCTTTCACCATTGCCGCATGGCCGCTGCTGGCGATGCGGTTGGCAATCACGCCGGCCATCTCGACGGGGCCATAGTCGCGCAGGCCCTGCGCCACGGCGCCGGCCGTTTGCGCCATCGCCGACGCGTCCAGCACCGCCAGCACGGGGATGCCGAACTCGCGCGACAGGTCCGCCGCCGAAGGAGAGCCATCGTACAGGCCCATCACCCCCTCGATCAGGATCGCGTCCGCCTCGCGCGCGGCGTCAAGCAGGCGCTGGCGGCAGGCATCGACGCCCACCATCCACAGGTCGAGATTGTGCACCGGCGCGCCGCAGGCGCGTTCGAGCAGCATCGGGTCAATGAAGTCGGGGCCGCACTTGAACACCCGCACGCGCTTGCCCATGCGGACCAGCCGCCGCGCCAGCGCGGCCGTCACCGTCGTCTTGCCCTGGCCGGACGACATCGCCGCCACTAGGACGATACGGGCGCCCGTCACCATTCGGTCCCCGCCTGGGCCGTGATGCCGGCCTTGAACGCGTGCTTGACCACGTTCATTTCGGTGACGGTATCGGCCACCGCGATCAGTTCCGGCGGCGCGCCGCGGCCGGTAATCACCACGTGCTGCATCACCGGACGGTCGAGCAGGTCGGCGATCACGGTGTGCACGTCGAGGTATTTGTATTTGAGGGCGATGTTCAGCTCGTCGAGCACCACCATGCCGATCGCGGGATCGGACAGGAACTGCCGGGCCAGCGCCCAGGCTTCCTCGGCCTTGGCGATGTCGCGCTCGCGGTTCTGCGTTTCCCAGGTGTAGCCTTCGCCCATCGCATGGAAGCGCACTTCGTCGGGAAAGCGGCGCAGGAAGGTTTCTTCGCCGGTCGACAGGGCGCCCTTGATAAACTGGACCACGCCCACTTTCATGCCGTGGCCGAGCGCGCGCGCCACCATCCCGAACGCGCTCGAGCTCTTGCCCTTGCCGTTGCCGGTATTGACGATGACGATGCCGATTTCCTTGTCGGCCGACGCGATTTTTGCGTCGATGACCGCCTTCTTGCGCTCCATGCGGGCGCGGTGGCGGTCGTTCAGGGCGGCGGTTTGTTCGGGTGTCATGTCGGTCATGCGGTGCCCTCCTTGGGGATGAAGATGCGGCGGCCTCCGTGTTCGATCATGTCGATCGGATGGCCGAGGTAGTCGCCCAGCAGCGCCGGGCGCATGATCTGGTCGTTGGCGCCGGCGGTCCAGCGGCCGTCGCCCATGAGCAGGAGCACGTGGGTCGAGATGCGCGCGGCCAGGTTCAGGTCGTGGCCGATCATGACCACGGTCCGGTCCTGCTCGCGGCACAGGCGGGCCAGCAGGCCCATCACGCTCACCTGGTGCGCCAGGTCGAGCGCATTGGCCGGCTCGTCGAGCAGCAGCAGCGGCGTCTGCTGCGCCAGCAGGGCGGCGATCGCCACGCGCTGGCGCTCGCCGCCGGACAGGGTGCGCACGTCGCGCCCGGCCAGGTCGTCCACTTCCATCGACGCCAGCGCCTGCAGGGCGGCCTGGTGGTCGTCGCTGCCCTCCCAGTAGCGGTTGGCGTGGTAGGGGTGGCGCGCCGACAGCACGCTCTCGAGCACCGTGTAGGCGAAAGCATCGTGGCGCGACTGGGCCAGGAAGGCGCGCTCGCGCGCCAGCTCGGTCAGCGGCCAGTCGGGTAGTGCGCGGCCGTTCACCTGGACCGATCCGCCGTTCGGCGGCTGCAAGCCGGCCAGGGTGCGCAGCAAGGTGCTTTTTCCCGCGCCGTTGCGGCCGATGATGCTCCAGCATTCGCCGGCGCGCGCGGTCCAGTCCAGGCCCCGCACCAGGGTGCGTGGGCCGATGGACAGCAGCAGGTCGTGGGTGGAGATGGAGTTCATTTGCGCAGGCGGTGCAACTGGTAGAGGAAGACCGGCGCGCCGATCATCGCCGTGATGGCGCCGACCGGCAGCTGCTGCGGCGCGATGATGGTGCGCGCCAGCGTATCGCACAGCACCAGGAAGGCGCCGCCGGCCAGCACCACGGCCGGGATCAGGACCCGGTGGTCGGGCCCGAAGGCGAAGCGGCAGGCATGCGGCACGATCAGGCCGACGAAGCCGATCGAGCCGGCGCTGGTGACCGCGCTCGCGGTGAGCAGGGCCGACACGAAGAACAGTCCCTTGCGCAGCGCGCCGACGCGCACGCCCAGCGTCACCGCATTCTCGGCGTGCAGCGCGACCATGTTCATGGCGCGCGCATTGCGCATGGCGTACACCAGGCAGCCGGCCAGCACCAGCCAGGGCGCCAGCCGCAGCGGCGCGCCGGCCAGGTCGCCGATCAGCCAGAAGATCATGCTGCGCAGGCGCCCCTCGGGCGCGATCGACAGCATCAGGGTCACGATCGAGCCGCACAGGGCCGAGACGATCACGCCGGTCAGGAGCAGCATCGAGGCGCCGCCTTCGGCCGCCTGGCCGCTGCGCAGGTCGCGCCGCGCCAGCAGGTACAGCAACATCGCCACGCCGATGGCGCCGGCCAGCGCGGCGGCGTCGACCATCAGCGTGGACGCCATCAGGAGCAGCGCCAGCAGGGCGCCGACCGAGGCGCCGGACGAGACGCCCAGCACATACGGGTCGGCCAGGGGATTTCTCAGCAGCGCCTGCATCATGAGGCCGGCCAGGGCCAGCGCGCCGCCGGTCGCGAACGCCACCAGCGCGCGGCTGGCGCGCAGCTCGAGCAGGGAGGCGGAAAGCGAATCGGGCTGGCCGCTGGCGAGCTGGCGCAGGGCGTCGGGAATCTCGCCGAGAGGCACCCGGATCGATCCGGTCATGCCCGCGAACAGCAGGGTGGCAATCGAAAACGCCAGCATGGCGCCGACGATGAGCGTGGCGCGCTGGCGTAGCGGTGGGACGGATGCGTGCATGCTGGCCCTGTTGGTTTCGGACACCCGCGGCCTGGCTGCCGCGGGCAAGGGGTTATAGCTTAACGGATGCCGTAGCGCAGGGCCGCGAACCAGGTGCGGCCGCTGGTGCCGTAGTTACGCGCGATCTCGTACTGCTTGTCGGCGACGTTGTCCAGGCGCATCAGCAGCGACCAGTCGGGCGTGAACTGCCAGGTCGTGTGCAGGTTCAGCAGGCCGTAGCCGCCCAGGCGACGGTTGTTGGCGGCGTCGTCGAAGCGCTCTCCCGATACCGTCAGTTCGGCGCCGGCCTTGAGCGTGCCCATCGTGTAGTCGGCGCCGAAACTGGCATGCTTCTTCGCGCGGCGCGCCAGCTGCTTGCCGGTGGTCTCGTCGCGCGGATCCTGCCAATCGAGGCTGGCGCGCAGGTCGACACCCATCAGGCGCGTAGCGCCGGCCAGCGAGAAGCCTTCGAGCAGGCCCTTGTTGACGTTATAGGCGCAGCTGCGGTTGACGCCGTCCGGGCACGGGGTGCTCGACACGATCATGTCGGTCAGGCGGTTGTGGAAGTAGGTGGCGTCCAGCTGGTAGCCGTTGCCGTCGTAGCGCAGGCCCACTTCGCGGTTGCGGCCTTTTTCGGGCTTGTTGGTTTCCAGGCCGTAGCCGGGGAAATACAGCTCGTTGAAGGTCGGGGCGCGGAAGCTCGTGCCGACGCTGGCGGTGGCGCGCAGGCCGTTGCCGAAGTCGTAGCCATAGCCGGCGGCGCCGGTGTTCTTGCTGCCATAGACCGAGCGGTCGTGGCGCGCGCTGACGTCGACCAGGTGCTGGCCGCGCTTGGCCGAGTAGGCGGCGGCATACGAATTGGTGATGCGCGAGCGCTGCATCGTCGGCACCTCTTCCTTGCGGTGCGTGTACAGCAGCTGCAGGGTGTCCTGGCCGATGGCGATGTCGTTCTGCCAGCTGAACTCATCCTGCTGGGTGTCGATCTGGCTGGCGCCGGATGGCGTCGCGTTGGTGAAGTTGCCCGACTTGTCTTCCGAGCGCGCGTATTGCACCGTGCTGTGCCAGTTCGGCAGGACCTGGTTGCGCATGAAGACCGCGGCGGTGTTCAGGTCGTTGTCGCTGTGGACGTCGTAGTTGGCGGTGCCGCTGTCGTACTGGCTGTACAGGCGGCTGACCAGGAACTGGGCGCCGATCTCGTGGCCCGGCGCGAGCGCCATCGTCACGCGGCCGTTGGCGTTGCGGCGGCGGTAGCCGTCTTCGTCCGGGTTGTAGCCCGAGGCGCCCGGGCGGGTAGACGAAAAGCCGTCCGAGTCCTCGTAGCCGGCGCCGAAGGCGTAGCTGACGGCGTTCGGGCCGCCACTGCTGCCGTAGATGCCGGCATCAAGCTGGCGGGTGGCGTTGCTGCCCATGCCAACCGAGCCGGTGACGACCGGGGCGCCTTCGCCCTTGCGGGTGAAGATCTGGATCACGCCGCCGATGGCGTCGGCGCCGTACAGGGTGCTGAGCGGGCCGTAGACGATCTCGATACGGTCGATGGCGCCCAGCGGGATCGCGTTCCAGCTGGCGGTGCCGGTGGTCGCCGAACCGAAGCGCACGCCGTCGACCAGGACCACGGACTGGTTGGCGTTGGCGCCGCGGATGAAGACGCTGGTGGTGGTGCCGGCCGGGCCGTTGCGCGAGATCTCGATGCCGCGCTGGCGGCGCAGGATGTCGGCCACCGAACCGGCGCCGGAGCGCGCGATCTCTTCGGCGTCGATGACGGTGGTGTCGGCGATGACGTCGGCGGCGCGCTGCGCGGTGCGCGTTGCGGTGACGACGACGGTGTCGGCGGTAGGGATGGCGTCAGGCGAGGGTGCGTCGGCGACGGCGGCGGACGAGATGACGGCGAGGGCGAGCGAGACCGCGGCGGCTTGCCGGGTGACTGGAAAATTCATGAACTGTTTCTTATAAAGGGCAACCAGCCGACGTCCCCGTAGGCCAGATTGAACGGCATCGCGCGAGGCGACGCCACCTTTTGGCCGGTATCCGGGCTGACAAGTATGGCCGTCCGACCTTCCCATGCATGCGCACAGTGGTATGAGGGGACGGTTTGCCGCATGGCTCGGGGAGAGCATGCGGCACTTGCTTACCGTTGCGGGGGCAGCACACGTTGGCCCTTGAAAGGAGCTTCGTGTTTCCCGTTTAACTGCGACTGCGAACGCAGGCGCGAGCACCAAAACGCGCACATTATAAGGCGTTGTCCAAGGCGTTGTCAGGTTTCCAGCATCATCACTTCGCCGTAGCCGATCCGGTGTGGGGCCTGTGCAGCGCGCAGCGCGGCCTCGACCAGCGTGCCGCCGAGGTGCAGCGAATGCAGCAGGCGCATGGTGCCGGCATGGCAGATGACCAGGGCCTGTGCGTGTCCGGCGCGCCGGATGTCGGCATCGAAACCGGCCACGCGCGCGGCCACGTCCATCACGCTTTCGCCGCCGCCGGGGCGGTAGTGCAGCAGGTCGGCGCTCCAGGCATCGATCTCGCTGCGCGGAATGTCGTCCCAGCTGCGCATTTCCCAGGCGCCGAAGTCGATCTCGGCCAGGCGCGCGTCGAATACCGGCGCCGGCGAGAGCTGCGCCGCCAGGACCGCGCTGCGGGCCAGTGGGCTGGCGTAGACGGGCATCGCGCCGGGCAGCCCCTGGCTCGCCAATGCGGCCAGCACCCGTTCGACGTCGGCTCGATCCGCCGCCAGGTCGCTGCGGCCGTAGCAGTGCCCGGCCGGCACCTCGGGCCGCGGATGGCGCACCAGGTAGAGGCGCATCAGGCCAGCACGCCGCGGCCGAGCGTGGCCAGCACCGCGATATAGACCGCCACTTCGGCCAGTTGCTGCACGGCGCCGAGGCAGTCGCCGGTATAGCCTTGCAAGCGCCGCGTGAACTTACGCGCGAGCCAGCAGGTTGCAACGAGGGACGCCACCAGCGCGGCGACGATCGCGGCCAGGTCGAGCAGGCCGCAGGCCAGCAGGCCGAGCGCGGGCAGCAGCACGGTGACGGCGGCGATGCCGAACTCGCGGTCGCTCATGCGCACCGCCAGCGGCTTGGCCTTGCCCTCGGCGCGGGCGTACTCCATCTGCCAGATCAGGGACGTGGCGGCCAGTCGCGACAGCGGGTGAGCCAGCAGCAGGGCGGCCATGGCGCTGGCCGGCGGCAGGCTGGCAAGCAGGGCCAGCTTCGCGCCGAGCATGCAGACGATGCCGATCGCGCCATACGCGCCGACCCGCGAATCCTTCATGATCTCGAGCGCGCGTTCCTTCGTCATGCCGCCGCCCAGGCCATCGCAGGTGTCGGCGAAGCCGTCTTCGTGGAAGGCGCCGGTGAGGTAGATGGTGGCGGCGGTGGACAGCACGGCCGCCACTGGCGCCGGCAGCCAGTGCGCGGCCACCAGGTAGACGAGCGCGCCGATGGCGCCGACCACGACGCCCACCAGGGCGAAGTAGCGCGACGCATGGTTCAACCAGCTCGGCTCGAAACCGACCCAGCGCGGAATCGGCAGCCGCGTGAAGAACTGCAGCGCGATGAAGAACAGGCGCAGCTGGTGCTTCATGCCGAGCGTTCGCTCACTTGCGCCGAGGCGAAGGTGGCCATCTCGTTCAGGAAGTTGGCGCTGGCGTGCAGCAGGGGCAGGGCGAGCGCGCTGCCGGTGCCTTCGCCCAGGCGCAGGCCAAGGTCGAGCAGCGGACGGGCGCCGAGCTCCTCGAGCAGCAGGGCGTGGCCATGCTCGCCCGAGCAGTGCGAAAACACGCAGTAGTCGAGGATGGCCGGCTGCAGGCGCGCGGCCACCAGCAGGGCACTGGTGACAATGAAGCCATCGATCAGCAGCACCTTGCGCAGCTCGGCCGCCTTGAGCATGGCGCCGGCCATCATCGCGATCTCGAAGCCGCCGAAGGTGGCCAGCACCTCGAGCGGCTGCACGGCGTGGGTGTGACGGGCCACGCTTGCCGCGACCACGTCGGCCTTGTGGCGGATACCGTCGGGGGTAAGGCCGGTGCCGGCGCCGACGCAGCGCGCCACCGGCTGGCCGGTCAGCTTGTGCATCAGGGCGGCGGCCGACGTCGTGTTACCGATGCCCATCTCGCCGAAGCCGACCACGGTGCCGGGCAGGTCGCGCGCCAGGGCCATGCCGTGTTCGAGCGCGGTCGCGCATTCCTGCGCCGTCATCGCGGGTTCGAGCGCGAAGTTGCGGGTGCCGTTGGCGACCTTGCGGTGCACGAGCCCCGCGCGTGCGCCGAAATCGTGGTTCACGCCGGCGTCGACCACGTGCAGGGCGCAGCCGTTCTGGCGCGCGAATACATTGATGGCCGCGCCGTCGCCCAGGAAGTTCTCGACCATCTGCCAGGTGACGTCTTGCGGGAAGGCGGAGATGCCCTCGGCCACGACGCCGTGGTCGGCGGCGAAGACCAGGATCGCAGGCTGGTCGATGCTGACCCTGGTCGAGCGCTGGATCAGGCCCAGCTGGGCGGCGAGCGATTCCAGTCGTCCGAGGCTGCCGAGCGGCTTGGTCTTGTTATTGATGGCGTCCGCCAGGGACCGGGAGAGGGCGGCGTCGGCGGTAGGGACGATCGTAGGAATCATATAAGGGTATGTAAGAGAAGGTCGCTGAATGCGGCGGCTAAGATATCACAATCGTAAACCTTGCAAGCCGGCCTCCGGCTTGCTATAGTCTCGCTCCTCGACGCAGACGCAGCCTCACGGTAGCGAAAGCGAAGAGAAAAAAGAGGTTGACGAACAATGAGAAACACTTCATAATCTCGCCTCTCTGCTGCTGACGAACACAACGATTCGCAACGATGCAGCAAGAAGAAGCACCGAATTCTGATCTTTAAAAATTAACAGTCGATAAGTGTGGGCGTTTGATGAAGGTGCCGGCTGACTTGTTCAGCTGCATACTTAAAATATCAAATGTTCGCACAAAGTATTAAACGTTGCTTCAGCAATGAAGTGACGGTCAGTATTTTGAGTGAGCGACCTCGCTAGCAATAGCGAGTGACTCGAAAGAGTCAACAAACAGAGATTGAACTGAAGAGTTTGATCCTGG
>NZ_JBNDIK010000048.1:0-11085 GCF_050434365.1 Massilia sp. UYP32
GGATTGCTGAACCCAGCAATCAACTCGTTCAGCATAGCCTTTGCTCGGAATAAAGGCCAGCTACGACGAGGAATATGATCGCACGGCACTAAACAATTATTCACAGTATTTCAATCGACGGCATCGTGTTGTTGGCCACTTGTTTCAAGGGCGCTATAAGGCGGTATTGGTGCAGAAAGATAGCTATCTGCTAGAGGTTTCCCGTTATATTGTTCTAAATCCTCTACGCGCTAACACCGTGGCGGCGCTGAAAGAATGGAGATGGAGCAGCTACCATTATTTTATAGGGGATGACATTTCACCCGACTGGCTTGAGCGCAACTGGCTTCTAAGGCAGTTTGGTAATACGCCGACGAGCGCGATCGCGGCATATCAGGATTTTGTTCTTGCTGGCCTTGGGCAAATGAGTCCATTGGAGGCTACACGCCATCAAATTCTGCTTGGCGATGAAAACTTCATATTGGTGCACCAGCAACTGCAGCAATCCGAAGAGCTTATAGAAACAAAGAGATCTGAACGACGTGCCGTTGCGCTTCCATTGTCCGACTATCAGGACCGGTATCCGGACAGGAGCGAGGCAATGGCACGTGCTTACGCGTCTACCGCCTTCACCATGTCGGAAATAGCACGCGTGTTTGGTGTGTCGACCAAAACGGTCAGCCGAGCGATTGCTGGCTTTGAGAGGGCAAATAAAAGCAAATCATTGTAGAGGCCGTGTCCAAATGTCAGACCTGACCCCGTAGTTCCGGCAGTAGTTCCCGTGTATCCGGTGCTGCGCACGAACGTCGCGCCCTGACGCCTGGCCACGCTCAGGGCGCGCTGGCGGATGCAGGCAGGGACGTCAGGATGACCGTCCTTACCGCGCCGCCGGCGTCAAGCGTGAGCTGGTAGAGACGGTCGTACTCGTCGTCGGCGATATAGGGACCAGGCTCGCCGCCGAACAGGCGCACCAGTTCCGGCAGCGTGTTCGAGTGACCGACCACCAGCACGGGGCCGTGCAGCGTCTTCACCTTGTCGACCAGCGCTTTCGGCCGGGCCGGGTCGTACTGCTCGACCTGCAATCCCAGTTGCCGGGCCAGCGGCTGCGCGGTCTGCAGCGTGCGCGTGGTCGGCGTGCTGAAAATGGCCTGGATGCCGGTGCGGTGCAGGATCCCCGCGATGTTCTGGGCGCGCAGCTGGCCTTGCGGCGTCAGGGCCGGGTCCTTGCCGATGCTGGCTTTTTCGCCATGGCGGACCAGGTAGATCGCGCTGGGCTCGGCAAGGGCAGTGCCTGGGACGAGCACGGCAAGGGCAATGAAGATGTTTCGCAGCAGGCGTGGGGCTTGGCTCAAAGGCAGGCGCATCGCGGTTCTCTAGGCGGTGGAGGTGACGCCAGCGTAGCACGGCGGAACTCAGGCTTCGGTATCTGGGAGAGGGCGACCGTGGAAACTGGCATCGCGCTGCGGCCCGGCGAGGGGCAACGCTGCCACCCGCACCAGCGAGTGGCTGGACATATACCAGTCATTGACCACCAGTTCGGCCTGTTCGATGCGCATGACGCCGAGCGGCTCGTCGCGCAGCGCGTCGAGCAGGGCGGCGAAACGCGCCGCATCGCGCAAGGGCTCGGTGAAGCGAAACAGCGTCATATGCGCGGTCACCAGGCGGTATCGGCGGTCGAGCGCGCCGTCGAGGCCCCGCTCGCGCAATGCCGTCCGCAGGCGCTCGCGCAGGATTTCCAGCGCTGGGCCGCGTGCAATGCCGCGCGCCATCACCGCACCGCGCGACAGCGCGATGCCGCCGAAGTCGATCCCGATCGCCTCGATGCCGTCCACGGCGGCCCGGGCCGCGGCCAAATAGTCGTCCACCAGCGCCGGGTGGATGGCGACACCGGCGCCGGCGGTCAGCAGCGACAGGATCGTCATGTGCATATCGGCTGCCGGGTAGCGATACTGGCGCGGTTCGGCGCCCGCCAGGCAGTCTAGCAGGCCGTCGAAGCGCGCCTGCAGCGATGGGCCGGGACGCGCGATCAGGCTGATGCCGCGGCGCGGGTCGGGACCGGCCGCAAGTCGCGTGTCGCAATCGACGTCTCCACGCGCGATCGCGCCAAAGGCGTGCTCCCACATCGTGTCGTAATGGGCTTGCAGGCTGGGCCTCGCAGAGGTGTCGGTCATGTCGTCGTTCCGCACGTCTATCATGACGAAAAAAAAGCAGAGGCACCGGCCTCTGCTTCCTCGATGCGCTGCTCTTAGAGCTGCGTCAACGAAATCGTATTCGCCGCAGGCGTCGAACACGGCTCCTCGTCGAACGCGATATCGCCCAGCGGATTCGGCACGCCATCGGTCTTCAGGCCGACGAAATCGAACAGGTCGCGGTCCTGCAAATGCGACGGCACCACGGTCGACAGCGCCGAGAACGTGTTCTCGACCCGGCCCGGATGCTTCTTTTCCCATTCGCGCAGCATGTTCTTGATTTGCTTCCTCTGCAGGTTTTCCTGCGAGCCGCACAGGTCGCACGGGATGATCGGGAAACCTTTCACTTCGGCGTAGCGCTCGGTGTCGGCTTCTTTCACGTAGGCCATCGGGCGGATCACCATGTGCTTGCCGTCGTCCGACACCAGCTTGGCCGGCATGCCCTTCAGCTTCCCGCCGAAGAACATGTTCAGGAAGAAGGTCTCGAGGATGTCGTCGCGGTGGTGCCCCAGGGCGATCTTGTTGCAGCCGAGTTCGTCGGCCACGCGGTACAGGATGCCGCGCCGCAGGCGCGAGCACAGCGAGCAGGTGGTCTTGCCTTCCGGGACCAGGCGCTTGACGATGCTGTAGGTGTCCTGGTTTTCGATGTGATAAGGCACGC
Source organism: Massilia sp. UYP32 (assembly GCF_050434365.1). Classification (NCBI taxonomy): domain Bacteria; kingdom Pseudomonadati; phylum Pseudomonadota; class Betaproteobacteria; order Burkholderiales; family Oxalobacteraceae; genus Massilia; species Massilia sp. UYP32. Next base: position 2,830 of record NZ_JBNDIK010000048.1, read on the forward strand.
CGAGCTTGTCCAGGTAGGCCGGGAGAATATGCGCCGGGAAGTTCGGCTGCTTCTGGTCGAGGTTGACCGCGACGATGTCGAAGTGGATCGGCGCACGCTCGCGCAGCGTGAGCAGGATGTCGAGCAGCGCATAGCTGTCCTTGCCGCCCGACAGGCACACCATCACCTTGTCGCCGTCCTCGATCATATTGAAGTCGCCGATGGCCTGGCCCACCAGGCGGCACAGGCGCTTGTGCAGTTTATTGTCTTCGCGTGCGATCTTCTCTTGCTTCTTCGCGTCAATGCCGGCCTCGGCAGTCGGGAAGTCGTCTTCGACGACGCGTTCAATCACCGTTTCGTTCATGCTTCTTCCTTGATCCTGAATACTTCGACGCCGACGCCTTCGCAATCCGGATAGACGTCCGGCTTCATCGTCGACACACCGGCGGCGCGCACGCGCGGGTGGGTCAGCATCGCGGCCACCACGTCGTCGCACAGCGTTTCCTGCAGGTGGATGTGGCCCTTGGCGATGCGCTGGGCAATGGTCTCGCGCATGAAATCGTAGTCGACCACCTCCGCCAGCTGGTCCGCCTTCGGCGTCGACAGCTCCAGCGGAATGTACAGCTCGACATTGATCAGGACACGCTGCTCGCCCTTCTTCTCGAAATCGTGCACGCCGATATTGATCATCACTTCGTAATTGCGCAGGAACAGCCGGCGGCAATCGCGCAAGCTCGGGTGGGACAGGGCGGACAACATGGGATAGCCTTATTTGGTGGAGTTATTTGGTTCGGTCAGGAACATCACGTCGCGCTGCGAGGGCATCAGGTGCTGGCCGCCATCGACCAGCAGGGTGGTGCCGGTCAGCGCGCGCGCTGATGCGGCGTAGACCACGGCGTCGGCGATGTCCTGCGGGGTCGACGAACGCCGCAGCGGCGTCATCTGGTGCGCCGCGGCGAAGCCTTGCTCGCTCTGGTCGCCCGACACCATCGTGATGCCGGGAGCGACGCCGACCACGCGCACCTTCGGCGCCAGCGCCTGGGCCAGCATCGTGGTCGCCGTGTGCAGGGCCGCCTTGGACAGCGTGTACGACAGAAAATCCGGGTTGAGATTGTACAGTTTCTGGTCCAGCAAGTTGACCACGACGGCTTGCCGCCCCTCCGGGGTGGCGGCGTGCAGTTCCTGCGCCAGCAGCACCGGCGCGGCCACGTTCGCCTGCATATGGGCGTTGAGCAGCTCCCAGGAGAACGCGGTGGCGCTGTCGTATTCAAACAACGAAGCGTTGTTGACGATGCAAGAGATCGGCCCCAGCGCCGCGCTGGCCTGGCCGACCAGCTGGCGTACCGCCGCCTCGTCGGCCAGGTCGCACTGCAGCAGCGCGGCGCGCCGGCCCAGGACCAGGATGGCGTCGCGGGTCGCGATCGCGTCGCTTTCGGAATGGCGGTAGTGCAGGGCGAGGTCCCAGCCGGCCTGGGCCAGGCCGAGCGCGATCGCGCGGCCCAGGCGACGGCCGGCGCCGGTCACGAGCGCGACCCGGGGCAGGGAGATCGAAGGGCTATCCGTCATCATTTTCTTGAATTGTTGATAAAAGCTATTCTGGCTACAATGCCGGCATGTCCCTGCCCGCACCCGATACCGACGCCCTGGCCGCGTCCCATTCCCTGCAACAGCTCATCGCCGCCGACATCGAACAGCACGGCGGCGCGATCGCATTCTCTCGTTTCATGGAACTGGCGCTGTATGCGCCCAGGCTCGGGTATTACAGCGGCGGCGCAGCCAAGCTCGGCGCGAGCGGCGACTTCACCACCGCGCCCGAGATGACGCCGCTGTTCGGGGCGGCCGTGGCGCGCGTGGCAGCCGCTATTATCGCCCAAAGCGCGCCCGACATCATCGAGTTCGGCGCCGGCACCGGCCGCCTGGCGCGCGACGTCCTGGCCGAGCTGGCCCGGCAGGGTGTCGAGGTTCGCTCCTACACCATCATCGAACTGTCCGGCGAATTGCGCGCGCGCCAGCAGGCCAACCTGGCCGACCTGCCGCAGCTGCGCTGGCTGGACGCCATGCCGGACCGCTTCAGCGGCGTGGTGCTGGCCAACGAGGTGCTCGACGCCATGCCGGTCGAGCTGGTGATCCGTACCGGCGACGGCTGGCGCCGGCAAATGGTCACGGTCGAGGACGGCGCTTTCGCCTTCGTCCAGGCGCCGCTCGGCGCTGAACTGACCGCCCAGCTGGCGCGCCAGGTGCCGGACCACGAGCAGATGATCGAAGGCTATGTGACCGAACTGCACCCGATCGGCGCCGGCTTCATGCGCTCGCTGGCGGCGATGTTCGCGGGCGGCCGCGGCGCCGCCATCCTGTTCGACTACGGCTTCCCGGCCCACGAGTATTACCTCGACCAGCGCATCGGCGGCACCCTGATGTGTCATTACCGCCACCACGCGCACCCGGATCCCTTTTATTTGCCCGGCCTGCAGGACATCACCGCCCACGTCGATTTCACGGCGATGGCGCTGGCATCGCAGGATGCCGGCCTGCCGGTGCTGGCCTATATGAGCCAGGCTTCCTTCCTGCTCGGCGCCGGGATCGGCGAACTGTTGCTGGAAAACGACCCCGAGGATGCCAAGCATTTCCTGCCCCGGTCGCGGGCCGTGCAAAAGCTGGTTTCTCCTGCTGAAATGGGCGAATTGTTCAAGGTCCTGGTGGTCGGACAGGACGTAGAATTGCCAGAGCCAATCGTGCGCGCGGACCGCAGTCATCGCTTGTAGACTTTATGATATCTTGCACAGCGGACACAAATCCGGCTAAGCTGTGAGATATTCCCGCGTCTCGTCACATGACGGGCTTCGGCCGAGGACAGACAAAACGCGCAGGGTAGAAGCGGGTAGACTTGACAGATCATGGCCAAGATTCATACACATTATGACAACCTGAAGGTGTCGCGTCATGCGCCCCAGGAAGTCATTCGTGCTTCCTACAAGGCCCTGAGCCAGAAATACCACCCCGATAAAAACCCGGGCGACGAAAAGTCCGCCCGCATCATGGCGGTCGTCAATACCGCCTACAACGTCCTGTCCGATCCCGTCCGCCGCAAGGAACACGACGAATGGATCGCCGCCGAGGAGTGGGAAGTCGAGTGGCTGGAAAGCTCGAACGCCAAGGAAGGCCAGCCGCGCAAGAACGCCGACAACTGGGAGGGGCAGCCGCCGCCCAAGCCGCGCCGCAAGCGCCTGTGGCGCGATCCGCGCTGGTGGCTGGGCATGTCGGGCTGCTTCGTGGCCGGCGCCGTCGTCGCCGTGCTGACGATCGAACAACAACCCAACATTATCCCGAGCGCACTGGCCTGGGGCGGCATCGCCCAGGACCCCGTCAAGACCGGCCGCCCGGACGCGCTGGGCGTCGACGCCAGCAGTGACGACTGGGCCCGCCGCATCGGTCCGGACGGCGCCAAGGGCCCGCCGCCCGAGGTGCGCGCGCTCGCCGTCACCCAGCTGGCGGTGCCGGCCCGCGCCCCCGACTGCAGCACCGACCTGCAGACACTGGCGTCGCCCAGCGGCGATCCCTGGCCGCTCGAGTCTTCCTACCTGCCCGGCTACCCGGTCGGCAACGAGGGGACAGAAATGCAGGTCGTGGTCGACAACAGCGCCAACGCGGCGCCGGTATTCGTCAAGCTGTACGACCTCGACCGCCGCGCCAACGTCAGGCACGCCTTCGTGCAGCAGCGCTCGAACTTCACCTTCGACAAGCTGGCCGCCGGCAAGTACGAGGTGCGTTACCAGAACGTGGTCGACGGCGCCAGCAAGTCCGAGTGCGACGGCCGCCATACGGCCCTGCGCCAGGCCGCGGCCGATATGCAATAAGCGGCCCACAATCAGCTGGCTGTCGTTTTTTCGGCGTACTGACACTTTCTCGTGTCAGGACCTACCCCGATTTCATTATTTTCGTTCCGCGCCGTAATATACTGGCCAGATGCCGCGCGCCCATGCAGCCACGGCGCCACGCCCAACGCAGGCTTACACGGACCATCATGAACGAACTGGAAGGCCTGACGGCCCTGATCATCGAGCCCCACGCGGGGATGCGGGCCAGCATCCACAGCATGCTCACGCTGTGCGGCCTGACCCGGATCGAGCACGCCAGCACCTCCAACCAGGCCGTCAAGCACCTGGGCCTGCGCCAGTTCGACATGATCCTGTGCGAATACGACCTGGAAGGCGGCCAGGATGGCCAGCAACTGCTGGAAGACCTGCGCCACCACAGGCTGATGCGGCTGGCCACCATGTTCTTCATGGTCACGGCCGAAGGCAACCACAGCAAGGTGGTCAGCGCCGCCGAGCTGGCGCCCACCGACTATATCCTCAAGCCGTTCACCGCCGACCGCCTGCTCGAGCGCATCGCACGCGCCCTCGACAAGCGCAATGCCTTCCTGCCGGTGTACACCCTGATGGAAGCGGGCGACCAGGAGGAGGCGATCGCCGCCTGCATCGAAGGCCAGCGCCTGCACGCGCGCTACGCGGTCGACTTCCTGCGCCTGCGCGCCGAGCTGCACATGTTCCTGGGCCAGGCCGACCAGGCCGAGCCGATCTATCGCCACCTGGTCGAGATCAAGGCGATCGCCTGGGCCCGGCTCGGCCTGGCCAAGACCCTGTTCGTGCGCAAGCAATTCACCGAAGCGCGCGACATCCTGGAAGACCTGGTCGACACCAACCGCAACTTCGTCGACGCCTACGACTGGCTGGCGCGCACCCACGCGGCGGTCGGCGAATTGCAGAAATCGCAGGCGGTGCTGAGCGACGCGGTGGCGGTGTCGCCGCATGCCGTGCGGCGCCTGCGCACCCTGGCCGACACCGCCTTCGAGGCGGGCGACGTCGACACCGCCGAAAAAGCCCTGCGCCAGGTGGTGGGCAAGGCCAAATACTCCGAATTTCGCGACCCCGAGGACCACGTCAAGCTGGTGCGCGCGCTGGTGCACAAGGGCGATCCCGTCGGCGCCGCCGCCGTGGTGCGCGACCTCGACCGCTCGATGGGCGGGCGCGCCAATACCCCGCTGTGCAGCGCGATCGCCTCGGCCCTGGTGCACGAATACACCGGCAACGAGCAGCGCCTGGGCGAAGCGCTGGGCGCGGCCCTGGCGTCAAGCAAGGATGCGCCCAATCTGTCGCCCGACCTCAAGCTCGAGCTGGCGCGCACCTGCATCGACAATGGCCGCGAAGAAGGCGCTTCCGAGATCGTGCGCGAGGTGATGAGCAATGCCTCGAGCGACGCCATGGTCACCCGCGCCATGGGCGTGCTGGAGCAGGCAGGTAGAAGCGAGCTGGCGCAGACGCTGGCCCAGCAGAGCCGCCAGCAGGTGGTCGACCTGGTCGCCGGCGGCGCCGCGCGCGCCAGGGACGGCGACTACCAGGGCGCGGTGAGGCTGATGCTGGAAGCGGCCACCAAGTTGCCGAGCAATCCGGCGGTGGCCTTCAATGCCGCGCTGGCGGTGCTGCGCTGCCTCGAGCACGAGGGCTGGGACAACCGCCTCGGCGCCCAGGTGCCGGGCCTGATCGGCAATGTGCGCAAGCTCGATGCGCTCAATCCCAAGCTGCCGGCGCTGGCGGCGCTGCACCAGCAGGTGCTGAAACAATACAATCAAGGACTGCGACAAGGCGCGCATGCTGCCGCGCCGCTGCGCAAGGCCGGCTGAGCGGAGCGACGCCATGGCCGACATCCCCCAGGACTGCGCCCCGCGCCGCGTGCGACCCGCCCTGATGCGTAAACTCAGCGGCACCGAACGCATGTTCACCCTGGGCGGCGCCATCGCCCATGTGATCGGCATGGGGTATAGCGACGACCTGAGCACGGCCGACCTCGCGTATTACGTGGTGTCCGACGTCGCCCTGACCCAGCGCATCCTGCGCCTGTCCAACACGGTCCAGTACCGCACCCTGTCCGGCACGCCGGTGACGACGATCTCGCGCGCCATTTCCCTGCTCGGCTTCGACAATGTGCGCGCCGCCGCGCTGGCGATGCTGCTGGTCGATGCGCTCGACACCGCCGAGCACGGCGTGCGGGTGGAACTCGAAGCCGCCCTGTGCGCCAGCCTGGTCGGCCGCGAGCTGGCGCGCCACAGCCCGATCCCCGGGGCCGAGGAAGCGGCGATCTGCGCGCTGTTCAAGAACCTGGGCGCACTGCTGCTGGCCAGTCACGAGCCGGAGCGCTACCGGGAAATCGCCGCGTTCGTGGCGGCCGGCAAGCATAGCCCCAGCCAGGCTGCGCAACTGATCCTGGGCTGCAGCTTTGAGGTTTTGTCCGAGGCGATCTTGCGCGAGTGGCAGATGCCGGAGTTGATCGTGCAGGCCCAGGCGACGCTGCCGCCGGGACCGCTCGAGGCCGCGTTTGATCGCGACGAATGGATGCGGCAGGTGGCCGCCTTCAGCCGCGACGTGGCGCGCCTGATGGGGCGCCATCACGATCCGGCCGCCGCGACCGAGACCCAGGAACTGATACGGCGCTATGGCGCGGCGCTGGGCGTCGACCATCCGGCCATGGTGGCGCTGTACGACGAGGTGCAGGAAGGCATGAACGGCATGCTGCAGAGCATGAACATGGAGCGCGCGCCGAAGACCGATCCGAAGGCCGCCAGCAGCCTGCCGAACGTGCTGGCGCTGGCCACCCTGGACGCGGGCGAGGACGACGAGGGCGAGTTCCACCCCAGCGGCAAGCCGAAGAATGCGCGCGACCTGCTGCTGGCGGGCGTGCAGGACGTGACCCTGCTGGGCGGGTGCGGCGCCGGCGTCAACGACGTCATCATGGCCGTGCTCGAGACCCTGTACGGCGCGCTGGGCTTCCGCTTCGCCACCGTGTGCCTGCGCGACGCGCGCACGAAACAGTTCCGCGCCCGGGTGTCGCTGGGCGAGGGCAGCGTCGACCTGCAGGATGGTTTTGTTTTCCCCTGCGCCTTCACGCGCGACGTGTTCCACCTGGCGCTCGAAAACGACGCCGACATGATGATTGCGGACGCCTTCAGCCCCAGGATCCGCGACCTGCTGCCGGCCTGGTACAAGACTTTGCTGCCGGACGCCGAGAGTTTCATCGTCCTGCCGCTGGTGGTCGGCAAGGCCGGGCTGGGCCTGATCTACGCCGACCGCATCTTCCCCGCGCCCGAGGGCGTGGCGCCGGACGAGACGGCCCTGATCAAGGCGCTCAAGGCGCAGGTGCTGGCGGCGCTGGCGCCGGCGGGTGCGGGCAACCCCCAGCCTTAATTAACGTCGTTCCCGCGGAGGCGGGAACCTCATTCCGCTGCGCCCCGATAGCGTTTCTCTCCGCCACAACAATACGCATGAAAACTTGGGTTCCCGCCTCCGCGGGAACGACGTTGGTAAGCTGTGCTGGTGTGCCAACGGGCCAATTCCAAATCAGTTCATAAAGATTTTTTCGCACTTGGCAAAATCACCCTTGCAGCTTTACAGTCCGACCGTTACAATCACGCCCCGAAGCAACGCTGTCAGGCGAAGTAGAAAATCTTCTACCAAAACCTGATTGACAGTACGTTGAGCTTGCTTCATACTCTGCGGTTCTTCGCGGTGGGGTGGCCGAGTGGTTAAAGGCAGCAGACTGTAAATCTGCCCTCTCTGAGTACGCTGGTTCGAATCCAGCCCCCACCACCAAAAAGAAGATCGTGAAGTCGGATTTGAAGTTGTACCTCGCGGGTGTAGCTCAATGGTAGAGCAGAAGCCTTCCAAGCTTACGACGAGGGTTCGATTCCCTTCACCCGCTCCAGTTAGTGCGGTGGTTTCTACATCGCAAAAATCAGCCCTTGTAGCTCAGTGGTAGAGCACTCCCTTGGTAAGGGAGAGGCCACGTGTTCAATCCACGTCAAGGGCACCAGAATTTTGTACGGCAGTCGCGTTGCACTCGTCCGTCAGGTGTGCCTGGTAATCCCCAAAATATCGTTAGATCTTAGGAGTCTGAAATGGCAAAAGGTAAATTCGAACGGACCAAGCCGCACGTGAACGTCGGCACCATCGGTCACGTTGACCACGGTAAAACCACCCTGACGGCTGCAATCGCTACCGTCCTGTCGAAGAAATTCGGCGGCGAAGCCAAGGCCTACGACCAGATCGACGCGGCTCCAGAAGAAAAAGCACGCGGCATCACCATCAACACCGCGCACGTCGAGTACGAAACCGAAAACCGTCACTACGCGCACGTTGACTGCCCAGGCCACGCCGACTACATCAAGAACATGATTACCGGTGCTGCGCAGATGGACGGCGCGATCCTGGTGTGCTCGGCCGCTGA
>NZ_JBNDIK010000049.1:0-9117 GCF_050434365.1 Massilia sp. UYP32
TCTGCTGAATACTGCTTCACACGATCTCTCTTGCCCGTCCCCGGTTGGTATTTACTTCATCAGGTGACGCGACAACTATTCTGACACCGGGGGGTAGCGCTCCTCGAAACGAACGCCTTCCGGACTGTTGACCTGGATGTCATATTTCTGGATGGCCATCGTGTCGGCGCATTGCGTCTGCAGGACGCGATGGAGTGAAGCACGCAGGTTCGGGACGCCGCTGGCTGCCGGGTCGTCGGGATTTTCCGGGAAGACGTTGAAAATCTCCCGGCCGATGATCTGGTCGTATACCGTGCTGGTCGCCTGCAAATAGGCTTGATTGACCGACACGATACGCAAATCAGGGTCAAGTACCAGATAGGGAGACGGTGTTGCGTCGAACAAGACTCTGAAGTCGGGTGCCGGCATCGCTAAGTTGGTTGTATATGACTAATAACAGAAAAACGGAGGTGCGAACAAATCCAATGCCAGGCTGAACAGTCGCGGGCAAGGAACATCCGGTCCTTCGAGTACAACGGGCACAGCGTTTATCAAGACTGCTTCTATTTTTACATTCTCGCACGACATCAAATTCGCGGGCGGACGTCTCGCGTTGTGGCTGTTTGTTGATATCGCAGTCTCCGCTTTTAATGCCTTTTTACACCTATTTCTCGAGGCTCATCCCTGCATCATGTCAGGCTATTCTTGTCTCGCTGCTCCTGCTGCGTATCAGGAGCATGCTTAAAGAAGAACGACGCCGAATTGTTTCATTACGAGTGCAAACGCGCCAAAACAAGCCATCGTGATCAGTGCGCAGGCGCCCAAGGTCCACCAGAACCCCAAGCGCGGCAGCAGCCACGGAAACGCAAGGAACATCGGCAGAGTCGGCACCACGTACCAGAACGTGTACCAGGCGTGGTTCGCCAGCTTGGCCTCTGGCTGGTTTTCGACATGCAGCCACACCAAGGTGAGCAGTGTGATCATCGGTAGGGCCGCGACGAACCCACCGAAGCGATCACTGCGCTTTGCGGCCTCAGAAACCAGTACGACAACGGCTGCGGTGATCAGGTATTTCGTGATAAGCCATTTCATCGTCTATCCTCTGTTGTGCTGAGTCTTCCGGTGGCCACCGCAGCGGCCACCGGACCGGTATTACTTGACCGAGAAGCGGACGCTGACGGTCTTTTTGTCCGCAAACGTCACGGCCGCAACGGCTTTGCTGCCTGGTTCCAGCTTTGCAGTCCCTTTGGCGACCAGCGTATTGCCGCCACCGGACTCGAGTGGTACTTCGGTCTTTTCCGTACCTTTCAGCACGGTCAGGGTGCCGGTTGCGCCAGTGGTCGGCAGATCCTTGCCATGATCATCAACATAGATCGTGGCGCCGTCGTCTTTGGTCACCAGTTCGAATGCCAGGTCGCCTGCGCTCTGCACGATCCCACCGTGTTTGGGCTTGGCGCCATGCGCGAGTGCGCTACCCGAAAGGATGACGCCAGCTGCGAGGGCTGCTACCGCAAAATACTTCTTCATGTTCAGACTCCAATGAGGTGTGGCGGCTTGGGACGGGCGCCGCCACTTGGCCCGTATCTGTCAATAGCTATCCTTGCCTTCGTCAGCCAGCAGCCGCTCAAGTGGGTGGCGCCCGACCTTCCAGAAGATGAGCGGCGTGAGCAGCGAATCGAGCAGCGTGGAACTGATCAAGCCGCCGAAGATCACGACCGCGACCGGATGCAGGATCTCCTTGCCCGGCGCGTCCGCGGCCAGCAGCAGCGGCGTCAGTGCGAAAGCCGCGACGAGCGCCGTCATCAGGACCGGCGTCAGGCGTTCGATCGAACCGCGCACGATCATCGGCCAGCCGAAGGTCTCGCCCTCGAACTTGCAGAGGTTGATGTAATGGCTCACCTTGAGGATGCCGTTACGGGTTGCGATGCCGGCCAGCGTGATGAAACCGACCATCGACGCGACCGACAGCGACACGCCGGCAATCCACATGGCGACCACGCTGCCGACCAGGGCGAAGGGAATATTCCCCATGATGACGAGTGCCAGCGTCGACGAGCGATAGCGCGAATAGAGCACAAGGAAGATCAGCACGAGCGAGGCCAGCGACAGGCCCACGATCAGCTGCTGCGCCTGTTCCTGGGCCTGGAACTGGCCTTCGACACTGACGAAGTAGCCGCCCGGGAGCTGGCTGGCGGCAACCGTCTTGCGCACGTCGTCGATAATGCGGGACATGTTGGAGCCGTCCGTATTTGCGTAGACGACGATCCGGCGGCGCCCGTTCTCACGGCCGATCTGGTTCGGGCCGTCGCCTTCCTCGACGGTGGCGACACTCGAGAGCGGAATCTGTCCTGCAGGGCTGGTGAGCATCACCCGTGCCAGATCCTGCGGCGAACGGTCGACGTCGGCCAGGCGCACGACCAGGTCAAAACGACGCGGACCGTCGATGACCTGGGTGACGCGCGTACCTTCGGCCAGGGCCTGTAGCGCCTGCAGCACATCGCCCGCCGCCAGGCCGTACTGCGCCGCCTTGCGGTAATCGATCCGCACCTTGATCTGCGGGATCAGCACCTGCCGCTCGACCGACAGGTCGACCAGGCCCGGCACCGCGCGCAAGCGGCCCTGCAGGCCGTCGGCCAGGCCGCGCAGCGTGTCGATGTCGTCGCCATAGATCTTCAGGGCGATCTGGGCGCGCACGCCAGAGAGCAGGTGGTCGAGGCGGTGCGAGATCGGCTGCCCGATCGCGACAGAGGCGGGAATCACGGACAGCTGGTTGCGGATGCTTGCCATGATTTCTTCGCGCGAGCGCTCGGACGGTTTCAGGTCAACATCGATCTCTGCCGAGTGCACACCCTCCGCATGCTCATCCAGTTCGGCACGTCCGGTTCGGCGCCCGACCTTGGTCACTTCCGGCACTTGCGCGATCAGGGTCTCGGCAAGAGAGCCCATCCGGTTCGCTTCCGCCAATGAGGTACCCGGCGTAAAGGTCATTCCCATCACCAGCGAGCCCTCGTTGAAGGCTGGCAGGAACGCGCGCGGGAAGAACGGCACGGATGCCGCTGCCGCCAGCACCGCGATCAAGGCCACCGCCAGCATCATGCGGATGCGCGGAAACGACCAGTTCAACGCGGCGGTATCCCATGCTTTCATGCGGCGCACGATCGGGCTGTCGCCGCGGTGCAGGCGCTTCATCTTCGGCAGCAGGTAGTAGGCCAGTGCCGGGGTCACGGTCATGGACACCAGCATCGACGCCAGGATCGAGGCGATGTAGGCAATGCCCAGCGGCGCGAACAGCCGGCCCTCGATGCCGGGCAAGGCGAACAGCGGCACGAACACGAGCACGACGATCACCGTCGCGTAGACAATGCCCGAACGTACCTCGACCGAGGCATGCCAGATGGTTTCCAGCACCGACTGGCCGGTTTCGCCGCGCTGCTTGAGCCTGCGTACGATGTTCTCGACGTCCACCACGGCATCGTCGACCAGTTCGCCGATTGCAATGGCCAGGCCGCCCAGCGTCATCACGTTGATCGACTGGCCGAGCAGGTGGAAGGCAAGCGCCGTCACTGCCAGCGACAGCGGAATGGCGATCAGCGAGATCACGGTCGTGCGCACGCTCAGCAGGAAGGCGAACAGGACGATCGCGACCAGGATCGCGCCGTCGCGCAGGGCCTCGACCACGTTGCCGATGGAAGCGTCGATGAAATTAGCCTGCCGGAACAGGACTACCGGCTGCGAGATGCCAGCCGGGAGCCCCTGTTTCAGTTCTGCCAGGGCGGTCTCGATATCGCGCGTCAGGCGTACAGTGTCGCCGGCGGGCTGCTTTTGCACGCTGACGATCACCGCCGGCTTGCTGTTCAGGCCGGCGTCGCCGCGCTTGAAGGCAGGTGCGTAGCTCACGCTGGCAACCTGCTCGAGCAGCACAGGCGTGCCATTGCGGTAGGTAATCGCCAGGCCCTTGACGTCGTTCAGGCGGTTGGTGCGGCCCAGGTTGCGGATCAGGTATTCGCGGTTGTTCAGGTCGACGAATCCGCCACTGGTGTTGGACGCAAAGCCGCGCACCGCCGTCGTCACCTGTTCCAAGGAAACATTAAATTGCGCCATGCGCGCCGTATCCGGCTCGACGCGCAACTGGCGAACTTCGCCACCGATCGGAATGACCTGCGACACCCCCGGGATTGAGAGCAAACGCGGCCGCAGTACGAAGTCGGCATACTCGCGCGCCTTCATCGGGTCGGTTTTCGCGACATCGATCGGCAGTGCGATCAGCATGATCTCGCCCATGATCGAAGATACCGGTCCCATCACTGGCGAGATGTTCCCGGGCAGCTGTTCCTTGACCAGCGTGATCCGCTCGGACACGAGCTGCCGGTTGCGGTAGATGTCGGTTTCCCAGTCGAACTCGGCATACACGATGGACAGGCCAACGCCCGACACCGAGCGGACGCGCGTGACGCCGGGCATGCCGTTGAGTGAAGTCTCGATCGGAAAGGACACCAGCTGCTCGACCTCTTCCGGGGCCATGCCGCCGGCTTCGGTCAGCACGGTCACGACTGGCTTGTTCAGGTCGGGGAAGACATCCACCGGGGTACGCCATGCGGTCATGGCACCGTAGGCCATCAGCATCAGCGCCGCCGCCAGAACGAAGAGACGGTTGTGCAGGCTGAAGCGAACTATCGAATTAAACATGGATGGTCACCTGATCTGGTTGATCAGGGAGGTCCCGATGACCACCACCCTGTTATCGGGGCTGAGCCCCTTGGTAACGATGACTGTGCGCGAATCCAGCGGGGTTGTCTCCACGGGCAGGGCAATGAAACGCTGAGCGCCGGACTTGATCCAGACCACCGTCTCGTTGGCCGGGTTGCGGGCTAGGGCCGCGGCCGGGAGGGCAATGCCCTTGACCTTCGTGTCGAGCTTGGCCAGGACCGTCACCGGTTGGCCGACGGCCAGGTCGAGGGTCGCGCTGCGTGCACGGAAATTGATCGGCACGGCGCCGTCGCGCAAGGTGCGGGCGCCGCCCAGCAGCGTCAGCTCGACATCCGGCACGTTTACGAGGGTGGCAGCGCTGATCTTGCGGGCGATTCCCGCGTCGGCCGACAAGGCCTCGATGACCATGCGCTGCGGATCGACGATCTCGAACAGGACGTCGCGCGACTCGACAATCTGCCCGTTGAGTACCGATGCACTGGCAATGATGCCGCTCGCAGGGGCGACGATCGTCTCGACGCCATTAATCGAACCAGCGACCGCGCGTTCCTGGCCAATGGTCGCCGTCAGTTCGGCCTGGGCAGCTTCGATTTCCTTCGCTGGCACCACGCCTTCGAGCGACTTCAGGCGTTCTACCCGCTTTGCCAGCAGGGCTCGGTTGGCTCGCAGCTCCGCCAGCTGGGCTGCCTGATTGCCCCGCTCGATGGCGGCGCCTGTCGGTCGCAGGCGTGCCAGCACCTGCCCTTTGACGACGCGCTGGCCGGCAACAGGCAGACCGTTTGGCCCCGGCGCGATCTGGCCAGCGAAAGGCGCCTGCACCCGCCCCCCGGCGTTCGGATCGATGCTCGCACGGCCATTCAATTGCACGGTGCGGGCAAATTCTCCTTCCTTGACCATCAGCGTGCGCACGCCCATACGGCGCTGCGCCAGTTTTGGAACGTTGACGCTGCCATCGGGCAGGCGCGCCAGTCCGCCGACGGTGGCAGTTGCTTGGCCGTCCAGGTGCTCCCCGTTCGGTCCGTGCGCGCCGGGCGAGGCCAACAGGGAGCTTGCAAATAAGCCGGCGATCAGGCCAGCGATAAGGCGTTGTGTCATTTTCATATTAGATTTCCTTCGCGTGGCGCCGGCGTCGTACAACGAAAATTGCGGCAGCAGCCAAGACAAGCGCTGCGGCCGCGGCCAGCAGCCAGCGGCGGTTGAAACCGTGCTCGTGTCCGTGGTCATCAAGCGCTTCGGTAACCGTCAGCGTGCCTTCGAGCAGATCGCTTTCCTCGCCTGCGACCAGGGTGAATAGCAGCGCATGGGTGCCCGGCTTGGAGATTGCGGCAAGAAACTTCGGATCGTCGACTGCATAGTCACCGAGGTCGGCGTGGAATTTGGCTTTTGCCTTGAGGTCCTTGTACTGGACCTCAAGGACGCCGCCCAGTACCGGCTCGTTCGTTTCGTAGCGGTCGATCATGATCGACAGCTCGCCGCCAGAAAGATGGCCGAGCAGCTCGAAAGCTTCGGTGAAGGTCTCGATGCGGGGGACGATTGATGCGGTGCCAGTGGCAGCCGCCTGGCCATCGAGGTGTTCGCCATTGGGCCCGTGGGCGCCAGGGCTTGCGAATGCCGACGACATGACGAGCATGGCGGCAAACAACAGGTGCAGGTATTTCATGGAAGGATTCCTAAGGCTTGATTGAGTTGGGCATGGGCGAGCCCGAGCGCGACTTTTTGCTGGGCGACGGCGACATCGGCTTCGTGGGTGAGCGCCCGTGAACGGAGCAGGTCGGCAAGACCTTTTTCACCCTGGCGAAACGCCTTTTCGAACAGCGCAGTGTGTTCGTGCAGGGCGGTTGCGCGTGCGGTGGCGGTCTCCAGGGCAGCACGTGCATTCGCAAGCCGTTCTTTCGCGATCTCGATGTCGGCCTCAGCATTGGCCTGGACCTCGGCCGCCTCCGCAGCAGCCGTTGCGATCACGGTTTGCGCCTGGGCTTCAACGCTACGATTGCGTGCGGCAGTGCCGATCGGGATCTGCAGGGCTACGCCGATGCTGTTGACAGGCTTTTGCAGCAGCCTCTCGTCCTCGCGGCGAACCGACAAGGCAATGGTCGGCGGCGCTGAGCGGGAAGCCGCGGCCAGGCGTAGCGCCGCCTGTGCACGTTGTTCGGACGCCTGCGCGGCTGCCAGGCGTGGATTGGCAAGGGCCTTGCCTTCAGCGAGCGCTTCGGGTTCGAGCGGAGGCAAGTCGGACTGGCCGGTCAGGACGCGGTAGCGTGCGAGCGCTTCGAGGGTCGCAGTGCGGGCATCCGTGACGGCGATCCGGGCCGCCAGGACTTCCTGTTCGGCGAGCAGCCCGTCGCTGCGTGCCAGGTCGCCGGCCTTGACGCGTTGCTGCACCTCGTCACGGAGCCCCTCAAGATGTTCCAGGTGGTCCTGCTTCTCCTCGAGCCGGACTTGGGCGGCCGCCGCTTCCCACATGCGGTTGCGCACTACGCCGGCAACAGCGAGGCGGGTGGCGCCGATGTGAGCGGCGACTTCTTCAGTGCTGCGCGCGGCCAGCGCTTCGCGGGCGCTCTTCTGGCCCGGCAGGAAGAATGAGGACGAGACCGATATCTCGGATTCTCGCTGGTCGCGCTCGGACGAACCCTGGTCTGCGCGCTGGGACAAGCCGAAGGTCGGGTTGGAGGCGAGCCAGGAGCGTGCGTTGTCGCGCGCAGCATGCGCTTCGTCCTGGCGCGCTTCGATCGTGCGGGCGGCGGGTGCTCGCTGCCATGCACTCTCTACGGCTTGCTTCAATGTGGTGCCGATTACAGTCGGCGGAGGCGGTGCTGCGATGGCCTGACATGGCAGGACCAGGGCGGCACCAATAAGGTAAAGGGACAGGCGGCAGGTGCGCATGTGTTCTCCATCGGGTGATATTCAGAATCACCGAGGGCGAGCACGTCAGCGCAGCTTGCGTTGCGCCTGCATCTTTCGATTATGCGTGCAGCGTTCCCCCGGCAGTGTGGCCGAGGGAGAAAGCTGGGGGTCTGTGTGGTCCGTCGAGGAACGGTTCAGGAACTGCCTGGGCAACATATGGCCCCAGTTCGGACACTGGCTGTTCTGGAGGGAGTACCAGGCGCGGGAGACCGAAGCCTACCGGTTGTGAAGGCGAGGAATGTTCCTGCGCGTGATCGAGGGATTCATCCGAGTCGTCATAGTGAACGGAGCCGTCGTCCTCATGATGGTGGTGATGGATGCCCTCATCGTGCTCCAGCTCGTGGACGAGCGAGACCGCGTCCGCGACAGGCGGCAGGCTGCCTTGCATGGCGAAACCATACAGGGGCAAGCACAATAGCAGGAGGATGTGAACAATCCGACGCAAGGGAATCACCAGGTAAATTTCGCGAAATTATAACAGCCTGTCTGCCGCCATTGGTTCCTATCCAAAATGTTCGGGAAGTTAAGGAACTATTTTGTCGCTGTCGTATCAATAATTGTAATTGCAATTACTAAATGATAAGCTAGCAGGATGACAAGCCCCCCAGAATGGCAGTTACTCGTGCTGACCCTGCCGAGTAACAATGCGACCGCTCGTATCCGGATATGGCGCGCCCTCAAGGCGCTTGGTTGTGTGCCGCTACGAGACGGCGCTTATCTGTTGCCGCATACCGTCCAGCTGGAACATCAGTTGCGAACGTTAGCCGACGAGTGTCTTCGGGAAAGCGGTAGCGCGTGGCTTCTGGTCGTTCAGCCTCAATCGGAAGTCGACAGCGCCGCCTACCGTTCGCTCTTCGACCGCAGCGCCGACTACGCAGTCTTCCTGAGCGCTGTGGCCGATGCGAGCGCTGCGTTAGCTAATGCCACTCCCCAAGCCATCACACGGGTCAGGAGAAAGCTTCAGCGCGAGTATGAGACCTTGCGGACTACGGACTATTTTCCCGGTCAGGCAAGCAGCCAGGCCGAAATCGCCTGGACGGAATTTGTCAGCCTCAGCGAACGCAGCTTATCTACGGGAGAACCGGTTCCAGTCGAGGCAAGCATCGCAAAACGGGACATCACCAAGTATCGGCACCGCGTCTGGGCTACCCGCCGCCGGCTATGGGTCGATCGCGTTGCCTGTGCCTGGCTGATCCGTCGCTTCATTGACAAGGAGGCGTCGTTCGTATGGCTTGCGTCGCCGCAGGAGTGTCCTGCAAATGCGCTTGGCTTCGATTACGACGGAGCCGAGTTCACGCATGTCGGCAAACGTGTCTCTTTCGAAGTCCTGTTGGCGAGCTTCGGTCTGGATAGCGATACAGGCTTGTTGCGGCTGGGCGCCATGGTCCGATTTCTCGATGTGGGTGACGGCTTTGTGCCGGAGGCGAGCGGTTTATAGTGGACCCCGAATCTGAGACGGTGGTTTAAGCTGTCGTCCGCGAAAGGATGACAGCGAATGAGTGAAGGTAAAAAACGCAGGGTGCACAG
>NZ_JBNDIK010000050.1:0-7656 GCF_050434365.1 Massilia sp. UYP32
CTTATCGACTGTTAATTTTTAAAGATCAGAATTCGGTGCTTCTTCTTGCTGCATCGTTGCGAATCGTTGTGTTCGTCAGCAGCAGAGAGGCGAGAGTATGAAGTGTTTCTCATTTTTCGTCAACCCCTTTTTTCTCTTCGCTTTCGCTACCGTGAGGTGGCGTCTGCGTCGAGGAGCGAGACTATAGCAAAGCGCCAGCGCCCCCGCAAGGGCCAGTTTTCATGTTTGTCGAATCGCGTCGACCGCCCATGTGTAGCCAATGCGCTCCTGCTCGAGGCGTAAGCGCTCCCCAAGGATATCGCCGCGCAACTGCAGAAACAGCTCCCGCTCCTGCTCCGTCAGCCTCATCAGGTCTGCCAGGCAACGTTTGTCGCCATCCTCCTGCCCCCATACATGGCGATGTGCCTGTAACGTGTCGGCATCCATCAGCAGCGATGCCGCGCCCGGGATCGACGCCCGCAGGCGATCGAGGATCGCAAAGCCATGCGTATCGATATCGCCCCAGTACAGGACGCGCCGGCTGCGTAACCAGTCCACCTGCGCCAGGCGGTCGATGCCATAGCCGCCACCGAACACCACCATGCTCGACTCCACATCGGGAAATGCCAGTGCATTCACCTCGTTCTCCGTGATGTAGACCCGGTCCACGCCCGTGCGCAATGCGGCGAACTGCGCCACAGGCACCATCAGGTCGGAGCAACCGCCGACATAGTGCCGCTGGTCGAGTATGCGGAAACGAATTTGCGCTGGTTTTCCCAGCAGCCCGTAACGCGTGTCGAACTGCCGCGCGCCGACGGCGCCGGCATCGATCGATTCGGCAGGCAGCACCTGATCGAGCAGTTCGGCCATCAGCCCCTTGCGCACTTCGATGAACTTCGTGTCGACACCCGGGATATCGAGCTGACGCAGATAGATGCCTGGACGTGGATTCGCCACGAACCAGCGCAGCACGGCCAGGACGCGCTCCCATCCATCCCCGTGCTCGAGCAGGCGGAGCGGCTGCCTGGCCAGCCAGGGACGAAGGACGGGAAACGCGCCGAGGGTCATGGCGACCAATTCGTCGAAGCGCCGCGTGTCCGCGCCACGGCCGATCATGCGCAGCGCCGACGCTTCCGACTCCACGATGGCGGCAACCGGGATGCGGTTGCGCCCCAGCTGGCGGTGGTTGATGTCGCGCCAGACCAGCTCATAGCCATCGCCGCGTTCTGGACGGCTGCTGCTGCGCAAGGCGCCGATCCAGTCGCGCACGAGGTCGAACTGCTCGCCCATGGCTGCGACCGAAGGTTGCCGCAGCCGGACTTCATGCGGAAACAAGGCGACGCCGTCCAGGCGCGCCGCCAGGATAGCGCCGCTGTCCCACAGGCGCTGGACGCTGGCGACGATGTCGCCCGGCGACGACCATGCGCTGCGCGCCGCCATCATCCGGCCCGCGCACCGCGCTCGGCGCGGTACTCCTCGATGCTCAGGTAGCGCAGCATCGACTGCCGACCTTCTTCGCTGTGCACGAACCCCAGGCCGGCGACGTATGGCTCGATGATGTGGATCTTCTGCAGCGGCGTCACGATCAGCAGTTGCAGGTTCATGCGCCGGAACAGCTCCAGCCCATAGCGCGCAGATTCGTCGGAACCGCGTCCGAACGCCTCGTCAATGACCACGAAGCGGAACGAGCGCGAACGCACGGCGCCCCATTCGAGGCCGAACTGGTAGGCCAGGCTGGCTGCCAGCACCGTGTAGGCCAGCTTCTCCTTCTGGCCACCGGACTTGCCGCCGGCGTCGGTGTAGTGTTCATGCTCGCTGTCGTCCTCGCGCCAACGCTCGGACGCCGAGAACACGAACCAGTTGCGCACATCGGTCACCTTGCGGGTCCAGCGCCGGTCCATCTCGGCGCAGCCTTCGCGGCCCCGAAAGCGCTCGATGATGCGCCGCACCTGCAGGAATTTCGCCTCGGTGTACTCCTCGTCGCTCGACCCGGTCAGCGCGCCTTCGGTACAGCTGCGCAGGTCTTGCTGGAAGTCGCGCAGGTCGGCGTCCAGGCTCGGTTCCGCCTCCAGGGCGATGTAGCGATTCGGGTTGTAGTCGATCGCATGCAGCGAGGTGTTGATGGTCTCGACCCGCTCGCGGATCGTTTCGCGCTCGCGCTTGAGCTGCGACTGGAATCCGGCGATCTCGCGGATCGTGTTTTCGTTGAGCAGCTCCTTGAACTTGCCGGCGAAGCGCGGCAGGTCGTCGGCTTCCAGCACCTGCAGCATGCGCCGGAACTCGGGCGCCGCCTCGATGCTCACATCGACCTCGCGCGCATCGAGCGGCCAGGTAGTCGCATAGTCCTGCATGGCGGTGATGATCCTGTCGCGCAGTGTCGCGATGCGTTTGCTGTCGGCGTCGATGCGTGCCTGCACGAATTCACGCATGTCGCGCTCGCGGTTATCGCATGATTCGACCGTCAGCGTGTGCTCGCCCAAGGCCTGCTCGCGCAGCGTCTCGAGCACCGGCAGCGTAGTGGCGCGCATGGCGTCGTCGATCGCACCGGCAAGCGCCTCGCTCTCGCCCAGCAGGCTGCGGGCCTGGCTCAATTTCTCCACCAGCGTCGCCAGCGCGGCATTGGCCTGTGCATGCTGCGCATCGATGCCGGCCTGGACGTCTCCGAGATCGCGCAACTGCTGCTGCAAGGTGCGCAGCAGGTCGGACGATGCCGCCAGCTCCTGCTGCTCGCGCTCGAGCCTGTCGATCATCGCCACCAGCGGCTTCCAGTCGAGATCAGCGAAGCTGGCGAACACCGCCAACTGCTGCCAGAGACCGAGCACTCTGCCCCATTCGGCAGCTTCGCGCTTGAGCTCGAGGATTTGCCGGGTATGTTCCGTGATACGCGTGGACAGGTCGCGCTCCTGCTTCTCCAGCGCCGCGATCTTCGCCTCGTTCGACCAGCCCAGCACATAGCTGGTGCGGTCGCCGATCTGGCGCCGGTCATCCTTTTCGTGACGCTCGCCGCCCGACTTCACCTGTCCGTTACGGGTGATCGCGCGCTGCTCGCGCCGAAACAGTTCCATGGAGTCGCAACAGGCATAGTCGAAACGCCGCGCCAGCTCGCCCTCGATCCAGGCATAGAGCGGCGAATCCGGCTGGATCGACAGCTTGCGCACCAATGAATGCGGATGCAGGGATGGCGGCTCGGCCGGGGACAATGGCCGCACCCGGTAATACACCAGGCGCGCGCCAAGGTGGGTACGCTCGGCCCATGCCGCCACCTGCGCGTAATGCTGTTCGGGCACCAGCAGCGACAGGCCGAAGGCATGCAGCAAGCGCTCGGCCGCCCCTTCCCAAGCACGCTCGTCCTCGCGCACCTGGATCAACTCGCCGATGAAGGGCAGCGCATCAGGCGCGATCGTTAGCGCGTCGCACAAGGCCTCGCGCAGCGTGAGCATCTGGCGCGGAATATTGGACCGGCGCTTGCGCAGCGATTCGAGTTCGTCGGTCAGTTCGCCGTGCAGCTTTCTCAGCTCGCGCACCGTCACGCCAGCCTCGGTCAGGCGGTTGCTGCGCTCGTCGCGCTGCGCGACGCAGGCGGCCTGGCCTGTGTCAATGGCGCCCCGGTTGGCATCGAAGGCGCCGGCATCGTGCGGCGCCGGCAAGCCGAGCGCCGAGGCGATCAGCTCGTACTGCTGCGCGCGCGCGTTCTTTTCGCTGCGAGCGGCGTCGACGCGCGCGATCTCGCCCATGATCTGTTCGATCCGGTTGCCGCCATTGGCCGAGATGGCGGCGGTCAGTTCGTCGCGGGTACGGGCGTGTTCGCGCCGCTCCTGCTCCAACTGGGCCAGGCGGGTGGCGGTGCGTTCCTCGTCCGCTGCCAGGTTGGCGATGCGCTTGTCCAGCAGCTCGGTCTTGAGCAGCGCGAACCAGGGCCGCAGGGCTTCGCGACAGATCCGCAGCTCATCCATCTGCGTCACCAGCGCCGCGTGGCGATCGCAGTCGGCGTTCAGGGGTTGCAGGCGCTCGATCTGCGCGCGCGCCTTGAGCACCGCCTCGTGGGCCCGGTTCAAGTCGTCGAAGTGCGTGATCAGCATGTCGATGCGGGCCTGCACCGGGAACGGCTCGAGCATGTGCTCACGCACGAACTCGGTCAGGTTGCCCACCGATTTCATCGACACCGTCTGGTTGAACAGGTCCATCGCCTGTTCCGATGCGATGCCGAAACGGCGCCTGAAATCGGCGCCATAGGCTGGGAAGCTGTCGTGCAGAGCAATGCCGGACCGCGCTCGCAGGCGCTTGCGCAGCTGATTGATGTCGGCGAAGCCCGAAAAATCATCGGCGATCGTCAGCGCCGTTTCGGCGACCACATAGAATCGCTCCGGCTGGCCGCGCGGGTCCTTGAACCAGAATACCTGCGCGAGCGTGATGGTCTCCTCGTAGCCTTCGTTATGGAACTCTCCGAGCAGCACCGAGTAGCTGTGCTGGTCGCGCAGCGCGACCGCACGCGCGGAGAGGCCGGTGTCACCGCGCTCGGACTTGAAGTGGCCCAGCACATAGGTGCGCAGCGAGCGTTCGCGCGCGTCGGCGCCGGCCGCCTTGTTGTACGAGATCTTGTTGAACGGGACCAGCAAGGTAGTGAGCGCATCGACCAGGGTCGACTTGCCGGATCCGATATCGCCAGTCAGGAGCATATTGGCGCCGTGCGGCTGCATCCTCCAAACGCGCTGGTGGAAGGTGCCCCAGTTGTACACTTCGAAGCGGCGCAGGCGGAAGCCGGCCTGCTCGGTCGCCGTCGCCAGCTCGGGATCGGGTCCGGCGTTCATTCGACGCCCTCCTTGCCGGCGCTCGCCCCGGCATGCCTGGCATAGCCGTCCAGGCGCTGGGCGAAGTCGTCGAGCCACTGGGCATCGACGAAGGCCTTCAATACGCGCCGCACTTCGAACTGCCCGTCCTGACCGCGCAGGCGCCGCAGGAAGCCGAGGTCGACGACCTTGCCGAGATGCGTATCCATGCGGTCGAGCAGGCGCGCTTCGTTGGCGGTATCGGGCAGGAACAGGCGCATCTGGTCGACGATGTCCTCGCGGCTGACGACCAGCCGGGTATCTGCACTGAGCGCGTCGAACTCGGCCAGCTTCTTGCGCAGCAGGACCAGGATCAGGCTGACTGGGAAGCTGAGCTGGCGGCGCTGGACCAGACGCGGCAAGTCCGGCGTCTCGGGCTTGGACGCCCGCTGGCGCAGATAGGCATAGCCCTCCGCCTCGTCAAGGATCAGTTCGAGCCCGATCACGCTGCAATAGTCGCGCACGCGCGCCTGCAGGTCGAGCAGTGCCTGCCATTGCGGCTCGGCGTTTTCGCGATACAGCACGCCCTGGAACAGGGTGACTACCACTTGTCCCAGCTGGTCGTCGTCAATCATTCGTCCTCTCGTTCCCGTAGTGTGAAGATTACCATCGGCAGCGTCGCCTGACGCTGGTGGCCATCGGCGCCGGTCCAGCGGACGCATTCATCGCGCTCGTCGTCGATCACGGCGGCCACGTCCTGGGTCGCCAGTTTCAGGTAGGTCGCCAGTTCGGCCAGGCCCTGCTCGATCGGATTGTCCATCACGACCGCCGCCAGCGATACCTGGCTGCGGGTCTGCAGTGCGCGCCGCACGTTGGATGCCAGGCGCACCTGGTCGACGTAAACCTGTTCGAACAGCGCATCGGACAAGGCGGTCGCGCCGGCCTCCTCGACTTCCACCGCGCGAATGTCGGCCTTGAATGGCGGCGTGTAGAGCACCCGCTCCATGGGCAAGGCGAACTCCGGCCCGGCGTCGTCGATGTCGGCGAAGGCCGCATCGGGAACCTGCCCGCGCAGCGACAGCGCTTTCTGTTCGACCTGCCGGATCAGCTCCATGATGCGGCGGTTCTCGAGCCAGGCCTGGTCATCCAGATAGCGGCGCAGCTGCTCCGACAGGCGCGCCACGGTGCGCTGGGTAACCTCGCCGGCTTCCAGCCAGTCGTAGTGGATGCGGCGCAGGCGGCCGTCGGGTTCGAGTTCGCGGATCGGCGCGAGCGCCATCACCTGCTCCAGCAGCTTGCCCAGTTCATCCTGGCGCGACGGCGACATCAGCAAGTCCCAGAAGGCGCGAAAGCTCTTGCCTTCGTCGGATTCGGTGATCAGGTCGCGCCAGCCGAAGATCTGCTGCAGCAGTTCGCCCTTGCCGCCGTCCCAAGTGGCGATCCTTTCGCGCACGCTGCGGTCGAGCATGCGGAAGTTCTGGTCGAGCGCACGAAAATCGGACAGCAGTTCACGCGCGGTGGCCGCCATTTGCAGGAAGCGTTCGCGCACCTGGGTCGGTTCCATCAGGGTCAGGTGGCCCTCCTTGATCCGCGCGATTTCGGCGTCGATGTCCGCCTTGCGTTTCTGGAGTTCGGCAATGCGCGCACGGGGATTGAGCTCGGTGCCGTCGGCGATCTGCTTGAGCAGGTCGAACACGGTCATCAAGCGCGACTCGGTACCGATGAAAGCACGCTGGCCCAGGCCCTGCAGCCATTCCAGGGCCTGCTCGGCAGGCGAGGTCAGATCGTAGTGCGGTTCGTCTTCGCCTGGTGGATAGTATTTGCGCAGCCAGCCGCGGTCGTCGGACGCCCAGTCGTCCAGATAGCTGGCCGCGGGCTTGGGAAACAGCTGTTCGCCGGTCAGCTCATGAAGCTGGTACAGGTGATCGTCCAGTTGCGACACCAGCTGCTGGCGGGCAATCGTGCGCACATTGGGCGCGACAAAGCTGCGGTGCAGGAAGCTGGCGATCATCGGCGCGTGGTCGGCGGCGAGGAGCCGCCAGGATGGGTGCGCGCGGCGCTGGGCGAGAAGCTGCTGGTAATCCATCGCGCTCTATGAAGGAATGGCGGACGCATCCGACATCGATGCGACCAATTCATGGTACCAGCGCTCCTGGCGGGTCTTGTGCAAGCGGTACCAGGCCTTGGTGGTCTCCGGCTTCCAGACCTTGAGCATCTTGAGAACTTCGTAGGAGAACTCGAGCGGCGCCAGGCCGGTTGCCGTGATCAGGTTGTCGCCGCGGACAGCCGGCTCCTTGCGGTACATGTGTTCACCGCGATAGTCGGGGCAGGATGCTTTCAACAATCCGGGGTCGTTGGAAGTGTGGCGCCGTGCATTCAATGCGCCGGTGCTGGCCAGGCCGACGGTCGCGCCACAGATGGCGGCGACCTGGTGGCCTTGGTCCAGCGCGTCGCGCGCCAGTTCGAGGGCTGGTCTTGCTTGTGCAGACTGCCAGATTTCCGCCCCTGGAAGCAGGAGCAGATCGTTGTCGTCCATCCGGATGTCGCCGATTGCGATATCCGGCGCATGGGTCACGCCGCCCATGCTCGTCACCACGCCACGGCTCAGGCCTGCCTTCAGCAATTGGAAGTCTTGCGATGGATCTGCGAAAAACCGGCGGCTATGCAGTTCTGCCGTCAGGTATCCGATTTCCCAATCCGCCAGCGTGTCGACGACAACGAGATAGACCTTCATCGCTTTTCCTAGGTAAGAGAACAGTATGACCTTGGGATTTTACGCGTCTCCAAAGCAAAAAACCCCACCAGGATCACCTGGAGGGGTTTTTCATATAACTAGCCTGACGATAACCTACTTTCACACTGGTTGCAGCACTATCATCGGCGCAAAGTCGTTTCACGGTCCTGTTCGGGA
>NZ_JBNDIK010000051.1:0-7350 GCF_050434365.1 Massilia sp. UYP32
CGCCCACACTTATCGACTGTTAATTTTTAAAGATCAGAATTCGGTGCTTCTTCTTGCTGCATCGTTGCGAATCGTTGTGTTCGTCAGCAGCAGAGGAATGAGATTATGCAGTGTTTCGCGCTACTCGTCAACCCCTCATTTCGCTTCGTCTCAGATTTCTCTGCCGACCTTGCCATCGTAACCACTTGATTACGTTAACATTTTTCGGCCGTTGCCGAAGCGGACGCGAACTATAGCAAACCTCGACAGGGTTCCGCAAGACCCTGATCGAAATATCTATCCGCATTTCAGCAAGTCATCAGTTTGCCGAATTGTTTCTGTGCGCACGTAATACTCCCTTGCAAGGTATATTCCTTGGCTGATTGGCAAGGCCTTCCCTTCTCGCGCTTGCTACGCACTCATGGAGAAATAATGAATCACACCGTCTTGCGCCGTACGGCGATCGCCGCCGTCTGCGCCTGCTGGCCGCTGGCCGCCCTTGCCGAAGAGATTCGCGACCCGATGAACGTGGTCGTGGTCAGCGGCACCCGCGCCGAACACACGAGTTTCGACCTGCCGGCCTCGGTCGACGTGGTCGATGCGGCGCAGATCGGCGACACCCAGCTGCGCGTCAACGCCTCCGAAGCCCTGGTCGCCGTGCCGGGCATCGTGGTGCGCAATCGCGAGAACTACGCGCAAGACCTGCAGATCTCTTCGCGCGGTTTCGGCACCCGCTCCGCCTTCGGCGTGCGCGGCGTGCGCCTGGTGGCGGACGGCATCCCGGCCACCATGCCCGATGGCCAAGGTCAGGCCGCGACCTTCAACCTGGATCTGGCCGAGCGCATCGAAGTGCTGCGCGGCCCCATGTCCGCCTTGTATGGCAACCACTCCGGCGGCGTGGTCCAGCTCTTCACGCGCGAACCGACCGATACGCCCACGGTCGAAGCCAGCTTCACCGGCGGCAGCTATGGCCAGCGCAAGTTCGACACCAATGCCTCCGGCCGCAGCGGCGGCATCGGCTATCTGCTCGATGCCTCGCGTTTCGAGACCGACGGCTACCGCGACCACAGCGCCGCGACGCGCAAGCAGGCCTACGCCAAGCTGGTCGTCGAACCCTCGTCGACCAGCCGCCTGGTGCTGACCGCGAGCGGCCTGCGCCAGGACGATACGCAAGACCCGCTCGGCGTCACCTGGGCCACCTACCAGCGCGACCCGCGCGCGGGCGAGATCGACGCCACCGACACGCAGACGCCCCAGCGCACGCTGGCCGATCGCTACGACACGCGCAAGAGCATCGACCACCAGCAGTTCGGCGCGACATATGAACAGGCGTTCGGCTCCGACCGCCTGCAGGTGACCGCCTACGGCGGCAACCGCCGCGTCATCCAGTACCAGTCGTTCTCGCGCGGCTTCCAGGCGCCGAGCAGCCACTCGGGCGGCGTGATCGACTTCGACCGCGATTTCTACGGCATCGACGCCAACTGGCGCGCGGTGCGCCAGGTCGCCGGCGGCGCCATGCGCGCCACGGCCGGCCTGGAACTGGCGCGCTCGAAGGATGCGCGCCAGGGTTTCGAAAACTTCGTCGGCGATACCTTCGGCGTGAAGGGCAACCTGCGGCGCGACGAGCAGAACGAAGTGACCAGCGTCGATCCTTACGTGCAGCTGGAGTGGGAGCGCGACCGCTGGGTGCTGAGCGGCGGCGTGCGCCATAGCCGCGTGGACTTCGACGTCAAGGACAACTTCCTCTCCAACGGCGACGACAGCGGCGGCGCCGACTTCCGCCACACGACGCCGCTGGTGGGCGTGCTCTATAAAGTGTCGCCGACCCTGAACGTGTACGCCAGCGCGGCGCGCGGCTTCGAGACGCCGACCATGAACGAATCGTTCTATTCGGGCACCGGCGGCGGCTTCAATTTCGCCCTCGAACCGGCGATCGGCACCCATCTCGAAGCCGGCGTGAAAGCCATGGTGGCCAGCGGCGTGCGCGTGAACGCCGCGGTGTTCCAGGTGAAGACGAAGGACGAATTGGTGGTCGACGCCTCATCGGGCGGACGCACCAGCTACCGCAACGCCAGCGCCACCCTGCGCCAGGGCGGCGAGTTGTCGGTAGACGCCGAACTCGGCGCCGGCTGGAATGCGCGCCTGGCCCTGAGCATGCTGCACGCGGTCTATGACGAGGCCTTTGGCGCGGTGCCGAAAGGCAGCCGCCTGCCCGGCCTGCCGAAGACCAGCTTCTACGGCGAATTCGGTTGGAAGGAAGCGGCCGGCCGCTACGGCGCGGCGCTCGAGACCATCGCCAACAGCCGCGTGTACGCCGAAGACACCAACAGCGCCACGCCGGCGCCGGGCTATGCGATCGTCAACGCCCGCGTGCAGGCGAGCCAGCAACTGGGCGGTTGGAAGCTGCGCCAGTTCGCTCGCCTGAACAACCTGTTCGACCGCGACTACGTCGGCTCCGTCATCGTGGGCGACACCAATCGCCGCTATTACGAAGCGGCTCCTGGCCGCAACTGGATCCTGGGCGTCAGCGCGCAGTACCAGTTCCAGTAATCGCGTCCTTGTCCAATGTCGGCGCCGCCGGCGCTGCCTGCACCGGCGCGCCCGGCAGCGCGACGTCGGGATACAGGCGCGCGAGCGTCGCCGTCACCGCCGGCACCAGCACCGCCTCGACCAGCCTGGTGGCGGCGCCCAGGTCCGGCGCTTCACGCACCGACTGCCACAGGCGATCCCCATCGATGCCGACCGCGTTCAGCGCCTGCTCGGCTTCTGCCTGCCAGAACGGCGGCGCCTCGCTTTCCACATAATTGCCCCGTCCTCGCCCGAAGTGCGCCACCGCCAGGTAGCGCAGCATGGCGCCCGTCAGCAGCGTCTGCAGGAAAGGATTGGCGAACTTCACATTGGCCTGGTTGCGGTCCGTGCCCTGGTTGAAACCCCAGGCCGCGCCGGCCGCCGTGATGCCGCCGGCGATCGCGCCCAGCAGCGCGCCGGCGCCCAGGGTCAGTCCGCCGGCCAGCGCATCAGCCGACAGGCCGGTCGCCGCGCCCGACACCACCGCGCCGAGCAGCCCGGCCTGCGCCTTGTCCACCGGCGCGCGCACCGCGAAGTTCTCGCGCACGCGCGCGTTCACGTTCACCGCTTGTCCGGGATCGATGCGATACAGCGACAGCATGCGCGCGGTTGCATGGTTGATGCCGTCGTTCAGGCGCTGCACCAGCGCCGCCATCGCGAGATCCTGGCGCCGCTGCTCGTCCTTGCCGATGCCGACCGCCTTCAGCGCGGTGCGCAGCATGCCGGTGCGTTCTTCGCCCAGCGGCTCGCTGTCGCGCGCCGCCGCCGCGACCTGCTCGGCGCTCATGTTCAGGGCGCTCACATAGCGCACGCGGTTGCGCTCGGCCCACGCGGCCAGCAGGCGTGCATAGGCGGGACGCTTCTCCTCTTCGATCAGGTGCGCCACCGATTCATAGAACACGTGTTCGTGCACCCAGCAGCGGGCGAAGGCGTCCAGCGGCAGCACTTCCTTCACTACCTGGTACTGCGCAAGGTGCTGCTTCCAGCGCTTGGGTTCGGCCTGCTCCTCGTGGGCCGGACGTGGCGGGCCAACCTGGTTGAGGAGCACGACCACGGGCTTGCCGAGCCATTCGAGGATCTTCATCTCGGGCGGCAGGTAACCCGCGTCCTGCGGCGATTCGGAGGAGTTGACCAGGTAGAGCACGACGTCCGCCTCTTCCCTGGCTGCGCGCAGCGCCTGCTGGCTGAGCCAGAACGGGCGGTCGCGGTAGCGGTCGAACACCTCGCGCAGGAACCAGCCGATCGGATTGCCGGCCAGCGCGAGGCGCTTGTGCAGGCGCACCGAGTCGCCAAAGCCCGGCGTGTCCCACAACACCAGCGCATCGCCCTCCTCGGTGCTCAGGAGCGGGTAGCCTTCCGAGATCTGGGTCACGTGGGCGGCGTCGCGGATCTCGCCGACGTCCATCCCGACCAGGGTGCGCGCCAGCGTGGTCTTGCCGTTATTGGTGTGCGAGACCAGGGCGAACTGGATTTTTGCGGGCGTGATCATCGCAGCTCCGGCAAGGCGAGGCCCGCGCCCAGTTCAAGCGCGTGCTTGTCGGGCTGGAGCAGATTGACGACGTGGGCCGAGGCGCCGTGGAAGCTGCAGAACTGGCGCCACAGGGCGTGACGTTCGGCGACGCGCTCGCCCCCCGCCTGTTCGCCGATGCGCTCGAGCAGCGGCGACTCGTCGAGCAGCACGGCCACGCCGCGCGGCACCCGCTTGACCAGGTAGTCGAGCAGCGCGCCGTGGTTTTCCTTTTCGGGCGTGGCGGCAAGGCTGAACAGCACCGTGGTCACGGTGATGCCGGGCTCCTTCAGGGTCGTGTCGCGCAAGGCTTCCTTGAGCTCGACGCCATATGCGACCGGCGGCAGCAACTGCACCCGCGCTTGGCCGCCGAGGGCCGCGGCGGCGATCGCCCACAGGCCGCGGTCGCGCGGTTCGTCGAGCGTGTAGCTGTAGGGGATCACGCGCAGCACGGCCGGCGTGCCGGCGCCGATGCTGTCGGCCAGCTTGCGGTAATAAGGCTGGTCGAGATCGATCGGGAAGTTGCGCTTCAGGTGGCGTGCGCGCATGCCCGCGACCAGTGCCAGCACCAGGCGCGGCAGGATCACCAGCAGCAGCAAGGTCGCGCCATACAGGTGGACCCAGCGCTCGCCGACCGGCAGGCCGGCGGCGCCGCCAAAGCGCAGCTGCTCGATTTCGGCGGGCGTGAAGCCCTGCAAAAACGGGAACACGGTCAGCGCCGGCGTGAACAGCCATGACAGCAGCGTGTGCACCTGCGCCGCGTCGAGGAAGGTGCTCTCCCATCCGGTGACGTATTCGGTGAGCAGGCCGCGCGCATACAGCGAGGCGACGGCGCCCAACGCGAAGCCGGCCGCCGCCAGGTGGAAGGTGCGGGCCAGGCGTGCGCGCGTGAGCGGCTCGCTCAGCACGGCCCAATCGGCCAGGTAGTGGGCGACGCCTTCGGCCAGCGCGGTCGGCAGCTTGCGCGGCGCCACCGCCTTGCCCACGCTCAGGCGGCGCAGCAGCGGCGTGCCGCTCTTGCGCCGGCGCGCGGCGGGCACGATGGCCCAGAGCAGCAGGCCGAGATAGACGAGCAGGTTCCAGCCGACGATCGCCAGCAGCGGCGCCGACAACAGGTCGACGCGGTGTGGATCGGCGATGCGATCGAGCGCGGCGCCAAGCACGAAGGCCAGGAACGGCAGCGCGATCCAGATGCCGCTCATGCCGGGAGCGCGCCGGACGAAGGCGCCGAAGGCCGGCGTGCGTTCGCCCAGGCGCTTGAGGATCTGTTCCGCGCGTTGCTGCAGGAAGTGATGCTGGTTGACCGCCATATGGCTGTCGGCCGCTTGCCAGGCAGCGAGCTCGCGCGCGCTGCGGGTGGCGTACATGCGGTCGTCGTCGCTCAGGACCGTGTGGGCAACATCGGCGTACTCGATCGAGCGCACCAGCACGACGTTGCGTGCGACCTGTTCGTTCATGCTTCTCCTATGGATGAAATGGCAATGTCGTTAAAGGCATTGTGCACCAGATTCACGCGGGCTGGCAGTGGGCTGGCTCACCGTACGTCCAACGCCGATAAGAAAAAACCCGGGCCATGCCCGGGTCGGTGGTATTGGTGGACGGTCGAGGTCCTGGTCGATCAGCCTTTGCGCTTGCTGCCGGCATCCGACGACGGTTCGTCAGGCCGCCCCTGCCGTTGCTGGTTGGCGGCGCCGTTGCCGGTTTGTCGCGATTTGTCCGGGCCGGTTGGAGACTCCTGGGACCCGGCATGCTGGTACTGCTCCATGCCGTGACCGGATTGCCGCGACTCGCCCAAACGGTCCTGCTCGCCGCGCGCCTGCATGCGCTGGGCTTGCTGGCGGGCGCTCCATCCGCCGCTCTGCGAACCGGCGCCGGCGCGTTGGCCGCGCCCGCTCGAGTCGGATTGCATGGATCCGGTGTTTCCCTTCGGGAAAGGTGTGTCGAGCCCGCCCGGCATGACGTAACCAGGCGCTCTCGACTGCAGGCTGCCCTCGGCAACCATCAACGTTTTTGGTTTTGCGATACCGCGTGCACGGTTGTCTCCGCCCTTGACCTTCTCTTTCGACTTCATCGCGATCCTCCGCTTTACTGAACAAGAACTTCGATAATGCGCGTGCAAAGACAGGGGAAGTATCAGAGAACGTTTCGGTGGACTGTGGGATTCGCCCTACGCACCGCATGCAACTATTCCGTTGCTGAGTTGCCTGCAGGCTGCTTCGCGAGGATGTTCCTGATCGCGTTCACCACGTCGGTCGGGTTCTGGCGCTGCACCTGGTGATCGGAATCGACGACAATCTTTTTTGCTTTCGGATACAAGCCGCTGACCAATTCCCTCGTCTTCTGGTCTTTGTTGAAGGCGCCGAAATCGACGCCGACCGCAGTGGAACCCGACGGTTTGTTGATGAGCATGACGATCGGCTTGTCATCGATCGGCGCAAGCGACAGCACCTGTTCGCTGGTCTGGTGAATGGCGTCGATCTCCTTGTTGACGGTGCTCGAGAAGAACAGCCGCTTTGCGCCGCGGGTCCAGACGGGGAATTCCTCGGATTTCTTGACGACGCCAGGCAGCAGCGGATCAACGAGCACGAGGCCGCTGACCTCTTGCGGGTAGCGCTTTGCGAATAGCTGCATGTACAAGCCGCCGAGCGAGTGGCCGACAAGGATGTACGGAGGCGCCAGGCCTTTATGCCTCAGGGTTTGCCTGAGTTCCTCGACGATTGTTGCGCCATCGCGCGCCGTGCCCGTTTCCTGGCTGTTGCCATAACCAGGGCGGTTATAGGCGAAGATCGACGCGTCAGGAACCAGCGAGTCGATCACCTTGTCCCATCCATCCACCGTTGCGCGCAAGCCGTTTTCGAAGACGATGCTGACGTTCGCGCTCGGATTTTTGATGGTCAGCGATTCGACCTGTCGGCCTGCGATCATATCGACGCTGGCGGTGGCGGGGGCGGAGGATACCGATCCCGACATCGACAGGCAGCCCAGCAGGATGACAATGGAAAGGATGTTGTTGCGGCCAGCGTTCGTTTGCGGGGACATGGGATCTGGTGAAATCGCTCGAGTTTGGAGAACCCCATTCTTTCACGACACCCGATCAGTCTTGTCGGGCAAGCGCTGAACAGCAGATTGGCTCGACAGATTGTCGAAAGCGCGATCTGGACTGCGAAACGCAAAAAGCCCGCTCAGTTCAACTGAGCGGGCTTTTCTATATAACTAGCCTGACGATAACCTACTTTCACACTGGTTGCAGCACTATCATCGGCGCAAAGTCGTTTCACGGTCCTGTTCGGGATGGG
>NZ_JBNDIK010000052.1:0-3336 GCF_050434365.1 Massilia sp. UYP32
GTTCTGCTGAATACTGCTTCACACGATCTCTCTTGCCCGTCCCCGGTTGGTATTTACTTCATCAGGTGACGCGACAACTATTCTGACACCGGGGGTTATTGAAATACTGTAGTCACTCCCATCGCAGGGGTTCTAAGAGCACCTCTCCAAAAGCCTTCATATCGTCCCAGGTTCAGCGCGCGAGCTTCCTATTGGTCAGCTCGCTACTGAGCCGTCATGATCCCGTCCATGTTGCGCAACGCGTCCATGGCCTGCGGATATTTGCGTCGAGGCTAGACCTCGCGCCTGCCGGCCAGACCGGCAGTTCTCAACATCATTGCCTAGAGCAAAACGTATTGCAGCGTAGCGTCACCTTTGGTGCCGCGTCCTGCTTGGTCCCAGAGGCCAGCAGGCGTGGTCGTTACGTAGCCGTCAGCAGCCCGATGGGAGGGCTGACCTGGATAGCGACGGCGCAATTCGTCATCCGTCTGTAGCACCTGCCGCCTACGGCAGTCTGTCCGCGAAGCTTCTTTCGCGCCCGCAAGGGACATGCTCGGCCCGGAGAAATCCAGCCCTGCTTGTGGCCGCGCATTTTTAAGCTCCCGAGCCGCACTGCGGCGAACCTCTATCCCCGTGCGCGCATCCAGGGCGGCGCGCACGGCTCTCTCGCCCTGGCCACCCGCGCTTCGCCGGCGCGCGCGGGTGGCACCGCGCCGGCACATCCACACGCTAGGAGATTGGTAATGGCAAAACGGCAGCACGAGAACTGGAAGGGCGACCTGAAGGAAACTCTCGACAAGCACAACGGACAGCATGCGACCCGCAAGAAAGTGGTTTCGCACCGTTCAGGAGAAGCCCGTGCGGACGGCCTGTTTCGTATGTTTGGGCAACTGTGGCAAATGGGACTGAAAGTCATGCCAAGGAACCTCGGTGAGCGCCATGTACGCGCGTTGGTCAGCCACTGGATTGCGGACCCAGAGTTCGCGAGGGAATTAGAGCAGCGCAACGCAAAACTCAAGCCACGCACTGTCCCGCTTAGCGCAGCCTACATCCAGCAGCAGTTGTCCTTCCTCCGCACTTTCGCAGGCTGGATCGGTAAGCCTGGCCTGGTTAGACCCGCTGAGGCATACGCGCCGGCGGAATTGGTCCGGCGAGAGCTCTGCGCTACACGCGATCGCACTTTCAGCGGGAACGGCGTCGACAAGGCGGCCGTGCTGGAAAAGGTGACTGCATACGATGAATACGTCGGGGTGCAGCTTGAGGTGATGATCGCCTTCGGCCTGCGCCGAAAGGAAGCCGTGATGTTCGATCCGCGCCTGGCAGAAGTACCTGCGCACGCCCTCCCCGCGTCGGCGGGTGACACTCCCTACCTAGCGTTCCTGCGCATCAAGCGTGGCACAAAAGGAGGACGCCTGCGCTTCACGGCGATCCGTAACGAGGATCAGCGCGTGGCGCTCGCCAAGGCCAAGGCGCTCGCCCGCCATCACGGCCATATTGGTCGGCCTGGACTGACGCTCAAGCAGGCACTGAGACGTTTCTCGGACGTCCTCCGCGCGGTCGGGGTGACGCGGCGCGAACTGGGCGTAACACCGCACGGGCTGCGCCACGATTTCGCGGCCGATTTGTATCTCGAGATCGCGAAGGTAGAACCACCCATCCGCGGCGGAAGCATCGACGCCCACACGATGAACACAGCGTATCTGGAGGTGGCGCGTCAGCTCGGCCACGGCCGTCCCGGAATTTCGGGCGCGTACCTTGGTACCCGCAAAAAACCGCGCGAGAGTGATGATGCCGATGATCCTAGCTAGCAAAACGCCGTCTGCTACCTGCCCGATGGCGGTTAATAGCGCCAGCGCCGGCACCACGAATCGTAACGTAACGTACCGCCAGTATTACGTAACAGGAGACCACCATGGGTCGATCTACAACAGTGATGTATGAACAGGTCGCCGCAGCGGCGGAGCAGATGCAGGCCGAAGGGCTCACCCCAACGGCCAAACTGCTCCGCTCGATGCTGGGCAACACAGGTAGCCTGGCTACCATCCAACGCCACGTCGTCGAATGGCGATCCAGACAGGGAAGCGGTCAGTCAGTGATCCGCATTCTTTCGCCGGAAATTCAGCGCGTGGTCTTCAAATTCATCGACGAGGAGGTCTGCCGAAGCAACGGCGAGCTCATACAGCAGGTCGAACAAGCCAAGCGCGACTTGGCCGACCTCATTGCCGACAACGAAGAACAAACCAATCTGGTACGCCAACTGCAGGCCGAGCTGGCAGATCAGGCCACGTTCCGCGCCAAACAGGATGGCCAGATTACGCGGCTGCTGGAAGAACTGAGCAGCGCGCGCGAGGAAGCCTCTGTGGAGCGTCGCGAATCAGAGCTGGCAAGGCTTGAGCTGAGCAAGGTCCAAGCGCGCCTTGAAGGGCATGCCTCACTTGAGAACGAACTGCGACAGCTGCGTGTCGACTTCGAAGCACAGCGCCAGGCCTGCGTGAGGGCCGAGCAGGATGCAGCCGTGTTGAAAGCGCAGAGAGAAATACTGGAAGCGCGGCTCGCCGAGCTGAAGGAAGCCGCATCACCCCAAACCGTGGCCTGCGGCGACGGAAGCCGTGATGGACAAGCCAGCATGGCTACTGAGCGCACTCCAAAGACGACCAGACGCCGGGCCGGGAATAGCCGAGAGAGCGAGGCGCCTTCGGGGCAGGATCCTGTCCATGCATCTGGCGCCGCCAGCGTGCCGACAGAGCCCGGAGACCCCAGGCAAGCCAGACTGTGCTGATGTCTTGATCACTGCGCTATTGAAGTGGACTGGTATGCGGCGAACGTTCCCCTGTCTTGGTAATCAACGCGTCCGCACTAGCGCCGCGTCCTCCAAGAGGCAGATGCTCCAGTGCCAGGCTTTCTTGCCAAGCCTTGGAGCAGCCCTACCCTTACGGTCGCTCTGGAAAATATG
Source organism: Massilia sp. UYP32 (assembly GCF_050434365.1). NCBI lineage: Bacteria > Pseudomonadati > Pseudomonadota > Betaproteobacteria > Burkholderiales > Oxalobacteraceae > Massilia > Massilia sp. UYP32. The sequence goes on from NZ_JBNDIK010000052.1 coordinate 2,933, forward strand.
GTGTTATGCCGCTCTGAACAGCATGACCTGGGTGGAGGCGGCGTCAACCGAATGCTGCAGTTGGTATCAGATGCGATGGACGCCGGGTATCTCGCAGCTTGAAAGACCTTTTGGATAAGCCAACAAAATGGAACCAAACGCTATTTATTCACTCGAGGAGGCGGCGCGAGAACTGCATGCGACGCCTGACACCATCGCTCAGTATGCCCGCAGCGGCGAGTTGTGTGGCACGCTGATCGGAAAGGGCTGGATTTTTACGGGCCAAAAGCTTCTCGACTTCGTCAACGCCCAATCGGCGAAGGAGGCCGCCCCCCTCTGTCAGGATAGATGTCGCGTCACTTGAATCACTTTAATCCATCCGGGGGCGGAGCAAAGACGCGCAGTGAATCAGTACCCAGCAGAAC
>NZ_JBNDIK010000053.1:0-3037 GCF_050434365.1 Massilia sp. UYP32
AACTATCGTCCTCAGTTCTACTTCCGTACGACTGACGTGACCGGTTCGATCGAACTGCCAGCAGACAAAGAAATGGTCATGCCAGGCGACAACGTGTCGATCACCGTCAAGCTGATCGCTCCGATCGCGATGGAAGAAGGTCTGCGCTTCGCAATCCGCGAAGGCGGCCGTACCGTCGGCGCCGGCGTCGTGGCAAAAATCATCGCCTAATTCATCAGGCCTTGATCGCAGGTAGGCGCTCTCCGGAGCGTCTTGCCGGCACAACGATGGGGACAGACTTTTTGGTCTGTCCCCATCTGTTTGAGCGGGAACGATGATATACTCCCGCCTCTTGAGCAGTACCGAAGTACCTTTACCACATTGCCGGCAGCAAGCCGGAACGTTCTTTTAAAGGAATTAGCATGTCCGCTCCAAACCAGAAAATCCGTATCCGCCTGAAAGCGTTTGACTACAAGCTGATCGACCAGTCCGCACTGGAAATCGTCGACACCGCCAAGCGCACCGGCGCCGTCGTCAAGGGCCCAGTCCCACTGCCGACCCGCATCCAGCGTTTCGACGTGCTGCGTTCCCCACACGTGAACAAGACCTCGCGCGACCAGTTCGAAATCCGTACGCACCAGCGTCTGATGGACATCGTGGACCCGACCGACAAGACCGTTGACGCACTGATGAAGCTGGACCTGCCAGCTGGCGTCGACGTCGAAATCAAGCTGCAGTAATATTTTTTCATCTGGCGGAGTCTTCCGCCGATGGACATGGGGCCGGTATCGCTTAGCGAGCCGGCCTTCTTTTTTTATGCGCAAGAAAGCGTATCGTCAGATGCAATCGTTTTTTACTTGTGGCATAGTTAAAGCATGAAAGCCTTGAAAAGCCAGCTCGCGTCAGAACTCCTTGCTGATCCGCAAGCTCGGGACCAGTTGCGCCAGTTCATGACCAGCAAACGGAGCCTCCCGCAAACGGCACGCCAGGCTGCTGCAGGCGAGTTCAAGATTCGCCGTGACGACGGTCAGTCGGTTCGCGTTACTATCGTACCCAAGGCCGCATAACACCACGTTCTGATGAACGTCGCGTTGCCTGCGCTGATCGTTTTTTTCCTGCTCCTGCCGGGCTTCATCTTCCGCACCAATCTCAAGCGAGCAGAGCGTACATCCCTGGATTTCTCACCTTTCGGGCAAGTCGTTGCCGAAGGGATTCTGTGGGCATCGGTTCAGCACGTTACCCGAACGTCGCCCTCGCCAGTTCGCAGGTCGATCCCTATCCAGCATCGGTAAAGTGAGTTTTTAGGATTTTCCAAGCGAGGAGTAAATGAGCAATAGATGCCCTTTTTCTCTCGTACCCGATAACCCTTTTCGCCGCTCCCACAGACGGGCTCTACGTCCGGCCCGATCTGCTCGAACACCTGTCTCGCCGCTTCGTCCCTGAAAGCGACCGAAAGTGCGCTGTCTGTCTTCGTAGGAAGCTCCGAATAGGCAGTGCCGCCTGAGTGAATCTTGTAGTTGGCATTGAGCGGGTTCCACTGATTCAGCTCGTGGGGCTTTTTGTTGTCTTCGGCAGCGCTGCCTATCTGGCACAGGCCAGCGAGAACTAGCAAGGTCAATTTGCGCATACTCATCCGATCAAGGCTACATGGAAATGGTCGTCATGACGCCTGGCTGTCCTAACGAACGGGATGCTGGTGTCGTTGAACAGAACGAGCCTGACCGGGGCGAAGGTGCGGAACAACTCGATCAGTTTCGCTGTCCCATCTCTGTCGTACAGCTGCGCTTGCCTCCATGTCACCGGTTCTTCGAGCCCATCCTTACGAAGTGGCCGGACATCCACCTGCAGGCCGTCCAGATGGGAGTCGTGATCATCGTCATCGAATGCGTCAGCACGACTGATGTTACCGATGCCGAAGCGGCGCCGATCAATGGCCTGCCACTCCAGGCCCACGCGCAGAATTGCCTGCATCATGATCGGGTGAGGGTACTGGTATCCACCCCTGTCCGGCTTGTTGTCCATGGTGCCGTAGGTGTAGTAGCCGGACTCTGCCGGCGAACGCGGCAGCATGAAGAAGCCGCGCGAGTCCTGGGTGGGCCGGAGCGGGTCGTCTTTTTGATCGGCCATGTCCACCTCCGTTACGCGCACGACTTGTTGCAGCCCAGGTCCCAGCCGCCGGCGGTTTGACCGCCCGTACCGCCGCCGATCTTTTGCTGCGTGTACCTCCATTTGACCTTGCTGAAGTGGAGGGAGATGTGGTCACGCAGGATGCTTCCCTCCGCCACCATCTGTTCCATGTTGCCGATCAGTACGTTCTCTAACTCGACCTCATAATACTTCACCCGATTGCCGTCACCATCGGCTCGCATGAATTCCATCTTCGCCTTCGGGATGGTTTTGCCGTTCGAGCAGTGCTGCATCAGTACAGGCGATGCGAGGTCGGCGAGCTTGGCCAGCGACAGCGTGCGGTATTCGCTGCGCCCCGTGGTGCGGCCACCGGTAGCGGAGCCCGGCGAGCTGACAGGTTGCGCCACACCCCATTGAGCCTGCACGATTTCGATCCAGTCCTTGTGCTTGTCGTCATGGGATTCACCCTTGATACCGTCAATCTGCAGATACACGTCGATTGCCATTTGTAGTCTCCGTGGTTCAGGTTGAAGTGCCTTTGGAAATACTTCGTGATGCGCCTCTTGCGGGCGCTGGCGGTTCTGTTGCGGTTCGGCGTGGCGAGGACTTCCAGCGCAAGGGCTGTCCAGACGTGCATGTGGCGCCCCCTTGAGGAAAGTTGGCGAACTCAAGAGGGCATTGTTGCGCCAAGCCGAACACAAGGACTTGGCACGAGTCAATCCTTGGCCTCCTGAGCATCAAGCGGACAATAAGTCAGGCCCGGTGATGCTTTGCAACGAGCGCAGTTCCACGTCGCAGGGAGCTGGTCTCATTTCAGCCATGCGAGGCGCATGATCGGACCTGTCAGAAATTCTGTGTGCGGGGCCAGAATTCAGAGTTAGATAATTGCGTTCGTGAAGCGCTCGCCGAACATGATAGCGAACTGGTTGGC
>NZ_JBNDIK010000054.1:0-3034 GCF_050434365.1 Massilia sp. UYP32
ACCCCTTCCCATCCCGAACAGGACCGTGAAACGACTTTGCGCCGATGATAGTGCTGCAACCAGTGTGAAAGTAGGTTATCGTCAGGCTAGTTATAAGAAAAACCCCGTCCAGTGATCTGGTCGGGGTTTTTTGCTTTGGGCGCCAGAAGCTGGAGCAACGGATCGCGGCCTTGAGCGAGCGGCTACATCGGGTCACGACGCCACCATCGCCCGTCGCGCCCGCGTGGCGTCCCGCCAACGCGGTTCCGGTCGCGATGCCACTGCCGGATCTCGTCAAGGTCAGTCCCCGCGCCCCCTCGGCCGAAAACAGCATCGCACCCTTGCCACCGCTGCCCGCAGCCATCACGTCGGCGCCCGAGCCGCCGATTCCAGCTGGCAACCTGATGGCCAAGCTCGGTCTCGTGATCCTCTTCATCGGCATCGGCTTCCTGCAAGTATGCCGCCGCGACCTTCACCATTCCGATCGCGCTGCGCTTGTCCGCCGTGGTCCTGGCCGATCTCGGGCTGCTGGCCTGGGGATGGCGCCTGCGCCTGACGCGCAGGGAGCTCGCACCACCGATCCAGGCACGGCGATCGCCATCCTGATGCTGGTGATCTTCAGTGCCTGCCAACTCTACGCGCTGATACCTTCCGGTCTTGCGTTCGCACTGCTGGTGCCCCTCACGACATTCACCTGCCTGCCGGCGGTCCTGCAGGAAGCGCCCTGGCGCGCGGCATTCGGCATCACGGGTGGCTTCGCATCGCCCGTGCTGCTGGCGAGCGGGGAAGGCGGCAGCCATGTCGCACTCTTCGTCAATTACGCGCTGCTCAATACCGGTGTGTTCGCCCTGGCCTTCACGCGTTCATGGCATCCGCTCAATCTGCTGGGATTCATCTTCACTTTCATTATCGGCGCGGCCTGGGGCGGACTGCGCTGACCACCGCTTCGTGTTGATGCTGTGGGCCAGTGCGCTGCGCCGGCTCGCCGGCCAGGCCGCGCTCCATCACGCGCTGCTTCATCGGCTGAAGACCGGCGCCGCAATCGCGGCTTATGTCTGGTTTAACCTCATCCTGTTGCGCAGCGCGGCGCTATGTCGGCATCGACTACCGTTTCGGTGCGCTCGCGGCGTCGCAGTTCGTGCAAGCCATGCTGTCCCTGGTCTGGAGCGTGGGCGCGCTGGTGCTCATGCGCTTCTGCGCACGCCAGGCCATGTGGCGCAGTTGGTGGGGCGGAGCGATCGTGCTCGGCATCGAGGTACTGAAGCTGTTCCTGGTCGACCTGGCCAGCGGCGGCGGCATCGCGCGCGTCGTGTCCTGCGTCGGCGTCGGACTGCTGCTGCTGGTCGGCTACTTTGCGCCCTACCCGAAAACGGCGCATGGCGAACCATCGCCTGCTTCCGCTTGAGCTGACTGGAGACACCCATGTGCGCACTCATCGATCGACGCGCCATCGCCGCTGCGCTGGTGATGACGTCCCTTGCCGCCGTCGCCAGTCCGGGCGACGCGCAGGCCGATTATTCCCACATCCTGCCGCTCAGCGTCGACGCCGGCCAGGCCGTCGTGCAATTGCAGGTGCCGCGCGATGTGTACCTCAACGCGCGCTCGCCGACGCTGGACGACGTGCGGGTATTCGATGCCTCCGGCATGTCGATGCCGTCGCATTGGCCGACCTGGCGCCGCCAGCCACCGTGAGCAGGTCGGCCACGCCGGTTGCCGTCTTTCCCGTGCACGGTCGCGCGCGCGATGCCGGGCGTGTACACGACAGCCTGCAGATCTGCACCGGGAACGACGGCGCGGTCATTTCAGTGACGGCCCCGGCGCGCACGGTCAGCGACGAGCTGGTAGGCCTGGTCCTCGACCTGCGGCCGGCCGCCCGCGCAGCGCAGGTCGAGGCCGCAGCGCCGGTGGGAGGCTGATCTTGCACCTGCCGCCGGGAACGGGGAGCTATGGCGCATGGGTGGCACTCGACGTCAGCGACGACCTGCAAAACTGGCATGAGCTGGCATGAGCTGGCCGAGTCCGCGCTGAGCTGGCTGGTCAATGACCAGGGCACCAGCGTGCGGTTGTGGGCATGGCTGGTTGGCGGCGTGCTGGCATTGGGTGCGATGGCCTGGCATCTCTTCCGCCAGCTCGAGCGTGGCGCCGAGCGGCCAGTTGCCTGAATCGTCGCGCATGTAAAAAAGCCCGCCGGTTGGTGACTGGCGGGCTTGGCGACTGGATGATCGGTTCAGGCGGCGTGCATTCCACTGTTGATGCGCAGCTCGAGTTTGTCCCAGAAACGGTCGTGGATTGGTAGCAGCAGCACATTGCAGACCGGCTCGAGGATGGCGGCCAGGCCGCCGAAGGCGAGCGAGCCGGTGGCGCAGTAGATGACTGCGAACGCGACGCCCATGTGCATCAGCGTCTGGCTGACCTTCTCCGCAGCGATCTTCATGTAACGGTCGCGTTCCGACGTTGCCCGGGCACGGACGGCGGCCCATGCCTTTTCATGGAAGGGGAGCAGCAGGACGTTGATCACCGGCTCGATGATGATGGCCAGGCCGCTGAACACGACCGAACCCGTCATCGCATATGCGATCGTGAAGGCGATCACCATGTGGGTGATGACCTGACTGGTTTTCTTCGCTGCGATGACCATGGGGTTACCTCTTCACTTCGGTTGCTGACTGTAGAGCCAAATGATAATGATTCTCGATTATAGTGAAAAGCAAATAATATTGAAGAGGTTGATAGTGCTGATCTATCGATGAGGATGCGAGGTGGGTAAGATGGGGCTTGCGGAACGTGTCATCGGTTTGTTATAGTCTCGTTCTCCCGACGCAGACGCAGCCTCCAAGGCAGCGGAAAGCGAAAGGAAAAAGAGAGTTGACGAGATTTAAAAAACGCTTCATACTCTCTCTCCTCTGCTGCTGACGAACACAACGATTCGCAACGATGCAGCAAGAAGAAGCATCGAATTTTGATCTTTAAAAATTAACAGTCGATAAGTGTGGGCGTTTGATGAAGGTGCCGGCTGACTTGTTCAGCTGCATACTTAAAATATCAAATGTTCGCA
>NZ_JBNDIK010000055.1:0-2738 GCF_050434365.1 Massilia sp. UYP32
GCCGATGATAGTGCTGCAACCAGTGTGAAAGTAGGTTATCGTCAGGCTAGTTATATGAAAAACCCCACCAGGTGATCCTGGTGGGGTTTTTTGCTTTGTGCATCCCATGTACCGTTTGTTGTTCAAGCACCAAATCGCTTTGACATAAAGCACATTGCGTACAAATAACTTTGCTTTCTGTCCAGAATCAATCGTGCGTGGCAGATAGTTTTCTATAATTCTTCGTTACCCAATTATTTGTTCTTGTTGGCATATCAAGCCGACAGGGACGTCGTTTGCCTCATCACTTTTAAAAAGAATATTATGCGATCACTTTCTGCACTCAGCACGCGGGCCAAGCTAGGCCTCGGGTTTGGACTTGTCGGGATCCTGATCATCGTCCTGGCCATCTTTGCGTGGCGTGAATTAGGTAATGTCGGTCAGGAACTTACCGTACAAAATACGGTGCGCACTAATCAGCTCGAGCGCCTCTACGAGTTGCGCGAGTCGCTCGCCCAGACCGGTCTCGCCGCGCGCATTGCCTACATTTTTCCGGACGCCACTGACGCCACGCGTGAACTCGACCTCCTGGACGAACAGAAAGCCCGTTATCTCGCCGAGCTGCAAGCCCTGGAGCCACTGTTCGTGGGGAATGCCGACTTCGCGAAGATGCGCGATGGACTGTTGCAGATGGCGCAAGAGCTGAACCGCCCACGCCGTTACCGCGATGCCGGGCAGATGGCCGAGTACGGTGCCTTCCTCGTCAATGAATGCAGTCCATTGCGCCGTCAAAACGTCCTCGATATCGATCGGGTCATCACCACCGTTCAGGAACATGTCGAAGCCGGTACGGCCCATGCGCAGGAGTCGATCGCTTCCGCCAAGACCACGATCATCGTGGTCACGCTTGCCGCGGTCGCACTGAGCCTGGTGATCGGCAGCGCGATCACGGCACACCTGCTGCGCCAGCTGGGCGGCGAGCCGGTCGAAGTCAATCGCATCGCGTCGGCCATTGCCGCGGGCGACCTCACCGTCGACGTCGCCGTGCGCCCCAACGACGAGGCCAGCGTCATGCATGCCATCCGTGAAATGCAGCTCAGTTTGCAAAACATCGTTGCCCAGGTTCGCGGCGGCACCGACATGATCGCGACCGCTTCCAGTGAGATCAGCGCCGGCAACGACGATCTGTCGATGCGCACCGAGGAACAGGCGAATTCACTGGGTCGCACCGCGGACTCGATGAAAGAGCTGACCGCTGTCGTCGAACAGAACACCGCCTATGCCCGTCACGCCAACGCGCTCGCCGCATCGGCCAGCGTAGTCGCAGCCAAAGGCGGCACCGTCGTCTCCGCCGTGGTCAATACCATGCAGGATATCAACGCCTCGGCCCGCAAGATATCGGACATCACCAGCGTGATCGACGCCATCGCCTTCCAGACCAATATCCTGGCGTTGAATGCTGCGGTCGAAGCGGCGCGCGCCGGCGAGCAGGGACGGGGCTTCGCCGTGGTCGCGAGCGAAGTGCGCAACCTGGCGCAGCGCTCGGCCACTGCCGCCAAGGAGATCTCGGCATTGATCGGCGAATCGGTCGCCAAGGTCGATGCGGGTTCGAAGCTGGTGGAGCAGGCTGGCACCACGATGGACGACATCGTGACCAGCGTGAAGGAAGTCAGCGGCATCATCGCTGAGATTACGACCGCGAGCGAAGCCCAGCATGCCGGTATCCAGCAAGTGAACCATGCGGTGGGTCAAATGGACGAGGCAACCCAGCAGAACGCTGCGCTGGTCGAGCAAGCCGCAGCTTCCGCCGCGGCACTCAAGGAACAGGCAGCGATGCTGTTGCGCACGGTGCGCGTGTTCCGCATTGGCGCCGAGGGCAGCCCGCTGCGGATCGCGGGCTGACTTTCCTACCTATCAGGCGCCGCTCAGTCGGCGCTGTCGTTCAGGCTCTTGCGCAGGTTTACCAACTGGTCGCGCAAAGCGGACGCCTCATCGACCGAGCACTGGGTCGCACACAATACCGCCGGCATCACGCTGGCGGCTTCTTTCCTCAACGTGTTGCCCTCTTCGGTCAGGCTGATGATCACCTGGCGTTCATCGCTGCGCGCGCGGTTACGCTGGACCAGTCCCTGGGCTTCCATACGCTTGAGCAAAGGTGTCAAGGTCGCGGAATCCAGGAACAGGCGCTCGCCGATGTCGGACACGGTCAGCTGATCTTGTTCCCACAACACCATCATCACGAGATACTGCGGGTAGGTGAGCCCGAGCTTTGGCAACAAACCGCGGTAGACCCGCATCATCGCCAGGGAGGTCGAGTACAAGGCGAAGCACAGCTGCTCGTCGAGCATGGGCGTCGCAGGGGAGGTGGAAGTGTTCGCATTCATGTTTCCAATATAGGTCGCACACTAGATAATTGCAAGCGATGGTCCGCAAGATCCGAGATGCCAGCACCTCTACATTGTAATGAGTGCGAGTACGTACTTTTTTGCATCTCTGCGCGAGAGGACGACAATCATGAGTCCCCTGTATTACCAGCAGCAGGCGCGAGTGCCGGAGGCGCCTCGTCCTTGCAGGGCGCCGAGCAGCTGCGCAGTGTGGCGCCATCGCCATGAGTGCTCACTGCAGAACAATATTATTGCTGAGTACTTGCGCGACCGGGTAGGGCTAAAGTGGACCCATCAGTCAAGACACTCAGCCGGCTAGTTTAAGCTGTGTCCATTTCCACTTCAGCAGCTGCCCGGCGCTGCCCCGTTCCGCCG
>NZ_JBNDIK010000056.1:0-2707 GCF_050434365.1 Massilia sp. UYP32
GGATTGCTGAACCCAGCAATCAACTCGTTCAGCATAGCCTTTGCTCGGAATAAAGGCCAGCTACGACGAGGAATATGATCGCACGGCACTAAACATGTAACAAGCGCTGAGATTACCAGTCGTATTAATGAACTTGATATCAAGCGCGATCTAACAATTGAATACGTTGACGCGGATGGTAATGCACTTACGGATGAGCCTATTAGTTTGACCTTCCACGGAAACCAACGTCACAGCGTCACCCTGGATAGTACTGGACGTGCTGTATTGGCTAATGCTCCCTTAGGACCATTCCGAGCCTTACAGCCTAAACGAAGATAGGAGGAAGCATGGTTGCGCGGTCCGGTCGGCCCACACCTTCGGCTCAACAGGAAGTTTGCATTGATCTGCCCGGTGAGGCAGTTCGGTGTTGGCGTTCGGCTGATCAGCTAAAGGTCATTCTTCGAAAGCACAGAGATATAATTTTCGATTTAAAAATAAACAGCAAGAATGTTTATACCGTCGAGTCGACACATTCAGACGTCTATAATGCGCGAGATAAGAAAATTATATTTGCAAAACGTGGTGATACTGTGAGGTTCCTAGATGGTGAACGTATGCATCTCTGGGTTACGCGTAATTTTAGAGGCCTATTGCTTTTAAAATGTGAAGATCATCTGATCATGAAGATCGATCCATCCAAAGTTGATCAAGTAAAATATGATGAGTCGCCTAAGGTCAAGCCGGCACCAATTATTGTCGCGCTGGACTCAAGTCAATCTAATGTCCCAGCATCGCAAGCGAAAAAAGCACTGCCACAAAATCTGTCAAATACTTCTCCGCGACCGAGCACAGCGCCGGTAGACGAGAACTGTACCGTTGTTTGTGTTCTCGACGGGACGTTAGAAAATGCACCTCGCAAGGTGCTTGAGTATTTCGAAAATGGCGGTAAGGGAAGTGGTTTGGTCGATTTCGACCCATTTGATGTTGCAACAAGAAACTGGCTATGGGGACAGGCGCTCGGAACTGTGGCCTATGTTCGAGATAACTGGGAATGGTTGCGTGCAAGTATCGATGCAAGAACACATAAAGGATTCAGACTGGTGAGCGCGAAAATACACCGCGTGCGTGGAAAAGTTCGTTTTTATTTTTCTGGTTATAGTAGATACAATTCAGTATTTGGGCCTGGGGGATTTGGTCCAGGACATGATCGAATCATGACCATATTTTCCGGTATGGGCAGTACATCTTCTTCCTTTTCTGCCATGACAAAAAATGTTATAGGTATGGTAAAGGGAAATGCTTTGGTTAATTTTATTTTTGGTTCTGCAATGTCCATCGCTGAGTGGCGCAAAGATGCAAGTCAAGATGGGTATGATTTGACTGCTTCCTTATTGATAGCGTTGTTGAAGGCCGTATTGGTTACCATGTTGTCTGGAGTGGTGATCGCGATTTTGGGAATGATCATTATGGGGGCCGCCAAGGTAGGCTTTTCGGTTCTACTGGTTGGGGTAGCGATGGTAGTAGTCGGGATTGGTCTTGGATATCTGTTCGACGTCTTGGATAAAAAGATCGCTGCTGGGATTGGCGAGGATGCAAGTGCATCTGGAGGTATTGCAGAGGTGGTAGCTCCACATCTAAGGGCAGCTGGAAAGAAAATTTCATCTAGTTGGGACTATTTAATGGAGAAATTTTCGTCAGAATATCGGGAGATTTTCTTTGAGGAACCTTGATGCGGTGAATCTTGCTTTCATGAGGCCATCGAAAGTGGCGACATGGGCTCCATTTCTTCCAATTTTTGCAGGAACGTTTGGATGGCTCATGGCTAGCGAAACGAGTCCGGGTCCATTAGCCGAAAATCCATTGGCAATCCTGAGTTGTGCAATACTTGTTTTCGCGTGTTTCGCTATTTTGATGCCAGTTTTATTTCATTGGGATTGGCGTGCCGAGTATTTTGGTGCGCCTCTCATCTATATCTCTAGTCTGTCTCTATTGAGCATAGTTCCCTTTTTTTGTCTTATTTTTTATGGTGAACTACAGTTGCTGGTCAAAGTTTTAATGCTGGCGGCCTATGCAGTTTTTCACTTTACATGGTGCTATAGATTCATTGTCTTCTATCGAAAAATATTATCTGAGACTGAGTTATATTCATTACTCTATGTCGAAGAGGACGATGTGGTGTATTACTCCCAAAGAGTTGACGAATATTTTTGCGATAAATTAATTCCTTTTCGTCAACTGCCGCCAGACTATGTTTTTGTAGCATGCTTATTGTTGCCCGCTATTTTTAGCTTGGGTATGGGATATGTTAGAGAGGTAACGGGCCTCCCATATATTTATACCTTGATGTCAATTTCAGCTTTGCCTATTAGTGTCATGTGTTTCGGGTTTGCAACTCGTGGATGGTTGATATTCTATTTTTATCCTAACAAGATTCGATTGTCGACTGGGAAAAAAGTGTATGTGGACATGTATAGTGTGCCGAAAGATTTTAAGGGGAAAGTACGTCAATGGAAGAGGAAGAGGAGGTGAACAGGACGTGTTCTGATGGCATGATAGTGAAATAAAAACGCCAGCTAGAGAGCTGGCGTTTTGTGCTGCAGAGCGCTTAAAGCAATTACATGAATTTCAGTGGACCTGTCAGAAATTCTGTGTGCGGGGCCAGAATTCAGAGTTAGATAATTGCGTTCGTGAAGCGCTCGCCGAACATGATAGCGAACTGGTTGGC
>NZ_JBNDIK010000057.1:0-2551 GCF_050434365.1 Massilia sp. UYP32
ACGATGAAGTCTGGCTGAATCCGGAACGGAAACCGCCAGAGCAATTAAGAAAAGCCGCATGACTTGACGCGACATCTTTGTTGACAACTACCGCCGCCGAACGGCGTAGGCAGCATGCTGCCGGGCCTACCTTGCAGGCTGTAGACGCCTCGTCTGACCGCCGCCCGAGGCGCAGAAAGTCTCTCCCTCTCCTGCCCGAATTGGGGCTCGACCAAAAGCCGCGTTCTAATAAACCTCACGAAGCTGCAGCACCAGTTCGATCGTTGCCTGCAGCGGCCACGCCGGAGCGAGTGCGGTGACAACCTTGCCACTGGAGCGTCGGTACCGTTTCGGGATGACGCCACGCACCAATACATCACTGCCTGCCGGTCGACCTGCCCCCAGATTCTGGTACCGGCGCTCTCTTGGCTGGGGCATCCTGGATGCTGGCGGTCAGCGGTATGCCGGCCGAGGTAGCGGCGCGGGTGCTGGCCGAGCCCGAGCGGTGGCGCAGGCTTGATCTCGCGCTGGTCGAGCGTTGACAGCCGCCAACTTGCCGTAAACCCAACTCTGCGACGATGCCTTACCACTACAAGGAGGCATCATGGCAGCAGACTTTTATCTGCAGATCGACGGCGTCAAGGGCGAATCCACCGACGACAAGCATAAGGACTGGATCGAATGCACATCCGTGCATTGGTCTGTCACGCAGCCGCGAAGCGCAACGGCATCGACTGGTGGCGGCCACACTGCGGAGCGATGCGAACTCAGCGAGATCAACATCAGCAAGTTGGTCGACATGGCGTCCCCCTTGCTTGCGCAGCTGTGTGCGTGCGGGAAGACTATCCCAAAGGCGAAGCTCGAGATGCAGCGCGCTGACGGCGACGGCAACCCAGTGAAGTATTTCGAGGTCGAGCTCGAAAACGTGCTGATCGCACACGTAGCCCCCAGCTTTGCCGGCGGCGATTTCCCGAGTGAGAGCCTGGGCCTGAAGTTTTCGAAGGTCCGGTGGAAGTACGCCAAGCAGAAGATCGGCGGCGGCGGCGGCGGCAACACGGCGGGGGGCTGGGACTTGTCCTCGAACCGGGTCGCAGCATGAAACGCGCCGCCCTGTTTCTCACCCTAGTGGTGGCCTGTGGCGCTGCCGCCCGCCCGCTGGGCGTGTTCCCTTGGCACCTGTCTGGCAATGACTTCGTGTCGCAGGTGGCTGGGCAAGCCCAGCGTCCGGACGCCGCCTACGCACAGCGCTACGCGGAGGGGTATCAGGCGGGGGTGGTCGACGCGACGCAGGGCAAGCTCTGGTGCGCGCCACCAGGCATGAAGCCAACGGAGGTCGATGACCGGATATGGGCCGAGCTGCGCAACCGTGCTGGCACGATGCCGGGGAGCGCTGCCGATGAACTGGTGCGCCTGTACGCCGCGCGCTTCCCATGCCCCGCTGGGAGATAGCCATGCTGAAAATCTCGTTCAACGATCTGATGAAGCACTATCCGCGCAAGCGCGACGTGGATCGCGAAACCTTGTTTCGCCAGCTCGGTTGGGATGACTTGATCAAGAACCCCGCTTACGAAAACACCTGCGCGATCCGGGTCAGCGTGGCCCTGATCCGCTCGAGCGTCACAATTCCTGATGGCCGCATCCCCATCAAGACAGATCCGCACAAGGGGAAGAAAGTCGAACCCGGGCAGGCAAAGCTTTCAGCGATCCTATCGCTGCCGTCTATGCTCGGCAAGCCAGAGAAATACAGAGGGCCGGAATCGATCATGAGGATCGGGAACCGCGGCGGCATCGTGTCGTTCTTCCGCTTGACGCCAGGCGTGTATGACGGAGGGCATATTGACATCGTGGGGCCTCTGATCGGCGGCGTGAGCGCATGCGGGACTAGCTGCTACTGGTCGAGCGCAGAAACGTGGTTCTGGCCGCTGAAGTAGCCGGCCAGGAGGAGTTACTCGGTCGGCGAAATTCGCTGATCCGGCTCAGCCAAGTCGGTTCGGCCCCACAACCACGGCATGCGTAGACCCAACCGCCGAACGGCTTTCCATATCGGCCTCGCCATCAACACGGCGCATCTCGCGGTGTTACGGCTGGCGCCCGCGCGCTGGCACGGCTGGACCTGCCGATCGAGTTTGCCCGCCGCGTGCGGCTCAGGCCAGCGGAGCGGCGTGGAGGAAATCAGCGAAGTTCTACAGCCCTGAATTACGTCAAGGCTCTTAATGCCGCGGCAGGTCGACGTCATTCTCGAGCATGTACATCATCATTCCCCGGGTCAGTGACGCCTGAACCTCGGGCGGCAGCGCGGCGACCCGCTGCGACTCGCGGAGGAACCGCTCGCGCACTGGCGCCGGCATATCGCGGAAGAGCTCGAGCAGATCCATTAACCGCGGGGCGATGTAGGCTTCGGGCGGGTATTCGTCGTCAGACTGGTCAATCATGAACTCAGGGGCAGGCCTAGGCGTTGTTAGCCTGCTGCTCTTCCTCCCCCGGTGTCAGAATAGTTGTCGCGTCACCTGATGAAGTAAATACCAACCGGGGACGGGCAAGAGAGATCGTGTGAAGCAGTATTCAGCAGAAC
>NZ_JBNDIK010000058.1:0-2135 GCF_050434365.1 Massilia sp. UYP32
CGGCGGAACGGGGCAGCGCCGGGCAGCTGCTGAAGTGGAAATGGACACAGCTTAAACTAGCCGGCTGAGTGTCTTGACTGATGGGTCCACTTTAGGTCGACGAGACGGCGAAATCCAACGACGACCTGCAGAACTTTCTTTCGGCAACCGAAATCGCGATCCTTTTTATCGGCCGCAAGCTTAACATCAAGCGTTATTCGAAGCCCTGCACGCGACTGTTCAACCTGATCAGCGCCGATATCGAACGTTCTATCCTCGATATCAATTGTCGGCTGGATTATCCCTCAATGGAAAGCGACATAGAACAAGTGTTCTCCACGCTGCAGCCGGTCGAGCGTGAAGTGCGCGGCACGACCGATGGCACGTGGTACATCGCCCGCCTTTTGCCTTACCGCACGGCGGAAGACAGGATCGAGGGGCTGGTGTTGTCGTTCATCGATATTTCCCGTCGCAAGCTGGCCGAAGAAAGGCTGCTTGGCAGTGAGCGACAGATGCGCCTCATTGCAGCCAGCACCCGCGACTATGCGATTACCACGATGAACAACGATGGCATCATTACCAGCTGGAACGGTGGTGCCGAGCGGATGTTCGGCTATCCTGCATCCTATATCGTCGGCCATGGCGGCGATATTCTGTACACGCCCGAAGACCGCGATGCCGGCATATTCACTGAAGAACTGCACCGTGCAAGAATGGACGGCCGTTCCGAGGACGACCGCTGGCATGTGCGTCGCAATGGCACGCGCGTCTTCTGCAGTGGTATTACCTCGCCTTTGGTGGACGACGAAATCGGCGGTTTCGTCAAGATTGCCCGGGACATGACCGATTCCAAATGGCGGCACGATCAGCAGGATGCCAGGCTGGAATCGGAAAAACAGGAAAGAATCCGGGCCGAGGAGGCTGCGCGAGTGCGTGATGAAT
Source organism: Massilia sp. UYP32 (assembly GCF_050434365.1). Taxonomy (NCBI): domain Bacteria; kingdom Pseudomonadati; phylum Pseudomonadota; class Betaproteobacteria; order Burkholderiales; family Oxalobacteraceae; genus Massilia; species Massilia sp. UYP32. Next base: position 922 of record NZ_JBNDIK010000058.1, read on the forward strand.
TCTTTGCCGTGCTCTCCCACGAGCTCAAACAACCGCTGAATCTGATTCAGCTGACCGCGGAAATGCTGAGCCGTCTTCCCGAGGCCGCCGCGCTTCCTGTGGTCGCGCGCGGGACTGACACGATCAAGCGCATGGTGAAGGGGCAAGCGCGGATCATCGATGACTTGATGGACCTGTCGCGCTTGCACACTGGCAAGCTGACCCTGACATATTCGCAGCTCGACCTCGCGGAAAGTGTAAGCCAGGTCGTCAAACTGATGGAAGACGAGGCGAAGCAAAAAAAACTGACGCTTCACACCGATGTCTGTACTGGCGAGCTGATCATCCAAGGCGACGTTGTCAGGATTGAGCAGATCGTGTGGAACTTGCTGAGCAATGCATTGAAATTCACCCCACAGGGTGGAACAGTGCGCGTGCAGGTTCGACGTGAATTCGATGATGTAGCATGCATCGAGGTCACGGACACCGGAAGCGGAATTGCCCCAGAACTCCTTCCCCATATATTTGACATGTTCCGTCAAGGGAACAACGGTACCGCTCGGCAGTACGGGGGCATGGGTATTGGCTTGGCGCTCGTCAAAGAGCTTATCGACAGTCACGGGGGCAGGGTAGAGGCCGAGTCCAAGGGAGTGGGGCTTGGCGCCACGTTCCGCATCTATTTTCCAGTTACGAACCCGCAGTCATCGCTGCCGTCGACCGATACCTTGAAAACAGGAGGCCTGGTCGGCAAGCGTATCCTGCTCGTAGACGATGCCACCGAGACGGTCGAAGCGCTTGCGGCGCTGTTGGAAACCGAAGGGGCGCAAGTGACATCGGCACCTGGCCCTTCCCAGGCCTTGGAACTTGTGGATGGCGCCGCAGAAACCTTTCATTTGATTATTTCGGACATTGGCATGCCGGAGATGGATGGATACGCTTTACTGGCGGCGCTCCGTACATTGCAAGCCACTGCAAGCACCCCGGCGATCGCACTGAGCGGCTTCACCCGCCCCACCGATGTGAGCCATGCGCTCTCCGCAGGATTCGAGACGCATATTCGAAAACCGGTTGATTTTGATCAGTTCATTGCAACGGTAGCCAGGGTCAGCCGATAGACGGCGACGCACAGGTACCGGTGACTATTTGTCAAGTCCCGCCTGTTCATAAACCCGTTTGACAAATAATTCGGGGCGCTTTTTCTGCCATTCTTTGAGCGCCAGAATTGGTGTTTTGCT
>NZ_JBNDIK010000059.1:0-2112 GCF_050434365.1 Massilia sp. UYP32
CGATGCAAAGACGCCCATCCTCGCGCTCAAAGAATGGCAGCAAAAACGGCCGGAATTATTCGTTAAGCGGGTTTATGAACAGGCGGGACTTGACATCTACATGTGTAAGTAAGATGCTGTTCGCGAAGTGAAAATAAAAAGCCCCGAAAACTCTCGCCGGGGCGCTTTTCTTTGCTTCGTGACAAATCGAAGGTGGTGAAGCAAATAGGCCCGGAGCATTCCGGGCCTTCTAATATACTCCCTGCTTACGCGACTTTATTAGCCGCTAAATCCCACCCGCCGACAGTCGAGCCACCTCCGCCTCCGCCGATCTTCTGTTGAGTGTATTTCCATTTTACCTTGGAGAATTTCAGGCTTACATGCTCCTGTAAAATCGCACCGGCTTCGATGCCGGGCGAAATGGCGCCGATGAGAACGTTATCCAGTTCGATTTCGAAATACTTGATTGGATTTCCGTTCCCGTCGGCGCGCATGAATTCGAACTTGGCTTTTGGTATGGTTTTTCCCATTGCGCAGGTCTGCATAAGAATTGGCGACGACAAGTCCGCCATTTTGCTGAACGTGACTTCTTCCAGTTCGACTCTTTCTGCCGTATGGCCCCCGCCGGTCGATGCGGTTGCGCTGCGGGGTTGAATGAGTCCCCAGTTCACCGACGCGCACTCAATCCAATCCTTATGCTTGTCATCCTGCGACTCGCCCTTAATCCCATCGATTTGCAGATAAACATCGATTGCCATGATTCCTCCGGTGTTTGTTGAGCCTGTTATGCTGCCTCAGCTAATGCCGGGTCCACTTGTGCAGAGTCAATAGCTCTTTCGTCCGTAATGATAGCTTGATTATCTCCATCACTATGGAGCGAAATATGACTAGCAACAAGCCCGCCCCCGTAAGGCCTACTGCCAAAATGAGAATGTCTCCTGAGGGGCGCGCTCGCCTCCGAGCAACTGAAAAGGCGATATATCGATATTACAATGATATGGGGAAAAACAAGGGGCATTGCACTTGGGGAGTAGGCATTCTCGCTCACAAGGGCGTTTGCACAAAAGAGGAGCTGGAAAAGAAGGTATCGGTCGAAATGGTTGACCAGGAATTCGAACGCAAGATTGCAGAGACCGAGGCAATCATTCACCGCAATATTAGAGTCGAACTCAATCAGGCACAGTTTGATGCGCTTTGCAGTCTCGCTTATAACACGGGAGCAACCGGCGCCAGCAAAACTTTCGGATATGTGAATCGTGGAGATTTTGCCGGAGCCGCCAACAATATGTCGTCACTGATTAACGTCACGGTAGTCGAGAAAGGCAGAAAAAAGCGCGTGATAGCTCCTGGACTTATCAAGAGACGTGCTGAAGAGAGCGCGCCATTCCGGAACGAGAAAGCCACCACCGCCACTCGCAACTAAGGAGAACTGCAAATGTCGTTGCTTCGACTTTTACCCTTGATCCGACGCGCCAGTATTCTGCAATTCTTCTTGTTACTTGTTCTTGTGGCAGCGCCTTCAGTCAAAGCCTCAGACTCGATAGAACGTATGGTAACGGGTAAATGGCGATTTACCAAGCCGATTGATAGCGCTAATGTCACCTCTCTCGATGACCGTGAGGCAGCGCAGCTAGTCGGCCAAATTTTTACGATAGGGAAAGATAAAGTCGCGTTCGGTAAGGAGGACTGCGGAGAGACCGGGTTTGAAGCAAAGAAAGTTGAGCCGACCCTATACTTGCGTAAAGCATTTAACTCAACCGTCGAAGGGCTCAAACTCCCCAATCCGGTTACGGTTGTTGAAATTAGTTGCACCTCAGTTTTTATTAGAAATCGGAACAGGCTTGTTATATTCTGGGACGGTTGGTTCTTTGATGCCGTGCGAGTAAGGAAGTAATCAGCGGCTTGCATTGCGCCGGGTATCTGCGCAAATATTCCAGATGCTCCGGCGAAATAATTTTCAGTGTCAGTTCAAAGACTCATCGCACAGATTCGGCGCGTTCCCCGATAAGGCCGAATCCTGAGCGTTCGATGCGAGTAGTTGTCAAGTCCCGCCTGTTCATAAACCCGCTTAACGAATAATTCCGGCCGTTTTTGCTGCCATTCTTTGAGCGCGAGGATGGGCGTCTTTGCATC
>NZ_JBNDIK010000060.1:0-1938 GCF_050434365.1 Massilia sp. UYP32
TTGGGCTTCTTGGTGGTCATCACTTCGGTCATGGAACAGTCCTTTCGGGATTATTTCATGACCCCGTTCCACACAGAAATTCTGACAGGCTCCTGGTTCAACAACACTCCCCAAGGACATCTTTCAAGCCAATCCTGTAACCGATCATCCTTAATAAACTCGATCAATAGCCCGACTGCGACGTATAGCGCCACTAGCATGAGGGTTACTGGAAACGCCGCCCCGAAAAGTATTGCCAAGGCCAAGAGAAGACCTATAAACGCCGACCCTACATAAGCCACAAATAGCAAACCTAAACCATTCTCTTTCACCGTTTCTGCCGCTTTGAACATGTCCAGTACTGCCATCAGAAGGCCAGCCACCGCGCCCGCGCTCCTACCTAGCTGCATCAGAGCCCATCCCGACCACGACAAAAAGCGTTGCCCATAGAGCATCCCCTGTGAAGCTCGTGCCCGCAATGCGCCGCCGATAACTTCACATGTAGTACCAACTAAACCACTGATAGCAGCCACTCGCCGCCAACGAGCATCTTGCTTTTCATTTGCAAGGCTCGTCTCCTCATCTTCATACACCTTCGTCAAGCAAACAGCCTGTAAGATCGCAGTGACCACGCCCCATCGAACTTTTTGGTTAATTACCGATCTCCAGCGTTCTAAACGAAGCGACTCCAGTTGCTCCACCGATCGCAGACTCGACCTCAGCTGTGTTTCTTGTGCAACTCGACTCATACCGCTGGGCAGGTTCTCGATAGAGGCGCGATCGGCGCTGACCACCCAACGCAATTTTCTGCTTCCTTCGACCCTCATGCCGCGTATTCGCAGGCGCTCCAACTCGAGGCTTACTGCCGCGCGCAGCTGGTTCTCGCTGATCACCGCACCACTCGTCCGTATCATCTGCTTTGCTAGATACCTTACAAACTGCGAACGCTTCCCACTAATTTCGAAAACGGTGACGGCATCTCCAGAGATGAACCCCAACATCATCAGCGTCTTATGAAAGCCGGGTCGGCCATCCACGACTTTTCCCAGGATCCGGGCCACTGGGCCAGATATCTGCGCAATATACAGTGCAAGCCCATTTGTAGAATTATCATCCAGCGCTTCCATTGCAGCCTTGTACACTTCGAACAGACTGTCCCATGGTATTTGCCGACTATTGAGAGCGACTCTTGAAGCTTCCTCTATCGACTCAGCAACTGCAGACTGGTTAAGGATAGACGCCCTCAAAAGAACATTCTTTTTATCTTGAAAATTTCCCTGAAGGAGTTCTACATACAATTTACTGCAGCAGGTTTTATCCTGTGTCCCGGCGATACAGCTGGTCACGACATTGGTATAAGCCGCCCCACACAGGGCGCTGGACGGATCATAATTAAATTCAAGATAATCCGTGAATGCTGCACTCTTGAACCATTCCACATGGCGCAGAGCCAACGGTGCGATCGATTGCTCATCGAATGCCTTGAGCTTCGCATCGAATTCCGCCCTCCATTTCTGCCGGGCAGCGTCATCGAACTTCCTGCCGTATTTAGACCATGCAGACGTTGTGGCTCGATCAAGCTCAGCCGCCGTTACCTCTCGCACGTTCGCGGTCTTGTTACGTGTTGACTCAGACAGAACATGTCCTAAAGGGTCTATTGCTTCCATTCTCGATGCCGCCATCCGTGCGGCCTCGATCTCTTCCGTTTCGGCCTTGCCAACGATCGAAGCTTTTATCTGATCAATTCCCGCACTTGCAGCAAGATTCCTCTGGTCGGTGGGATTTTTTGCAATGAACGCCTCGAGCAGATGCGTCATCAGGAACGCCAGCTCCTGTACTATGCCGGCTGGGTCAGGCACAGTAACTGTTTAGTGCCGTGCGATCATATTCCTCGTCGTAGCTGGCCTTTATTCCGAGCAAAGGCTATGCTGAACGAGTTGATTGCTGGGTTCAGCAATC
>NZ_JBNDIK010000061.1:0-1919 GCF_050434365.1 Massilia sp. UYP32
ACGATCAAGTCTGGTTGAATCCGGAACGGATTCGGCCAGAAGCACTACAGCAAGCAGCTTGAGATGACGCGACAACTACGTTGACAAACACCGGTACCGGCACCGCGTCCTGCTGGTAGTCCTCATGCATTAATGCGAAGGTGCTGTTGTAACTGGCATCGAGATACAGCATATTTCCTTCTTTCGTCTCGACAACCAGGTCGGCAGGCAACAAGATTCGCTTCGAAAACTCGGCGTCAACGTCGGTGGTGGTCCGCGCGGCCGTGTACAAGTGAATTGCCATTCCACCAGCAATGAGCATCGTCAGTGGCTCACGCAAATTCGTACGCTGTTCGAGTTCGATGATCAACGATCGCAGCCCGTTCGCCAGATCGGTATGGGTCGCAAATTCAATAGGTTTCACCATGACCGAACTCCGTCCATGCGCTTTTCAAGAAGATTACGCAAACGAGGCACATCTCTGACCAAGCCATCCTTGACCACTTCAGGGAACGGCCGCGGCGCGGTATGCGCCTGGTAGTGAAACTGGCGTGCAGCGGAGTCAAGAAAATCAGCCGCTACCCGATGCTTTGTCTTGAGTAACTGTGCCGACAATCGATAGACGTCGGCCTCCCGCCCCGACTTCGGTAGTCTGCGCATTGCCACCGCATCGGCAAGCGAATTGACCAGATCGGCCTCCGTTTCTCTGTTCCACACGATGCTTTCTCTTCCAAAAATCTGCGAAAGGAGATCGTCCTCGGGTACGTGCTGAAGCGCTGCGGCGACACCGCCTCTGTCGAGCACGCCCCACGATGTGACTCGATAAACTGGACCGTTCTTGTCCATACCAACAAAGAACTGTTGCTGTGCGAGCTCGATAGCGCGTAGCACCTCGGAGCGTGTGCATTCGAGTGCTTGTGCGGTGTAATGTAATGTGGCTCGTGCACCGAGTTTCTCCAGTGTAACGAGTACCAGCAAACATCTTCTAAAATCGTGCTTCGGAAAGTCCTTGTAGCGCACAATCACCTCCACTAACAAACCTCAAGCCAGTATAGTCCGTTAATTGATACAGTCAAGACGAGAGAGTTCCCTGAGCATGATTGTTCAAGTCTGCGTCAACGGCCAGTGCGTTGACAGTCATTGAATTTGCTACCTACACTCCATCGATCGCTGAGCTAACGGAGGAGAAATGACGCGCGCTACCGGATCACGTTTCGAAACTGCGCTACGCCGCCCCGCCGTACAGGAAACGGATGGATGGGCTTTCGTCGTTCTGCCGAAACCGATCAGTGACATCTTCCCGCGGCGCGGCCGGACGAGCATGCGCGGCACGCTCAACGGCTGCCCGTTTCAGGCCACGCTCGAGCCCGACGGCCAATTGGGCCACTGGTTCAGGGTGCCGGCCACGCTGATGACCGACGCGGGCGTGGCAATCGGGGATACCGTCACGTTCGACGTTGCCCCTGCACCGAACGAGCAAGAACCCCCAGTCCCGCCGGAGTTGGGCAAGGTGCTCGACACATCGCTACTGGCCAGGGAGACCTGGGACGCCACCACCACCGTCGCCCGCATCGATTGGATCCACTGGATCGAATCGGCCAAGCAGGACAAGACTCGCTTGAAGCGCGTGGCCGATGCGGGAGACATGCTCGCTTCGGGCAAGAAGCGGGTCTGCTGTTTCGACCCCTCTGGGTACTACAGCAAGAGCCTCAATCCGCCGCAAGAAGCGAAATAGACCCGTGAGGCAGCTACCAGGTATATCGCACTGGACTGGCCGCGCCGCGTTTTCGATATCTATCCGGAATGCGCTTGTTGACATACAGGGCTTTCACTTGGTCAGAGGCTTCGAGCCTGTCAGAATTTCTGTGTGGAACGGGGTCATGAAATAATCCCGAAAGGACTGTTCCATGACCGAAGTGATGACCACCAAGAAGCCCAAA
>NZ_JBNDIK010000062.1:0-1794 GCF_050434365.1 Massilia sp. UYP32
GGATTGCTGAACCCAGCAATCAACTCGTTCAGCATAGCCTTTGCTCGGAATAAAGGCCAGCTACGACGAGGAATATGATCGCACGGCACTAAACACGTAATCGAGTAGAACGGACTGATCATCTGCCAAGCCTCGTACGCGGTGATGAACCACGCTGAACAATAACGTCACTCAGATCAGTTTTTAGAAGACGAGGTAGGCTTTTGAAAACGATGACATAGCGCAATAGGCATCTGTCAGAGCACCGATATCGTGTACCCGACAAATTTATCTAGAGCATATCCGCTATGGCTATCGAAGTAGCGAAAAAAATCATTACTGCCCTGCGCGAGTATTCTCGAATAGCCCAGTGCGCGGCACATATTTGCTCATTCTGTACTGTAAGCGCTACGACAAAATTTCGGATAGCAAGTTGGCGACTCCAGGCATTCAACTTAACTCGAAAAAATGGGACGTCGGCACTAACGATTTTGAGCCCTACTAAATTGTTCGCAAGTATGAGCATGCTGGTCCTGACGTTCAGCATTGCGGGCTGCGACCAGAAAGGCGCGCCTTGTGTACATCGAGGTACTGACAACATGCCACAGTATGAAGGCTGTCTTGCGCGTCATGAGACCCTAAAAATCGTCACCGAGCTTAAGCCGTTTACAGTCCTCACGATCGACTATTACAAGCCCGGCTGGGGTGGATACTACTTTTCCGACGTGCGAGAGAAATACTTCCGGATCCTGCATGACGAGCGTGTTGTCCTGGAGCGAGCAGAAGGAGTGGAGCAGTGGGAGGGCGCCGGGCGTAGCGTGCTGTTGGCGACCGTGCAAATGCTGGACGATGGCGGCCTGCATTTGCTGGACGCTGCAGCCGGTAAGCCTGTAGTGCGTCATCTTGTCACCGGCGTGAATCATTGGGAAGGAGAAAAAAACTTTGAGCACGGCTATCCGTGGGGGCCAGAACGGCGTTACCTGCCACGCCGTTACTACAGCAACGATGCCGGCTTCCTCCTTGAGCTAGATCCAATACGTCTGCATTTAATGCCGCTAGGCTCGACGGGCATCGCGGAGCCCACGATCACGACGCTGGCAGCTGTGTCACCTGACGGACGTGCTTATGCTTATGTTGACAGTCGCAACACCCCTTCAGCTATCAAAGTAGTAACGGCTGACGGTGGTCAGCGTGACCCAGTGGCACTGCCACTCACTGCGCTGGCATCAAGTGCGCCCGATGTCAGCCCCTACGAACCGCTGCGGAACTGGTTCGCCACCTCCTACAAGTGGGAAACTGATCGCACGGGCGCCTGGGATATTGTCCCACGCCAGCCGGTGCGTGCTCCCTCGAGCATGACGGATACGCTGGAAGACCTATTCACGGATTCCTTGTACGGTTACCGCCAATGTTTTGCACCAGGGAATCGGCGTTGTCTACCAGGATGGGAGCTGGCCAGGGAACCCGAGGCACTGACCGGCTTCTGCTGCAATCCGTCTGTGACCTATTCTCCAACCGAGTCAGTTATGGCATTCGACGTACGCGTAGTGGCGCTCTCGCTCCGCAGGTTAAGCGATGGTGGTGCAGGCTATGGACTAGTGGTTGAGGGGAATGCAGCCAAGCTGGTTGCAACGTTGGAGCGACGTCTGCAAAGGCGCAAGATTCCATTTGTACAGGCCAGTCGCTGTCCTAATTTAGCGACTAGCCACGAATTCTGCGAACGGACCTGTCAGAAATTCTGTGTGCGGGGCCAGAATTCGTAGTTAGATAATCGCGTTCGTGAAGCGCTCGCCGAACATGATGGCGAACTGGTTG
>NZ_JBNDIK010000063.1:0-1793 GCF_050434365.1 Massilia sp. UYP32
GGCGGAACGGGGCAGCGCCGGGCAGCTGCTGAAGTGGAAATGGACACAGCTTAAACTAGCCGGCTGAGTGTCTTGACTGATGGGTCCACTTTAGTATTGCCGCGGCGGCGTCATTATTTGCTCCAGATCTAAACACGTAATCACATCACGCTGTTCGCCGTTGCACCTCATGTTCTTGCCGGTTTGCAAAATGCAGCCATGATACCTGCCCCTTGGCTGCGGGCATCAAATGTTTTGCACAGCAGAAGACGACCACCCGGTCTTCATCCTCGGCAAGGAAAGCGCGCTGATGACGGATCCGATCAACGCCGATGCGGCCCGCTGGCTGAAGACGGAAAATCCGCAGGAAGTTCGGCGGATGATCGCGTTGCTGCGGGAAGCGCTGGCGATCGATTTCAAGCTGGTGGCGCCCGGCCATGGGGAACCCAGCTCAAAAGCCGACGTGCGCGAGTTCCTGGCCTACCTCGAGGACTTGCCGCGCCGCGGTCCCCGAGGGCATCAATAGGGGCCAGTCGCTGCAACAGATGCAGGCCGAGATCAGGCTCGACCGGTATGCTTCTTATGCCGAGTACCGCGAGTGGCTGCGGCTGAACGTCAAGGGAGCGTACGATCAGCTGGTACTGAACTCGCGACGCCGTGGGCAGGAAAAATAAAGGCGGCTGCTGGGCTACCTCCTTGCCCAGGAACGGCAGCGCCCACGCCAGTGTGATCCATGCGCGACGGCATGTGCTTGAAGATCGCTTGGCCAGCCGCTACCCTGATGTGTTCCAGCACTTTCGCGTGTCTCACGTGGCCTGACTTCAATCATATTCTTGGCTTTCTAAACAGCTTTAGAAAGTAATGTGGTGGCTTAGTGCAGCTTATCGTTCCCGCTGTTCAGCCACACCTCTGCGCAATAGAATGCTATTCGTTGAGCCGAAGGTTGAAGGCCTTTAGCGCTGGATGAATAAGCAATGTTTGCCATTGTTCAGACTCGGCGCCTGGCTGAGTCATCTGGCCGGATTGTTTCCATACCAGCGCTGGCGGCTTACCGAATGCCAGCGCCGCAATGCAAACCCGCAGCTCTTTCGATCCAGCGCCAGCATATGCTGCTACCTTCGTTCGCATACTCAGCGTAGATTCGGGAAATACCGCATCGATCAGCCTTTCAAGCTGATCGAGCCCGCCGTCCCGCTCCATTTTTTCCAGCTCCACCTTAATCTGTCGATTATGTGCTAGGGCCGCATCCCGGTTTCGCTCCGGCTTATGTGCCGCAGCGGTAGCCCGAACTCGCTCTTGCTGTTGCCGTGCTTGCGTAGCAGCTTTTTCCTCTCTGTCCCGCGCGTAAGTTGCGGCGATCCTTCGGGCTTCAGCATCACGATAAGGTTGGCGCCACTCGTCCATGGCGCGCCCAATGTAGTGATGGGCGGCGACAAACATCCCGTACCGTGTTGCGATTTGTTCAATCGTATCAACCTGCTTACTGGACAGCCGACCACGGTCTCTCCAATGGGAAAAAACCGAGTTTACAAAGGCCAATTCCCGTTGCGACTCAGGCTTGTGGGGAGGAATGCGGTCTAGCAGCTGGCGTAGCATAGGACCAGCGTCTGCACTTGCTTCTTCATTCCGTTCGCCGTTCAGCCTGTGCTGCCTAGTAAACAGCTCACTAGGCAGATCGAGGTCGCCGAGTAACTCGATAGCGAGCGTTGGGATCCTGAAACCGGTGTTTGTCAACGTAGTTGTCGCGTCATCTCAAGCTGCTTGCTGTAGTGCTTCTGGCCGAATCCGTTCCGGATTCAACCAGACTTGATCGT
>NZ_JBNDIK010000064.1:0-1660 GCF_050434365.1 Massilia sp. UYP32
CGGTGTTTGTCAACGTAGTTGTCGCGTCATCTCAAGCTGCTTGCTGTAGTGCTTCTGGCCGAATCCGTTCCGGATTCAACCAGACTTGATCGTCAAGTTCCCAGTTCCTGGTGCCCTGCGACCAGCGCTGCGGGTTGCGCTTTCTAGCCTCGTGATAGACCTGCTCACGAAGCTTCAAAATCGCCGCGTCTTGCCCGCAGTGGCGCTGTGCCGGGGTCACGAATTTCAGGCCGCTGTGCTTGTGATCGTGGTTATACCAACGCACGAATTTCTGCGTCCATGCCTGCGCCTCTTCCAGGCTTCCGAATGGCTTGTTCGGGTAATCTGGGCGATATTTGCAGGTCTTGAACAGCGACTCGGCGTATGCATTGTCATTGCTTACACGTGGCCGGCTGAACGAGGGCGCCACACCCAGCTGTTCCAACGTGGCCAACATGGTGGCGCCCTTCATGGCGCTGCCGTTGTCCGAATGGAGCACCAGTGGACGACCGGCCAGCCCCTCGGCCAAGCTAGTGCGGCGCATCAACCGTGAAGCCAGTTCCGCCGATTCCGCCACGTGCACCTCATGCCCGACGACTTTGCGGCTGAAGATATCGAGCACCATGTACCAGTAATAGTATTGGCCTTTGATGGCGGCCGGCATCCAGGTGATATCCCAGCTCCACACTTGGTTCGGAGCCGCGGCGCAATGACTCGTGAGCACGCGCTCACAAGGTTTCTTCGCGCGGCCCCGATGATGCTGTTGCGCCGCCGCTTTCAGAACGCGATAGAAGCTTGACTCGGACGCCATGTACACGCCCCGATCGGCCAGCGCTGGCACGATCTGGCTGGGCGGTAAGCTGGCGAATTCCTCGCTGTTGGCAACGGCGAGGATTTCGGTACGCTCATCCTCGCTCAGCTTGCTGACCGGTTCTGGCCGCACGCTGGAGGGACGACCGTCGCCGGCCACGGCATCGTCGCCATTGCGCACCCAGCGCTGGAAAGTACGCAAGGTAATGTCCAGCTCGATGCAGGCTGGCGCCAACCGGCTGCCGGCGGCCTCTGCTTCACGGATCAACTCAACACACAACAGGCGATCTGGGACGCTGATCAGTCTTCCTCTTTGTCCCCCCAGATCGCCTGGGCTTTTTTTCGCAGGATCAGCAGCGCGGCCGCCTCGGCCAGCGCCTTCTCCTTGCGCTGTAAATCCTTCTCCAGTTGCCGGATGCGCTTTTTGTCCTCCTTCGACTGCGCCTGCTGCTCCCGCGTCTGCTTTACCACGCTCGCATTGGCCGACATGCATGCGGCACGCCACGTGGCAATCTGCTCCGCGAACAGGCCCTTGCGACGGCAATACTCGGCCAGTTCGCTTGTGTTCAGCGCAGCCGTTTCCAGTACCACGGAAAACTTGTCTTCCGAAGTCCATTCCTCGGCATTCTTTCCACTACCTGGCACCAGCGTTCCTTGATTACGAAGTTGACGGCGCCAAGTATAAAGGGTCTGTTCGGTGATCCCGCTCTCGCGGGCCAACTCCGACACCAGCCTGTTCTGCGGCGGCATCATCTGCCGAAGTAGCGCTTCTTTCCGTTCTGCTGAATACTGCTTCACACGATCTCTCTTGCCCGTCCCCGGTTGGTATTTACTTCATCAGGTGACGCGACAACTATTCTGACACCGGGGG
>NZ_JBNDIK010000065.1:0-1476 GCF_050434365.1 Massilia sp. UYP32
TGTTAGCGCAAAGTAGTAATGTCCCCTCTCCGCTAAGTAGAAATGTCCCCTAGGATGCCCTGAAGGGGGACGGGACAGTGCTCAAGATGACAGCCAAAGACGTGTTGCGTAGCCAGGTGATGGCACAGGTAGTTGAGGGTAAGCTGGATCAGGAAAGTGCTGCCAGGAGGCTGGGCATCAGCACGCGCCAGGTGAAACGTCTGAAGCGGCGTATGCTCGACGAGGGCAATGCAGGGCTACTGAGCAAGAGCCGGGGCAAACCGTCGAATCGACGCACGCCACAAGAGAAGCTGTCCAAGGCATTGGACCTGATCAGGGCGCACTATGCGGATTTCGGTCCGACGTTGGCATGCGAGAAGCTCGACGAACTGCATGAGATCCGCCTATCAGTGGAAACGGTGCGCAAGGCGATGATTGCGGCGCAACTGTGGAAACCGCGTCGTGGCGCAACAGCGCGGACACACGCAATGCGCGAGCGCAGGGCGCGGCGCGGAGAGCTGATCCAGATCGATGGATCGCCGCACGACTGGTTCGAGGGCCGCGCGCCCCGCTGCAGCCTGTTGGTGTTTATCGACGATGCCACGAGCGAGCTGATGGCATTGCGTTTCGTCGATGCCGAGACGACGCTTGGATACATGAGTTTGCTGGAGGAGCACATCAGAAATCATGGCCTGCCAGCGGCCCTGTACAGCGATCGTCATAGCATCTTCCGGATCAGCACGGGCGACAAGAGTGGCGTCGGTGAAGGGCAAACGCAGTTTGCACGCGCATTGGAACAACTCGGTATCGAGGGCATCCAGGCTAACAGCCCGCAGGCCAAGGGACGAGTCGAGCGAGCCAATCAGACCTTGCAGGACCGCTTGGTAAAGGAGATGCGGTTACAGGGCATCAGTAGCCAGCAGGCTGCCAATGCCTGGCTACCGCAGTTCATTCGCGCCTTCAACCGGCGCTTTGCCGTCACGGCCGTGCTGCCTGAAGACGCTCATGTGCCGTATGGCGGAACCGAAGCTGCTCTACGCCGAATCCTCTCGGTGCATACACCTCGCCGCCTGTCGAGCAACCTGAGCTGTCAGTTCAATGGCTTGCTGTATCAGATCCAAATTGCCGACCAGGGGCGAGCATTGCGTGGCGCCAGCGTTACTATCGTCACCCATCCGGAAAGTGCGACCGAGGTCGTCTGGCAAGGCCGGGTTTTGCAGCACACATGCAGCAGCAAGCCAATCAAGCAGCATGAGGCGATCGACGGCAAGGACATCAATGGCAAGGTCGAGCAGGCACTCGCCCGACGCCAACCGCCACAGCCTATCGGACACCCCTGGAAAAAACGCATGGAAACGCAACCGGGCACCGTCCCTGTACGTGCTGAGTTCGCCCATACGAAATCGCATCTGGCCCCTGTCACCAATCCGTGATCAAATTGGCAAGAGGGACATTTCTACTTTGCGCAACAGGGGACATTTCTATTTAGCGTTGACA
>NZ_JBNDIK010000066.1:0-1420 GCF_050434365.1 Massilia sp. UYP32
GACGATCAAGTCTGGTTGAATCCGGAACGGATTCGGCCAGAAGCACTACAGCAAGCAGCTTGAGATGACGCGACAACTACGTTGACAAACACCGATTCTGGCCCCGCACACAGAATTTCTGACAGGTCCGATCTTCGCCCCACTTCGTGGTCGACACCCAGTAGATGCGGCTGCTTGCAGTCCCGCTGGCGGTGGTCTTGAAACCACCGGCATACGTGCCCGGGGCCACGAACACGGTCGTGCCCGGCTTGGTCGCGGCCTTGGCAGCGCGCGCCAGGGTCTTGAACGGCGCGGCCTTGGTGCCGGCGGCGGTGTCCGAGCCGGTTGGCGAGACGTAGAAATTGTTCGGGGTGGTCGGGATGGTGGCGGCGTTGGCCGACATGGCGGCGGCCAGCAAAGCGACGGCGGCAGCGGCGCGGGTGACGTTGGTACGGATCGAAGCGAAGGTAGCGAAGGTCATGAATGTGTCTTACCCTAATTAAACAATGTAACCCTTTGAGCGCGGGAAACTTCCTAAGTTCAACTTTTTCTGAGAAATTTTTTTTGTGGGCACTAATTTTTGCGAGGCAATGTATCTATAGAAATGGAATACTCAGCAGTTTCCTACCGAACACGACAAGCACAGCGTTGCGGGTTGAGCGAAGCCGGGAATATGCGCGCTGCGGCGGCATCAGATACGCCAGCGATGCGCCAGCTCGGGAGGTGGGCCGCGGCGGGCCGGAGGAAGATTGCTGATAAGCGCCGATGTCTCGGCTGCGCCTGCTGTCGCAGGCGCAAGGGAATGTGAAGTGGTTCTACGCTGCCGGTCGCTGCGTGGCTTGCTGGCCGTCGGCGCCGGCTGCCGCCGGCGTGCCCTGCATTGCAGGATCGGATGAGGACGCAGCCTCCTGGTAACCGTTGAGATTGAACTCGTTCGATGCCGGGGCGTTGCCTTCGGCAGTCTGAGCGGCCGGCGCGCCATTGGCGACGCCATTGTCCATCGGCGCCGGCGCCGGTTCCGGGATGGCCGGCGCTGCGCTGTCGGCCGCCGGTGTGGCGGCGCCAGGCATGGCCGTATCCTGCGCGATGGGCTCCGGCGTCGCCGGACCGGCGTCGATCGCGCCCGTGGTCCTGGCGCGCGATGCCTCCGTGGGGTCAGTAATCACGGTGTCAGCCAGCAACTGCTGATTGGCGAACTCATCGGTCGTACCGCCGCAGGCGGTGAGCAGGACGGCGACGCTGCAGCACAGCGCGGCCTTGACACGGAATGACGAAGCGAAGGTCACAGGTTTTTTCATCAGGAAGTTCCTTACCACAATTAAACAATGTGCCCTTTTGAGTGACGCTAACTGTCAAGTCCCGCCTGTTCATAAACCCGTTTGACAAATAATTCGGGGCGCTTTTTCTGCCATTCTTTGAGCGCCAGAATTGGTGTTTTGCT
>NZ_JBNDIK010000067.1:0-1383 GCF_050434365.1 Massilia sp. UYP32
GTGCGACGAAGCAATCGGAAGTGGTTCCAAGAAAAGCCTCTAAGCTTCAGTCATACGAGACCGTACCGCAAACCGACACAGGTGGGCGAGATGAGTATTCTAAGGCGCTTGAGAGAACTCGGGAGAAGGAACTCGGCAAATTGGTACCGTAACTTCGGGATAAGGTACGCCCTAGTAGTTTGACCACTTTACTGTGGAAGGATGAACGGGTTGCAATAAAATGGTGGCTGCGACTGTTTAATAAAAACACAGCACTCTGCAAACACGAAAGTGGACGTATAGGGTGTGACGCCTGCCCGGTGCTGGAAGATTAAATGATGGGGTGCAAGCTCTTGATTGAAGTCCCAGTAAACGGCGGCCGTAACTATAACGGTCCTAAGGTAGCGAAATTCCTTGTCGGGTAAGTTCCGACCTGCACGAATGGCGTAACGATGGCCACACTGTCTCCTCCCGAGACTCAGCGAAGTTGAAATGTTTGTGATGATGCAATCTACCCGCGGCTAGACGGAAAGACCCCATGAACCTTTACTGTAGCTTTGCATTGGACTTTGAATCAATCTGTGTAGGATAGGTGGGAGGCTTTGAAGCGGGGACGCCAGTTCTCGTGGAGCCATCCTTGAAATACCACCCTGGTTCATTTGAGGTTCTAACCTTGGTCCGTTATCCGGATCGGGGACAGTGCATGGTAGGCAGTTTGACTGGGGCGGTCTCCTCCTAAAGTGTAACGGAGGAGTTCGAAGGTACGCTAGGTACGGTCGGACATCGTGCTAATAGTGCAATGGCATAAGCGTGCTTAACTGCGAGACCGACAAGTCGAGCAGGTACGAAAGTAGGACATAGTGATCCGGTGGTTCTGTATGGAAGGGCCATCGCTCAACGGATAAAAGGTACTCTGGGGATAACAGGCTGATTCCTCCCAAGAGTTCATATCGACGGGGGAGTTTGGCACCTCGATGTCGGCTCATCACATCCTGGGGCTGTAGCCGGTCCCAAGGGTATGGCTGTTCGCCATTTAAAGTGGTACGTGAGCTGGGTTTAAAACGTCGTGAGACAGTTTGGTCCCTATCTGCCGTGGGCGTTGGAAATTTGAAGGGGGCTGCTCCTAGTACGAGAGGACCGGAGTGGACGAACCTCTGGTGTACCGGTTGTCACGCCAGTGGCATTGCCGGGTAGCTAAGTTCGGAAGAGATAACCGCTGAAAGCATCTAAGCGGGAAACTTGCCTTGAGATGAGATTTCCCGGAGCCTTGAGCTCCTTGAAGGGTCGTTCGAGACCAGGACGTTGATAGGCTGGGTGTGGAAGTGCAGTAATGCATTAAGCTAACCAGTACTAATTGCCCGTACGGCTTGTCCCTATAACCTTGGTAGTCCAAGGTCGAGTACA
>NZ_JBNDIK010000068.1:0-1373 GCF_050434365.1 Massilia sp. UYP32
CAACCAGTTCGCTATCATGTTCGGCGAGCGCTTCACGAACGCAATTATCTAACTCTGAATTCTGGCCCCGCACACAGAATTTCTGACAGGTCCGAGACCGCTGATCCATATGCGGCGCAAGAAACCAGCCTTCATCTCATCAATTGAGTCGAGGGATAGCTGGGCCTCAACTTCAGTCTGCCGTCGCTGATCTTGCGCGGCCGGAATTCCACTCCGGCTGCCGCAGCAGCTTCGGGATATACGGCAACCCGATCGCCGCTCCGATTGCCAGTTATAGCAAACGGGTCATCAACCTCGACTTTACAATCTGCCTCGACTTCGCTTGGCCACTCAGGAATTTTACTGGTCCACATTGCGAAGATCCGATTCAAGCTGAAAATTGCACAAAGCGGCAACGTCATTAAGTAGATCGGAACATATACGCCTGCAATATTTGCAAGCATTCGTTCGATACCGATTCGAATGCTTTCTTTTTTTCCATCCAGTGGCATACAGAACTGGACTTGGTTAGAAACTGCCTCGGGGCCTTCCTCCATGTACCGTCTTATGAATTCCCAATGTGCTCGGAGGAAGTCGAACTTTGATAGCCTGCTAGGACGTTGACCATTATGGTCTAGATACAAGAGGCCAGTATAACTCAGGGAAAATGTTCTCTGTATAAGCGACGTTTTCGGATCAAGAATATGACCACGAATCTCCCACTCATGCAACCGCGGCATATGACCTAGCGTAAAAAATATTTCATCCCAAGGTGTGCTACTCACTGTTCCGTCGGTGTGAAAAACATGGACAAGCCGCTTCTTGCGATTAAATCTTACTGGATAATGCGTAAACGAGAACCAATCTTTACGTAAAAGCCATATTCCAATGAGGAACATTGGCATGAGACTTGATGTTAGTATCAATACAGTCTCGATACCGGATGGTTGTAATTTCAACCCATCACTCTTAGTGAGAGCTTCCATGATCGCTGTCCCAACTATTACTAAAACAGTCACTATCGCCGGCAGAGCGAATACTGAAAGGCTGCCTCGCCAACCATACCATTTATCTACAGATTCGAGAAAAGTAGAATTCATCTTTATCACGCAAAGGTGGCTGTATGGCTCAATATCCAACTTCTCATTCTGCGCTAGCCGATTATCCAGCTCCTCCTTACTAAGAGGTCGATTGACACGATATTTAGGAAGCAATCCAAAATAGTTCATCGGTATCCTCACTTGAACGCTTGAGCCAACTGCTCTTGTTCAATTTTCATGCTAATGTAGCGCTGGTTTAGGACCTGTCAGAAATTCTGTGTGCGGGGCCAGAATTCGTAGTTAGATAATCGCGTTCGTGAAGCGCTCGCCGAACATGATGGCGAACTGGTTGGC
>NZ_JBNDIK010000069.1:0-1365 GCF_050434365.1 Massilia sp. UYP32
GGACCTGTCAGAAATTCTGTGTGCGGGGCCAGAATTCAGAGTTAGATAATTGCGTTCGTGAAGCGCTCGCCGAACATGATAGCGAACTGGTTGGCAGCCTGCTTCCAGGTACGCTGCGGCATCTTCCAATCTTTCTCGATATTGCGCAAGGCCAGGAACAATAACTTGGTCGCGGCTTCGTCGCTGGGGAAGTGGCCGCGGTTCTTGACGATCTTCCGTAGGCGCATATGCAGGCTCTCGATGGCGTTGGTCGTGTAGATAATCGTGCGCACTTCAGGCGGGTAGGCAAAGAAGGGAATCACCTGCTGCCACTGGCGCCGCCACATTGCAGCCACGGTCGGAAACTTAGTGCCCCATGGACCTTCCGCAAACGCGTCCAGCGCCGCTTCTGCCAGGTCGGCATTGGCAGCGTGGTAAATCGGCTTGAGCGCCGCTGCCAGCTCTTTACGGTCCTTCCAGGCCGCAAGCGTCGTCGAGTTGCGGATCAGGTGCACGATGCACGTCTGGATCTGCGCCTGCGGATAAACGGCTTCAATGGCCTCGGGGAAGCCACGCAGGCCATCGACGACAGCGATCAGGATATCGTCCAGCCCACGATTCTTGAGCTCGTTGAAAACCTTCAGCCAGAACTTGGCGCCTTCGGTCTGCTCGATCCACAGACCCAGCACTTCCTTGCGGCCGTCGGCACGAATGCCCAGAGCCAAATACACAGCCTTGTTCTTGACTGTACCTTCGTCCCGGATCTTCAGGCGCAACGCGTCGAAATAGACGATTGGATACATCGCTTCAAGCGGCCGTTGTTGCCACTGTGCGACCTCGTCGAGCACCTCGTCGGTGATGGTCGAAATCAGGTCCGGCGACACCTCGGTACCGTACAACTCCAGCAGATGCGCCTGGATCTCACGCACGCTCATCCCACGCGCGTACATGCTGATGACGTGATCATCAAAGCCAGACATCCGGCGCTGATGTTTGGCCACCAGCTTGGGCTCAAAGCTCGACAGGCGATCGCGCGGCACGTCCAGGTGGAGCTCGCCGCCGGGCGTGAGCACCTTCTTAGGGCTGCTGCCGTTACGGTGGTTTTTAGTGCCTTCTTCCTCGTTGGCCAAGTGATGGTTCAACTCGGCCGACAACATACGTTCGGCCAGCATCTTCTTGAGTTGCCCGGCCAGGCCCGATTCGCCAAGGATCGACTCAGCGTCCTTGTTCTCAACCTGGGCCAGCAACTGGTCGATCAGCTCGACGGGGAATGGGTATGCTGCTTTTTGCTTCTTGAGCTTCTTAGTGGTCATCACTTCGGTCATGGAACAGTCCTTTCGGGATTATTTCATGACCCCGGTTCCACACAGAAATTCTGACAGGCTC
>NZ_JBNDIK010000070.1:0-1365 GCF_050434365.1 Massilia sp. UYP32
CGAGCCTGTCAGATTTTCTGTGTGGAACGGGGTCATGAAATAATCCCGAAAGGACTGTTCCATGACCGAAGTGATGACCACCAAAAAGCCCAAGAAACAGAAAGCCGCATACCCGTTCCCGGTCGAGCTGATCGACCAGTTGCTCGCCCA
Source organism: Massilia sp. UYP32 (assembly GCF_050434365.1). Classification (NCBI taxonomy): domain Bacteria; kingdom Pseudomonadati; phylum Pseudomonadota; class Betaproteobacteria; order Burkholderiales; family Oxalobacteraceae; genus Massilia; species Massilia sp. UYP32. The sequence continues at coordinate 151 of NZ_JBNDIK010000070.1, forward strand.
GGTCGAGAACAAGGACGCCGAATCGATCCTCGGTGAAGCTGGTCTGGCTGGGCAGCTCAAGAAGATGCTGGCCGAGCGCATGCTGTCGGCCGAGCTGAGCCATCATCTGGCCAGCGAGGGCGAAGGCAGCAAGAATCACCGTAACGGCAGCAGCCCGAAAAAGGTGCTGACGCCGGGCGGCGAACTTCATCTGGACATCCCACGTGATCGCTTGTCGAGCTTCGAGCCCAAACTGGTCGCCAAGCACCAGCGGCGCATGCCGGGTTTCGACGATCACGTCATCAGCATGTACGCGCGCGGCATGAGCGTGCGCGAAATCCAGAGGCATTTGCTGGAGCTGTACGGCACCGAAGTATCGCCGGACCTGGTTTCGACCATCACCGACGAGGTTCTCGAAGAGGTCACGCAATGGCAGCAGCGGCCGCTTGAAGCGATGTACCCGATCGTCTATTTCGATGCGCTGCGCCTGAAAATCCGCGACGAAGGCACCGTCAAGAACAAGGCTGTTTATCTCGCCCTTGGCATTCGTGCCGACGGCCGCAAGGAAGTGCTGGGCCTGTGGATCGAGCAAACCGAAGGCGCCAAGTTCTGGCTGAAGGTCTTCAACGAACTGAAGAATCGAGGACTGGAGGACATCCTGATCGCCGTCGTCGATGGCCTGCGCGGCTTCCCCGAGGCCATCGAGGCCGTGTACCCGCAAGCGCAGATCCAGACCTGCATCGTGCACCTGATCCGCAATTCGACGACGCTGGCAGCGTGGAAGGACCGCAAGGAGCTTGCGGCGGCCTTGAAACCCGTCTACCAAGCCGCCAATGCCGATCTGGCTGAAGCGGCGCTGGACGCCTTTGCGGCCGGGCCATGGGGCACCAGATTCCCGACCGTGGCCGCCATGTGGCGGCGCCAGTGGCAGCAGGTGATTCCCTTCTTCGCCTATCCGCCAGAAGTGCGCACGATCATCTACACCACCAACGCCATCGAGAGCCTGCATATGCGCCTGCGAAAGATCGTCAAGAACCGCGGCCACTTCCCCAGCGACGAAGCGGCGACCAAATTGCTGTACCTGGCCTTGCGCAATATCGAGAAAGATTGGAAGATGCCGCAGCGTACCTGGAAGCAGGCCGCCAACCAGTTCGCCATCATGTTCGGCGAACGCTTCACGAACGCAATTACCTAACTACGAATTCTGGCCCCGCACACAGAATTTCTGACAGGTCC
>NZ_JBNDIK010000071.1:0-1351 GCF_050434365.1 Massilia sp. UYP32
TAAAGTGGACCCATCAGTCAAGACACTCAGCCGGCTAGTTTAAGCTGTGTCCATTTCCACTTCAGCAGCTGCCCGGCGCTGCCCCGTTCCGCCGTTTTTCTCCGGCTCTTGGTCCGCGTCGCCGAACTTGTCGACGATCAACGCACCTCCTCCAACACCGGCACGGTAGACATGATCTGGCGTCTCGTAGCCCAGCGCCTGGTGTGGACGCTCGGCGTTGTAAAACGCGAAGTACTGTGCCAGGCCGACTGTCAGCTCGGCCATGTTGGCGTAGCCCTTCAGGTACACGTCCTCGTACTTCACGTTGCGCCACAGGCGCTCGACGAAGATGTTGTCCAGCGCCCGTCCTCGCCCATCCATGCTGATGGCCACGCCTTCGCGCTTGAGCACGCTGGTAAAGGCGTCACTGGTGAACTGCGAGCCCTGGTCGCTGTTGAATACCTCGGGCTTGCCGTGGTGGCGCAATGCCTCCTCCAGACAGTCCACGCAGAACGACGCGTCCATGCTGTTGCTGATGCGCCAGGCCAGCACACGACGCGAGTACCAATCGATGACCGCCACCAGGTAGGCAAAGCCGCGCGCCAGCCGAATGTACGTCAGGTCCGTACTCCACACCTGGTTCGGCCGCGTGACCGCCACCCCGCGCAGCAGATAGGGATAGACCTTGTGCTGCGGGTGCGGCTTGCTCGTGGACGGCCCCGGCGCCATGCCCGCCAAGCCCATTTCCCGCATCAGGCGCTGCACGCGCTTGCGGTTGACGCGGTGCTCTCGGCCTCGCAGGAAGACCGCCATGCGCCGGCTGCCGTAGAACGGGCGGCTGGTGTACTCCTCGTCGATCAGGGCGCGCAGCTGGCCGTCCTCCTCCTCGATGCATTCCTGTCGGGCCGCCGCCTCCAGCCGCCGATACACGGTCGAACGCGGCACGCCGGCCAGCTCGCACTGCATCGTCAGCGGTATCTTGTCCTCGCGCTCGATCCACCGTGCCCGCTCGGCCGGACTCATTCCCCAAGCTTTTTTTTGAGCCAATCCACCTGCATCTTCAGCTTGCCGATCTCGCTGTACAGCTTGTCCTCCGGGCTGCTTTCGTCCACCGGCTTCGGCCCGCGCTTGACGTCGAACAGGGCGCCGGCGTTCTCCAGGATCTCCTTCTTCCACTGGCCCACCAGTACTGGATGCACGCCGAATTCCTGCGCAATCTCCGTCACCGTCTTCACCCCACGCACCGCTTCCAACCCAACCTTGGCCTTGAACTCGGCGCTGTGCACCCTGCGTTTTTTACCTTCACTCATTCGCTGTCATCCTTTCGCGGACGACAGCTTAAACCACCGTCTCAGATTCGGGGTCCACTATA
>NZ_JBNDIK010000072.1:0-1322 GCF_050434365.1 Massilia sp. UYP32
GAGCCTGTCAGAATTTCTGTGTGGAACGGGGTCATGAAATAATCCCGAAAGGACTGTTCCATGACCGAAGTGATGACCACCAAGAAGCCCAAAAAACAGAAAGCAGCGTACCCGTTTCCCGTTGAGCTGATCGACCAGTTGCTGGCCCAGGTTGAGAACAAGGACGCCGAGTCGATCCTTGGCGAATCGGGCCTCGCCGGGCAGCTCAAAAAAATGCTGGCCGAGCGTATGTTGTCGGCCGAGTTGAACCACCACCTGGCCAACGAGGAAGACGGCAGCAGAAACCACCGCAACGGTAGCAGCCCGAAGAAGGTCTTGACGCCAGGCGGGGAGCTCCACCTGGACATTCCGCGCGATCGTCTGTCGAGCTTCGAGCCCAAACTGGTGGCCAAACATCAGCGCCGGATGTCGGGCTTCGACGATCACGTTATCAGCATGTACGCTCGTGGTATGAGCGTGCGCGAGATTCAGGCGCATTTGCTGGAGTTGTACGGCACCGAGGTGTCGCCAGACCTGATTTCGACCATCACCGACGAAGTGCTCGAGGAGGTCGCGCAGTGGCAGCAGCGGCCGCTCGAGGCGATGTATCCGATCGTGTATTTCGACGCGTTGCGCCTGAAGATCCGGGACGAAGGCACGGTCAAGAACAAGGCCGTATATCTGGCCTTGGGCATTCGTGCCGACGGCCGCAAGGAAGTGCTGGGTCTGTGGATCGAACAGACCGAAGGCGCCAAATTCTGGCTGAAGGTTTTCAACGAACTCAAGAACCGCGGACTGGACGATATCCTGATCGCCGTCGTCGATGGCCTGCGCGGCTTCCCGGAGGCCATCGAGGCCGTTTATCCGCAAGCGCAGATCCAGACGTGCATCGTGCACCTGATCCGCAATTCGACGACGCTTGCGGCCTGGAAGGACCGGAAGGAACTGGCAGCGGCGCTCAAGCCGATCTACCACGCTGCCAACGCCGAGCTGGCCGAAGCGGCGCTGGATGCCTTTGCAGAAGGCCCATGGGGCACCAAGTTTCCGACCGTGGCCGCGATGTGGCGGCGCCAGTGGCAGCAGGTGATTCCGTTCTTTGCCTACCCACCTGAAGTGCGCACGATCATCTACACGACCAACGCTATTGAAAGCCTGCATATGCGTCTGCGGAAGATCGTCAAGAACCGTGGTCACTTCCCCAGCGACGAAGCCGCGACCAAGTTATTGTTCCTGGCCTTGCGCAATATCGAGAAAGATTGGAAGATGCCACAGCGTACCTGGAAGCAGGCTGCCAACCAGTTCGCCATCATGTTCGGCGAGCGCTTCACGAACGCGATTATCTA
>NZ_JBNDIK010000073.1:0-1216 GCF_050434365.1 Massilia sp. UYP32
GTCATCAGGGCAGTAGTAAAACTGATGCTCGTCGGTTCGCATTTCGCTTCCAGCGCGGCCTTGGCGATCTCAACGCGAATCAGGTTATAAGCGATCATCGCCCCCCAGATTTCCTGCTCGGTACCGCTGACCGTCATGCTGCGCAGAGTCAACTCCGAGCCCATCATTGACTGCTTCAGTTCCCTATAACTTGTTTCGATACGCCAGCGTCGGAGATAACAAGCAATCAAGTCAACCGCCTTGAACTTCTTGCTATCCATCAGCGACGTAAGCAGGTACCGCTGTTTTCCCGATCCGTCATCCGGTGTTCTTACGGCGCGCACGCGCCAAGTCTCTGGCAGAGCGGGATCTTTTTTGCGTGCAGCAGGCGAGACAATCATTTCCACGATGCCATCGTCGTCCGTGCCTAGGATTAGAGTCCATTTGGTGTTGCTCTTGGCGGGCACAAGGAAGTGTCGATTCGTTCCATGGTTGACGAGATTGCATAGTAGTTGCGCTGACAGAAAGCCTCGGTCAAACACAGTGAGCGAGTCGTCAGGAATGCTCTCGAGCAGAGAGTGGGCATGCGTCGTTTCGCTGATGTCGTAGCGTCCAAAACGGGCATCACGGATCAGTTGGGTTTCCATCATCATCAGGGTCACGCCGCGTGCTTGTGGATAGCTGGCAACCTTGTTGTTGGGGTAGATTTGAGAACCAAAGTGCTCGCGATTGTCTGGGCTATCTGCCAGGCGCAATGTCGTGCCATCCATGGCAAGCAGATGCAAGCCCTTGAACAGATAATGCGCTTCATCGTGCGCAATCCACTGCCGCGACGACTTGTGAAACAACCATTCAAGCGGCTCGGAGCCCAAGCGTTGTCGAGCTTGCGTTGTCGCGCTGGAGGTGATGCAACGGTCTGCCAACTCGGGCAATGCCAGGTCGAGCGAGTCGACAATGTCCTTGACGGAACGGTGTCGATAGATCGCCAGAGCAATGACTAGCCAGACGACCTGCTGCGCGGGTAACCGCCGAGAGCGGATAGTCGCTTTATCGTTCGCTACTAACGCAGCTTCCACCCATTCGTAGGGCAGATGTTCGCCAAGGCGGCTCCACTCAAGAGGATTAGGTAGGTCAATGACGAGGGGGATGGCATCAGAAAGCATGGCCGAAAGTTAACATTTCTGAGCCACGTTTACAACGAAAAAATGCCGCAAAGATCGTTAACTTAGCGGCATTA
>NZ_JBNDIK010000074.1:0-1101 GCF_050434365.1 Massilia sp. UYP32
TGTTTAGTGCCGTGCGATCATATTCCTCGTCGTAGCTGGCCTTTATTCCGAGCAAAGGCTATGCTGAACGAGTTGATTGCTGGGTTCAGCAATCCCGGAATTTCAAAGCACCAGGAGCAATTTGCAGCATGAGTTCACGCATTCACCCGCAAGCCCGAACTACACCGAAAACGCGCCAAGAGATCAAGGACTCGGGCCTGTCAGATCGCCAGGCGGCCAAGGTCTTCAATGTCAGCCGGGCTACCGCCAAGAAGTGGCTCAAGCGTGATGATGTACAGGACCGTTCCCACCGTGCCCATGTCCTCAAGACCACCCTGAGCGCAGCGCAGGAAGCGATCGTGCTTGCGCTGCGCCAGTCGCTTTATTTGCCATTGGACGATCTTCTCTTCGTCACCAAGCAGTACATCAATCCTGACGTCTCTCGCTCAGGTCTTGCCCGCCTTTTGAAGCGCGAGGGCATGTCACGTCTTGAAGATGTCATCCCGAAAGCTGAAGGCGAAACGATCGCGCCGAAAAAGACGTTCAAGGATTACGAACCAGGCTTCGTTCACATCGATATCAAATACTTGCCCCAGATGCCTGACGAAACCTCGCGTCGCTATCTGTTCGTCGCGATCGACCGGGCCACGCGATGGGTTTTCATGCACATCTATGGCGACATGACGGACAAGAGCAGCGTCGATTTCCTGCGTCGGCTCAAGCTTGCTTCACCGATCAAGATCAGCAAGATACTGACAGATAACGGCTCTCAGTTCACTGACCGCTTCGCTACCAAGGACAAGAAGCCGAGCGGCAACCATGCCTTCGATGTGGCTTGTACCGCACTGCCGGCAGAGCATCGCCTGGCACCGCCACGGCACCCGCAAACGAATGGCATGGTAGAGCGCTTCAACGGACGAATCAACGAACTGCTACAGCAAACCCGTTTCGACAGCAGGGCTGATCTGGAGGCGACCTTGATGAACTACTTGAAGCTCTACAACCATCATATTCCGCAACGCGCCATCGACAGCAAAACACCAATTCTGGCGCTCAAAGAATGGCAGAAAAAGCGCCCCGAATTATTTGTCAAACGGGTTTATGAACAGGCGGGACTTGACA
>NZ_JBNDIK010000075.1:0-1098 GCF_050434365.1 Massilia sp. UYP32
TGTCAAGTCCCGCCTGTTCATAAACCCGCTTAACGAATAATTCCGGCCGTTTTTGCTGCCATTCTTTGAGCGCGAGGATGGGCGTCTTTGCATCGAGTGCACGCTGCGGAATGTGGTGGTTGTATAGCTTCAAATAGTTCATCAATGTGGTCTGCAAATCGGCACGGCTGTCGAAGCGGGTCTGCTGCAGCAATTCATTGATGCGACCGTTGAAACGCTCGACCATGCCGTTCGTCTGCGGGTGCCGCGGCGGCGCCAGACGGTGCTCGGCAGGCAGTGCGGCACAAGCCACGTCGAAGGCGTGCTGGCCGCTTGGCTTTTTGTCTTTGGTGGCGAAACGGTCGGTAAATTGCGAGCCGTTGTCGGTCAGGATCTTGCTGATCTTGATGGGCGAGGCCAGCTTCAAGCGGCGCAGGAAATCGACGCTGCTCTTGTCGGTCATGTCGCCGTAGATGTGCATGAAGACCCAGCGGGTAGCGCGGTCGATGGCGACGAACAGGTAGCGGCGCGAGGTCTCGTCCGGCATCTGCGGCAGGTACTTGATGTCGATATGAATAAAGCCTGGTTCGTAGTCTTTGAAGGTCTTCTTGGGAGCGATCGTTTCGCCCTCGGCCTTCGGGATCACGTCTTCAAGACGCGACATGCCTTCGCGCTTGAGCAGGCGTGCAATGCCTGATCGAGAAACGTCGGGATTGATGTACTGCCGCGTGATGAACAGCAGATCATCGAGGGGCAAGTAGAGCGACTGGCGCAGCGCGAGCACGATGGCTTCCTGCGCTGCGCTCAAGGTCGTATGCAGCGTGTGGGCACGGTGCGAGCGGTCCTGCACGTCGTCCCGCTTGAGCCATTTCCGGGCGGTCGGGCGGCTGATGTTGAAAACCTTCGCGGCCTGTCGGTCGGATAGGCCCGAATCCTTGATCTCCTGTCGGATTTTCGGGGTGGTACGGGCTTGCGGGTGAATGCGTGAACTCATGCTGCCAACTCCTCCTGGTGCGATTGAATGCCGGGACTGCTGAATCCAGCAATCAAGTCGTCGAGCATAGCCTTTGCACGGAACAAAGGCCAGCTACGACGAGGAAAATGATCGCACGGAACTAA
>NZ_JBNDIK010000076.1:0-1064 GCF_050434365.1 Massilia sp. UYP32
GCTGTCATCTTGAGCACTGTCCCGTCCCCCTTCAGGGCATCCTAGGGGACATTTCTACTTAGCGGAGAGGGGACATTACTACTTTGCGCTAACAGTTCGGCAATGAACCTTTGCCAAGACGCCCGCCTCCCGCTATAATGCCTGCATTGGGCGGCTGTAGCTCAGCTGGATAGAGTACTTGGCTACGAACCAAGGGGTCGTGGGTTCGATTCCTGCCAGCCGCACCAACCTTCTTCAGATAAGGGCGCTTCGCAAGAAGTGCCCTTATTGCTTTTGGCCCGCACGATCATTTCAGCCGCCACCGTCCCATGAACGACGCCGCCGTCCATCATCCCCAGCCTGACGAGCACGGCAAGCCAGTGCTGATTGCCCGGCCTTCGCAGCCGAGCGCGCCCGGCACCTGGCACGACCCTGCCCGGGTCGCCACCGTGATTCCCCTCGGCGCCCTGCCCCCGGCGCTCAATGGCCTGCCCTTCGCGCCATGGCTGGACGTGCCGGCCACGCAGGCCGACTGGGCCGACGTTGCGGGCCAGGCCGACATCGCCGAACCGGCCTTCGAACCAGCGCCATCGAAATCCCCCGCGGCCGGCGTCGTCATCGTGGAAGACGATGGGCGCGTCTGGGCGGTGTCGCCGTCGAACCGCTTCGGCGGCTATGACGCGACCTTTCCCAAGGGCCGGGTCGATCCCGGCATCAACCTGCAAGCGACGGCGATTCGGGAAGCGTTCGAGGAATCGGGGCTGCGCGTGGAAATCCTGGCTCACCTGATCGACTCCGCGCGCACGCTGACCCATACCCGCTATTACCTGGCGCGCCGGATCGGCGGCAACCCGGCGCTGATGGGGTGGGAAAGCCAGGCCGTGCACCTGATTCCGCAGGCGGATCTTCCTTCCCTGTTGTGCAATCCGAACGATCGGGCGGTCATCGACGCACTGACCCGATCACTTACGAAATAAATTTCCCGATAACCCTTGTCAACGCTAAATAGAAATGTCCCCTGTTGCGCAAAGTAGAAATGTCCCTCTTGCCAATTTGATCACGGATTGGTGACAGGGGCCAGATGC
>NZ_JBNDIK010000077.1:0-1034 GCF_050434365.1 Massilia sp. UYP32
CGCTTACCACGGTAGGATTCGTGACTGGGGTGAAGTCGTAACAAGGTAGCCGTATCGGAAGGTGCGGCTGGATCACCTCCTTTCTAGAGTAGCACCGGGGTCTAACGACCCATCATCAAGCGTCCACGCTTATCGACTGTTGAACGAGTAAAGAACAGTTTTATCGGGGCTGTAGCTCAGCTGGTTAGAGCACCGTGTTGATAACGCGGGGGTCGTTGGTTCGAGTCCAACCAGCCCTACCAAGATATCAGCGCACCCTAATGGGGGATTAGCTCAGCTGGGAGAGCACCTGCTTTGCAAGCAGGGGGTCGTCGGTTCGATCCCGTCATCCTCCACCATAAAGTTCAAACGTAAGCCTGGTTGAGATAACCAAGTGCGGTTTAGGTTTGATCTTTTCGAGATCACTGTTTTTTCGTTCTTTAACAATCTGGAAGAAGTAAAGTTTTTTTAAGCGTGTTGAGCTAGTCAGCAATGACAAGTAAAACACACTTAGGGTAGTAGTAATTTGTATCAAGCAAACATAGTTGTACTCTTGATCTATGACGATCTCTTTAACTCATGAAGAGGCCAACGTTATAGGGACAAGTGAATAAGTGCACATGGTGGATGCCTTGGCGATTACAGGCGATGAAGGACGTAGTAGCTTGCGATAAGCTGCGGGGAGCTAGCAAACGAGCTTTGATCCGCAGATTTCCGAATGGGGAAACCCGGCCTTTTAGGTCATTGCATACTGAATACATAGGTATGCAAAGCGAACGCGGCGAACTGAAACATCTAAGTAGCTGCAGGAAAAGAAATCAACCGAGATTCCCAAAGTAGTGGCGAGCGAAATGGGATGAGCCTGTACGTGATAGTCGGACTGATAGCAGAAGCCTCTGGAAAGTGGCGCCATAGTGGGTGATAGCCCCGTATGCGAAATCAGACCGGTGGTACTAAGCGTACGACAAGTAGGGCGGGACACGAGAAATCCTGTCTGAACATGGGGGGACCATCCTCCAAGGCTAAATACTCGTAATCGACCGATAGTGAACCAG